>JBILEY010000417.1:0-4688 GCA_044351865.1 Planctomycetota bacterium | reverse complement strand
ACGGCGAACGGCTGCTGCGCGTCGAGCCGGGCCGACTCGAACTGCGCCTGCCGCTGTCGCCGCGCGACCACGCGTGGGCCAAGGCGCAGCTGGCGAAGCTGCTGCTGCGGCAGTTGCCGTACGACCTCGTCGTCGGCCACGCTCGGGCCAGCGGCGACGCCGCACCGCGTTCCGCCGCCGCGTGCGAACCGCTCGCCGGCCACACGCTGCCCGCAGCGGCGCTGCCCGAGTTGCTCGCCCACGCCGCGAGCCTTCGCTTCTTCATCGCCAACGACGTCGCCGTCGTTCGTTCGCGCGGCCAGACCTCGCTCGTCGTCGGCAGTGGCGAAGCCGGCGACCTGACGCTGCACAAGCCAGCACACGGCGTGCACGACCACGCGCTGACGGCAGCACTGCGCGCGCGCCGAACGCCGATCGAAGCCGGAGTGCCCGATGCCGAACTGCACCGGCGCTTCTTCGCGTTCGGCGCGCGCGAAGCCGTGTTGCCACCGGCCCTGGCGGCACGGCGTCCTCGCGCGAACACACCGCCGCTCGCACGCTGAGTCCGCCGCACCCTCGCCCTCGGCGGCCGCAGACCTAGACTGCGCGCCCCCATGCCCGCCGCCCCGGACCGCCGCCTGCTCGTCCTCCTGCTCGCCGCGGCGGCGTTCTGGAGCTGGCTCGCGTTCGGCGTGCACACCGTCGAGATCATCGGCGGCGAGCTCGACCAGTACGTCGTGCGCGCCCGCGCGATCCTCGCCGGCAGCGACAACAAGGATCCCTACCACCCAGCCGGCTATCCGCTGTGGATCGCGGCGCTCGGCTGGTGCGGCGTCGAACCGTTCGCCGCCGCGCGCGCGCTCGGCGTCGGCTTCGGCCTCGTGCTGCTGTGGGCGAGCCACGGCCTGGCGCGGCTCTGGCTGCCGCCGGGCGCGTCCCTGCTGGTGGCCACGATCGTCGGGCTGTCCGAGTTCGTCGTCACCACCACCGTGCAAGCGTGCAGCGACGTGCCGGCGGCGGCGATGGGCGCGGTGGCGCTGCTGCACTGGTGCCGCGCCACGCGCGACGGCGTCACCACGCGCCGTCTCGTGCTCGGCGGCCTGGCCCTCGGCATCGCCACGTCGTTCCGTTCGCCGGCCCTGTGGCTCGGCGCGGGCTTCCTGCCGCTGCTGTGGAACGTCGCCCCGGCACACCCGGTGCGCGAACGTCTGCGCCGCGTCGGCTGGACCGCACTGTCGCTGGTCGTCGGCCAGCTGCCGCACTTCGTCTGGTTCGCGCACGTGTTCGGCTCGCCGCTGCACAACCTCGCGTGGCACAGCCTCGTGCTGAAGTTCCACTGCCACTACGACGAGCCGCAGTGGATCGCCGCAGCTCCTCGCTATGACGAGATCCTGCGGGCCGAGTGGACCTCGTGGCTCTGGCCGGCGGCGCGCGATGCGCTGCACTACCTCGGGTCCGGCTTCGCCAACGGCCTCGGCGTCGGCGTGGCGACTGCACCGGCCATCGCGCTGTCGCTCGCGGTGCTCGCCGGCTTCCTGCACGCGCTCTGGCGCGGCGACCGCGCGCGGGTCGCGCTGGCCCTGGCCACGCTCTGCTACGCCTCGCTGCTGGCGGCGACGTTCCGGCCGATGGACCGGTTCACCATCCCGCAAGTGCTGCCGGCCGTGCTCGCGCTGGCCGTGCCGTTCGTCCGCCGCGACGACGCGCGACGCGCCACCGCCGTGCTGCTGCTGCTGCTCGCCGTCGTCGCCCTCCGCGCCGCGGAGGTGCTGCGCGGTTTCCCGCTGCTGCACGCGCACGCCGAACGCGCCGCCGTTGCCGAGCTCGGCGCCGAACGCGGCGAGCCGGCCCGCGCGCTGGTCTGGCCGTTCTTCGCGTTCGTCGGCGACGATCCGTGGACCGAACTGCGACGGCACCTGCACGCGTACGACCAGGAGTTCGCCGTGCTGTCCCGAACGACGTCGCGCCCCGCGATCGATGCGCTGCTGGCGCGCCCGCTGCCGCCGGATTTCGCCATCGTGCGCAACGACGAACTGCTGGTGCTCGACGCGACGCAGACGCCGACGCCGTGGCTCGCTGCCGCGAGCGCCACGCCGCGCGACGGCACGCTGCAGCTGCAGCTCGAACGCACGGCGACGGCGCCGAGCGACGATCCGATCCTGATGGCGGCGTTCCTGGTCGGCGCGCCGCGCGCTGGCGCCATCGACTGGCAGCACGTGCCGTTGCTCCCGACCGGCGAACGCAGCTACGCGTTCGATCTGCCCGCAGGTGCTCTGCGCGGCCTTCGTTGTCGCTTCGTGCCGGCCGTGATCCACGCCTCCGGCATGATCCGCCGCGGCACGCCGTTCGAGGTCACGCCGTGACCGACGCCCCGACCAGCGCGGCAACGCCCGGCACGCGCGATCTGCGCACCACCGTGCTGCTCGGCGCCGCCACAGCCCTGGTGTTCGCGCTGCTGGGCCCATGGCTGCATCCCGCCGCGGGCGTCGGCGGCGAGATGGACGACTACGAAGGACGCGCCCTGCGCATGGCGAACGGCGAAGCCGCCGGCGATCCGTACCACCCGTACGGTCCGTCCCTGCTGATGCTCGCCGCGATGCAGTTCGGTCTCGGTCCCCTGGCGGCCGGCCGGCTGGTCAGTGCCATCGCGACCGGCGTGCTGGTCGCCGCCTGCCATCGCCTGCTGCACCCGTTCGTCGGCCCGCGGACCGCCGGGCTCGGCGCGCTCGCCATCGCCACCACCGGCATCACGTTCGCCAACGCGATGCTCGCCAGCTCCGACATGCCGGCGGCGGCCTTCGTGGCGCTCGCCCTGCTCGGCTGGCAGCGCGCTGCGGCCTCGGCGCGCACGGCACTCGCCGCCAAGGCGACGTTCGCGGCAAGCGTGGCGTTCGGCCTGGCGCTCGCGTGCCGCTCGTCGTCGCTGTTCGTCGCCGCCGGCGCGTTGCCGCTGTTCGTGTTCGTGCCATGGCGAACGGCGCTGGCGCGCTTGGCCATCAGCGGTGTCGGCACGGCGCTCGGACTCGCACCGCACTGGCTGGCAACGCGCCTCTGGGGCGTTGGCCCGCCACATCCCGGCAACGCGGCGAACATCGTCCTGAAGTACCGCCTCGGCTTCGACTACGACCGCATCGAGCAGATGGGTGCTCTGGCGATCCAGCAGGACCTGCGCGAGCACTGGCTCGAGTACCTGCAGCGCGGCCTCGGCGACGTCTGGACGTTGCTGACGAACGACCTGGCGCGCGCGCTCGCCACGAGCGCCCCGGGCCTCGTCACCACAGCACTCGCCGCCGTGCTGACGATCGCGCTGCTGCTCGGGCTGGCGACGCGCGACCGCCGTCAGCACACGCTGGCACTCGCCGGTCTCGCCTACGCGGTGCTGCTCGGCCTCACGTTCACGCCGATCGATCGCATGCTGCTGCCGATGCTGCCGGCGACCGTGCCGCTGCTGCTCGCTGCCGGCGCCCGTGTCGGTCCGCGCGTTGCCACAGCGCTCGGCGCCCTGGTGCTGGCGACCACGCTGGCGTCGCTGCCGCGCGCCGCCGAGGACTTTGCCGGCATGCAGCTCGACGAGCACTTCGCGGCGATGCGCGAACGCGTGCAGCGCGAAGGCCGGCCGCTGGTGTTCCTGTGCGACTTCGGCCGCACCGGCGACGTGCCGGGTGCTCTGCTGCTGGCGACGTTCGCTGGCTGGCGCGGCCTCGCCGCCGACGCGCAGCTCGCCTGGCTGCGCGATCAGGTCGAACGCCACCATGCCGACTACGTTGTCTACAGCCGCGCGCGCTCGCACGAACTGCTGGCCACGCTGCGCGCCGCGACCTTGCCGCCGGGCTGGACGATCGAACGCGACGATGCCGTGTTCGTGCTGCGCGTGCCGCCGCCGCCGGTGCTCGGCGATTGGCAGACGCGCGTCGTCCGCGACGGCAACGAGCACGTGCTGAGCTTCCAGGTGCCGCCGCTGCCGAACAGTGGCGTCGTCGCCTCGGCGGGCTTCGTCGTGCGCAGCCCGGACGGAGCCACGCAGCTGCTGCCGGCGGCGAAGCGCGCGGACGGTTCCTACGAACTGCGCGTGCCGGTCGCACCGACGCTGGTCGGTGCCCACGGCCTGACGCCGGTCGTCATCGCCGAACCGGGCGGCGTGATCCGCGGCACGCCGCTCGAGCACACGTTCACGAACTGACCGGCGTCGTCTGCACGCGATCGCGCAGCCGCAGCTGCCCGCACGCCGCTTCGGCATCGGGCCCGCTCGAGTCGCGGATCGTCGCCAGGATCCCGCGGCTCTTCACCGCGCGCACCATCGCGACGATGCGCTCGCGGCTCGGCGCGGTGAACGGCAGCCCGTCGACCGGGTTGTAGACGATGAAGTTCACGTAGCCGCGCACGCCCTGCAGCAGCGTGCACAGTTCGTCGACGTCCTGGTCGCTGTCGTTGATGCCCGCCAGCATCGTCCACTCGATCTGCACCGGCGTGCCGACCTCGCGCGCGTAGGCGTCGGCGGCGGCGGCGATCTCGGGCAGCGGGTCCTTGTGCGCGCGCGGCAGCAGTTCGCGGCGCTTCTGCTCGTTGGCGCTGTGCAGCGACCAGGCGAGGCACGGCTTGACCGCGAACGTGCGCATGCGTTCGAGCGGCTTCACGCCGCCGACGGTCGAGAACGTCTGCTTCTTCGCCGAGATCAGCACCTCGTCGCGGATGCGCGCCACCGCGGCCAT
>JBILEY010000416.1:0-4696 GCA_044351865.1 Planctomycetota bacterium | reverse complement strand
GCCGCGAGCGCGACGGCGAGCAAGCGCTCGCCCTCGCCGCGATCGCGGCGGAACCGTGGGGCGCCGGGTTCGCGCAGCCAGCACGCGCCGTCGGCGTCGCGCACGATCGCCAGCGGCGAGCTGGCGGGCCGGCCGGCGGGCGCGTCGTTCTGCAGTTCGAGGCGCGCAGCCGTGCCGTCGTCCTGCAGCGTCAGCGTCACCGTGCGTTCGTAGGTCGCATGCGGGCGCGCGAGGTGCGCCTCCCAGCTCGCGGTGCCGCGGAAGGTCGCATGGATCGGAGTGCGGGATGGCGTGGCGACGCAGGCGCAGAGGGTGGCGAAGGTGAGGAAGCTGGCGACGAGAGGGCGGTGCCGCATCGCGCTTCGACGCTGCCGTGGGCACGAACTCCGTGGCGCCGCATTTCCCGCGGCGGTTGCTCGCCAAAGGCGCGCGCGGTTCGGGGGGGAACCGACCGGGTGCCCCAGGTCTTGCCAGTCGCCGCACGCACGGATTCCGTGACGAACGCCGCCCCCGGAGCGATGGTGGCCAACGCGATGGACCTCGAGGCCACGTTCCTGCAGTTCTGCCAGAGCCGCGACCCGGCGGCGCTCGCCGCCGTGTTCGATGCCTGCGCCGACGACCTGTTCGGCCTGGCGCTGCACCTGACGCGCGACCACGCGATGGCGGAGGACGTGCTGCAAGCGACGTTCGTCTGCGCGATCGAACGCGCCGGCCGCTGGCAGTCGACCAGGCCGCTGCGGCCGTGGCTGCTCGGCATCCTGCACCGCGAAGTGAAGGTCGCGCGCCGGCGCACGCGGCGGTCGCCGGATGCCTCTCGGTTGGCGACGGTGCGCGACGAAGGGCCGGAGACGGTGGTGCTGGCGGCCGAGGTGCGCGACGCGGTGCAGCAGGCACTCGGCGACATGCCCGAGCCGTACCGCGGTGTGCTCGACCTGCACCTCGTGCAGACGCTGCCGCCGGCGGCGATCGCGCAGCGCCTGCAGCGTTCGTCGGGCAGCGTGCGCACGCAGCTGTGGCGCGGGCTCGAACTGCTGCGCCAGCGTCTGCCGCAGGGTCTGGCGATCGGCCTCGCGGCGGCGGCGGCGGCGCAGGCACCGCTCGCCGCGGTGCGCGCGCGGGTGCTGGCGGCGGCGGCAGGTTCGGGCGTCGCGTCGACGGGTTCGGCCGTGGCACTCGGAGTCGTCATGAAGAAGGTCCTCGTCGCAGCGTTCGTGTTGCTCGTCGGCTTCGTCGTCTGGCAGCTGCGCCTGCTCGAACCCGCGCCGGCGCCGGCGGCGGCAACGCCGGGCGCGGCCGGTGCGGAGCTCGCGGCGTCGCCGGGCGTGGTGCCGGACGCGCGCGAACGCGAGCCGCTGGCCACCGACGCGTCGCGTTCGTCGGCGATCGCGGCGCCAGCGCCGCCAACGGTGGTGGAGAGGCAGCCGATCGAGCTGCACGTGCGGGTGCTCGATCTCGCCGGCGCGGTGGTCCCCGGCATCGAGGTCGAGGGCTTCGTTCCCCAGGTGGCGATCCTGGCGGACGGCCTGCCGCGCGTGCCGAGTTCGCGCGAGGCCTGCGTGCGCCAGTTCGTGGCGACGACCGACGACGAGGGGCGCGTGCGCGTGACGCTGACCGGGCCGACGTTGCTCAGTGCGCGCAAGGCCGGTGTCGGTTGGTCGGGCGATCGGCTCGTGCGCGTGGGTTCGCGGCGCCTGCCGGACGAACTGGTGCTGGTGCTGCAGCCGACGGGCACGGTGCGCGGGCGGGTGCTGCACGCCGATGGGCGGCCGGCGGTCGGTGCCAGGGTCGAGGCGAGCCTTGCGGACGGCGCCTTCGAGATCCTGGGCCCACCGGCGGTCCTGGCCGATGCCGAAGGCCGCTTCGTGCTCGAAGGCATCGCCGGCTCGGAGTGGATCTGGGACCACAGTCTGATCGCCGTGCTCGGCAGCGAGTACTGCCGCCGACGAAAGCTGGTGTTCGAGGCTGGCGTCGTGCAGGAAGTCGAACTGCGCTTCCAAGGCGCGTTCGTCGTGCGCGGTGTGCTGGTCGACGAGCATGGTGCGCCGAGTGCCGGCCACGTGCGATTGCAGGGCAAGCCGGGAACCGAGACTGAGGACACCGTGGGACGGGGCGAATGCGGCGACGACGGGCGCTTCGAGTTCCCGCTGGATGGCGGCGGCAGCTACTGGCTCGTCGGTGGGCGTGAGGGCAAGGCACCGGCGGTCGCCGTCCTCGAGGTCGATGCCGCGCGCCCCGAACGGGTCGTGCCGCTGCGCATGGCAGCGCTCGTGCCGGTGGACGGCCGCGTCGTCGACGAGCGCGGGCAGCCACTCGCGGGCCGTGTGGTCGCGGTCGATCCCGAGCTGCTGCTCGCCGAACTGCTCATCTCCGCACCCAGCGAGGACGCCGACGCCGTGGCCTGCATGCGCCTGCAGTGCGACGTGCTCGGCGGCTGGCCGCGCCCGACCAGCGACGCCGACGGCCGCTTCCACGCCATGCTGCCGCCGGGCTGGCGCTGCCGAGCCTTGACCGCCGCAATGCCGGGCAGCCGCGAGATCTGGTCGCGCAGCGATCCGTTCACGACGCCGGCCACCGACGTGCGGCTCGTCGTGCGCGCCCAGGATGCGGAGGGCTTCGTGCTGACGGGACGCGTCGTCGCCGACGCCGATGGCACGCCCATCGCCTCGGCGGTCATCGAGCGGGTGCACCACGACGATCGCCATTGGTCTGGCCTCGACGTCGGCCGGGTGCAAGCGGGCGCCTTCCGCATCGGCCCGCTCGCACGCAGTGGCGGCGCGTCGTTCGCGTTCACGGCCGAGGGCTTCGCGCGCACGGTCGTCGGCCCGTTCGACCTCGGCGCCCGCGAACAGGACCTCGTCGTGCGGCTGCCGCGCTGGGGCAGCGTGCGCTGTCGCGTGCTGCGCGCGAACGGCACGCCGGCGGCCAGCGCGTTCGTCGTGCTCGTCCGCGAAGGCGTCGACGCTGGCGGCCCGGGCCCGCAGGGCGCGACCGACGGCGAGGGCTGGCACAGGTTCGACGAGGTCGAGCCGCGGTCGCTGCAGGTGCACGCCTGGGCGTCGCGTGAGGCTGTGTTCGCCGACGTGGAGCCTGCCAAGGCGGTGGTCGTCGTGCGTCCGCAGCAACTCGCCGAAGTCGTCGTGCAGCTTGCCCGCTGATCCGGTTCGGGGCCGCTACGGCTCCGCGCGCACGACGCGCAGGTACGCGCGCCACGGGCCGACGTCGTCGGCGAGCCGTCGCGCCATCACGCGCGCGATCTGCGTCACGTGCGTCAGGTCGTGCGCGACCCACGTCGCCAG
Source organism: Planctomycetota bacterium (assembly GCA_044351865.1). GTDB lineage: Bacteria > Planctomycetota > UBA1135 > UBA1135 > UBA2386 > UBA2386. Next base: position 1,400 of record JBILEY010000416.1, on the reverse strand, counting down.
GTGCTGGCCGAGCGTGACGACGCCGAACTCCGGATGGCGGCCGCGCCGTTCGAGGTCGTTGGGCCGCAGCTGCAGCGCCGCCAGTTCGGTGAGGCTCCGCGAACGGCCCGCGGCGAACTCCGCCAGCAGCTGCGGCGTGGTGCGCTCTGCCTGCCGCTGCTGTGCGAAGCGGTCGAACGGCGGGAACGCCAGCGCGTCGCCGTGCTGCAGCAGATGGCGCACACGCGGCAGCCAGTCGCTGCGTTCGGCCTCGACCAGATGGCCGAGCACGTCGCGCGCGTTCCACGTGTCCGGGCCTTCGTTGCAGCGCAGCCACGGTTCGGGCAGCTCGCCGAGCCACGCGGTCAGGATGGCGGGGGTGCGCTGCAGCAGGGCAGTGCCTTCGGCGAGGTCGAACGTCATCGCCAGACGGTAGGCGCTGCGCCGTTCACGCTGCCAGGGCCAGGATCCACGGCAGGATGCTGATCGCGATCGACACGAGGTTGGCGACCAGCGACACCGCGAAGACCTTCGCCATGGCGTGGCGCAGGTCGGGCCGCAGCGCGTTCGACGCGCGCACGACGAGCCACAGCACCTGGAACTCGACCAGCACGACGCAGCCTTCGAGGCACGCGACCGTGCGCCACGCCGGGTAGGCGGTCGGCGACAGGCTGTTCACGAGGAGGAAGAACGTGATCCACGACAGCGCGTTCAGCTTCACCAGCATCGAGGTCGGCCGCTCGATGGAGGTGATCCGCCGCAGCAACCGCGAGCCGACGCGGATCTCGGCGAACATGGCCACGGCCGCGACCAGCCACAAGTCTGGCGTCGTGTGCGAGAACGCGACTGGGTTGGCGAGTGCTGGCAGGTTGGCGACGTCGAGCATGCGGGGAGATCGGCGATGCTACGGGAACTCGCGCAGCGGTGGGGGTGTGCGCTCGCCCTGGCGGAGATTTCGCGCGCATCAAACGAGTGCGTGGTTGCCAGCCAGCGCTGCTGATGACGACGGCGGGCCGGGGCGGCGAAGAAGGCGGTTGACGCTGCCTTCGCGGGAACGTGAACTCGCGCGCATGCTCCGTTGTGCGTTCGTGCCAACGCTGTTGACGCTGGTCCTGGGAAGCTGCGCGAACGTTCCTGAGCCTGAGTCCACCTCGGTGCCCACCGTTGGACAAGCTGTGCCGGCGACGATGCCGGACCTGCGCGCGCAACCCGTCGATTGCGAAGTGCCGTCGGTGTGCACGACGACGAACGGCGATTGCCGTTCGCTCGGCATCGTGGCGAATGCGGAAGGACGTCAGGACGTCGCGTCGGCATGCAAATGGCTCGCGGAACGTATGCAGCTCGGCGACGGCAGTGGCTTCGCGTTGATGTCGGCGGAGTCCGTTCTCTACGAGTCGGAGCAGGGAGACAAGGGAGGATTG
>JBILEY010000083.1:0-15564 GCA_044351865.1 Planctomycetota bacterium | reverse complement strand
CAGGCGGCGGAGCGCACGTTCGTCGCGTTCCGCGAGAGCTGCCTGCTCTACCACGCCCAGTGGCACGGCCGCTTCTGGACCGAGTACGTGCGCGCCTGCCTCGTGCTCGGCCACACGCTGCGGCTATGCGCGTGGCTGGTGCTCGGGTTGCTCGGCAGGAAGTCGCGGGCGCCGCTCTACCGCGCCGCGCTGCGCCGGCTGCTGCGCCCCGGCTACGTCGGCGAACTGTGCCGGCGCCCGCGCGAAGTGCCGGCGTTGCCGCAGTTCGCCAGCGCGCGCTGAACGAACTCAGCCGATGCGCCGGCGCGCGACCTGCCACAACAGGCCCAGGTGCTGGCGGATCGTGCGCAGCACCTTCATCTTCGAGAAGCCGAACAGGCGCGCTTCCAGCACGCACGGATGCTCGAGCACGGTGCCGCCCCGGCGCAGCACGCGCACGAGCAGTTCGGCGGTGCCGAGGAAGCCTGGATGCGCGAGCGGCAGCTCCGCGACCGCGGCGCGGCGGTAGACGCGGAAGCACGCGGTCCACGTGTGCAGCGGAGACGACACCAGGTAGCGGTAGCACGCCGACAGCGTGCGCGACAAGAGCAGGCGCCACGCCGGCACGTTGCGCACGCCGCCGCGCGGGTGGTACGGCGAGGCGGTGACGACGTCGGCGCCATGCTCGAGCAGCTGGGTGAACATCGCGCGCAGTTCGAGCGGGTCGTACGACAGGTCGCCGTCGATCGACGCGGCGAACTCGGCGTCACTGGCCTGCAGCCCGGTGCGGATCGCCGCCGCCACGCCGCGGTTCTGCGCGTGCTGCACCAACCGCACGAACGGCCGCGATGCAGCCTGCTGCTGCAACAGCGCGAACGTGCGGTCGGTGCTGCCGTCGTCGACGCAGACGAAGTCACAGGCGGCGACGTCGGCCAGCCGCGCGCGCACCGCGTCGAGTTCGACGAACAGCGCGTCGAGCCCGGCTTCTTCGTCCTTCAGCGGCACGACGATCGACAGGCGCGGCAGCGAGGCGTTCGCCGGTGCGGTGGCGGGCGCCACCGGCACCGCCTCGAGCGGCGCTGCGGATGCCGTCATCGGCCCGACCACCGCGGCCGGCAGGCCGAGCGCCGTGCCGAGCACGCCGTCGTCGGTCGCCGCCAGCAAGCGCGCGAGGTCGCGCACGGCACCGCCGAGCTGGCCGTAGTGCGCGGCGAACACCGCGCGCGGCAAGCCGCGCAGCTGCGGTTGCTCGCGGTCGCAACGCCACGCCGCGAAGCGCAGCACGTCGCACGCGCGCGGCCCGCCGTCGCCGGTCAGCTGCGCGCCGCGCGACAGCACGTGCACTTCGGCCTCGCCGATCTCGAACGCGAACCCAGCCGCAGCGGCGGCCCCGCGCCACCAGCGCTCGCCGTCGCCGAGCGGGCCGTGCACGGCGAGGCCGCGCACTTCGCGCCCGCCCGCGGCGGCCACCATGTCGCGCTGCTGCTGCCACGTCGCCACGACCGCAGCGCGGTGCTCGGCCGGCACCCGATCGAGCGGTTCGGCGGCGACCACCGCCAGCGCCAGGCCGTGCCCGGCGGCGACCAGTTCGCGCAGCAGTTCGGGCGCCGTCGTCGCCAGCTCCGGCGGCACGCACCAGGTGGCGACGCGGCGCGCGCGCTGCAGTTCGGCCGCCAGCAGCTTCGCCGCCACTGCGGCGCGCTTCGGCAGGCGCCGCCAGTGGCGCTGGGTCACGTGCGCCGACAGCGCCGGGTCGTGGAACCACTCGGTGGCGTCGACGACCAACAGCGGGCGCGCAGCAGGAACGAGCGGCTTCGGCACGGCGGGGTTGTAGCGATCGCGCGGCCGCCGGCCAGCTCGCTCACATCAGCTTCTGCACCAACGCCGGCACTTCGTGCACCAGCTGGTTGGCGACCGAACCGAGCACCGGCGTGCCGAGCGAACGCAGGTAGGTCAGGTTGCGGCGCACGACCGCCTCGCGATGCCGGTTGGTCTCGACCACCAGCACGACGGCGTCGAGCGCACGCACGACGAAGCTCGCCTCCGGCGCACGGTTCAGGCCGGGCACGTCGACGAGGCACAGGTCGTGGTTCTCGAGCACGTGGTTCAGCGTCGTGCGCAGCTTGTCGCCGGTGAACGTCCAGAACGGATCGTTGCTGACGCCGGCCGGGATCAGGTCGACGCCGGCCGCGACCTCGGGCCGCAGCACGTCGCGCATCGTCGCTGCACCGGTCAGCAGCTCGGCCAGGCCCGGCGACGACGTCGCCTGGAACACGCTCGCCAGCTTGGCGTCGCGCAGCGTCGCCTCGATCAGGGCGACGCGCTTCTGCTTGTTGCCGAGGAACAGCGCCAGGTTCGCCGCGAGGGTGTTCGACCCCTCGTCGTCGCCGATGGCGCAGAAGCCGATCGCGCGGTGCGTGTCGCCGACGCCGCGCTGGAGCAGGTTGGACCAGAGGTAGCCGAGCTCGGTCGCGATGACCTCCGCCCGCTTGCTGTTGCCGTCCTTCTGGATCAGGTTGCGCAGCATCGTCACCACCCCTGTTCGCGCAGCGCCACATGGCGCCGCAGGTTCTTGCCGTCGAGGCTCGGCATCACGCCGATCACCGCCAGGCCTTCGATGCGTTCGAGGTCGTCGCGCGTGCGCACCACGTCGTCGGGCAACGCGCGCAGCACCAGCACACCGAGGCCGAGGAACAAGCCGACCGCGAACGCGCCGAGGATCAGCTTGGCGCGGTTCGGACCCTCCTTCTCGAGGGGGAGCGAGGCCGTCTGGATCGGCTTCAGCGAGCTGAAGTTGCCCTCGCCGAGCACACGCTTCTCCTGCGCCTGCTTCCACAGCGCCTCGGTGGCGTGCACGTCGGTGTCGGCGCTCAGCCGGTCCGCGACCAGCCGCGAGTACTCGGGCTCGAGTTCGATCAGGCGGCGCAGTTCGCTTTCCTTCTCGGTGCGCAGGCTGATCGCGGCCTCGAGCCGCGCCCTGCCGGCACTCAGCTCGCCTTCGCGCGTCAGCAGGTCCTCCTGCGCCTTCCGGCGCAGCGGGTTGTCGACCTCCTCTTCGACCAGCGGCGCGCTGGCCAGCTCCCGCTTCATCTCCTCGCGCTGCTCCTTCATCGACTTGATGGTGCCCGTCAGCCGGCGCACGTCGGACGAATCCTGGTTGAGCACGGCGCTGCGCAGCTGCCGCAGCTCGACTTCCTTGGCGACGATGTCCTGCTCGAGGCGCGTGATCGCCTCCTGGCTGGCCGAGCTCTGCTTGACCTTCATCTTGACGGTCAGCGGCAGCGCGTTCGGGCCGTCGACCATCGCCTTCAGGCCCCGGATCTCCTCCTCCATCGACTTGATCGCCGAACGCAGGTCGCTCTCGCGGCCGTTGGCCCCGCCGAGCTCCACTTCGAGGCGCTCCTTGTCGGCGTCGAAGCTCAACACCTTGGCCTTCCGCACCAGGAACTCGGCCATCGCCTTGTTCGCCGTGTCGAGCGCTTGCTTGCTGTCCTCGAAACGCTTCTTCGCAGCGTCGTACGACTTGCTGTCGTCGTACGTCTCGATGTGCCACCGCTTGGCCTCGTCCATCCAGGTGGCGAGGATCTCGCGCGCCAGCTCCGGGTTGTTGGCGACGCAGGTCGCGACCAGCATGCCGGAGTAGCGCGGGGCGTCGACCAGGATGGTGCGCTTCAGGTAGCGCAGCGCCGCCTCCGGCGTGCGGTCCTCCTCGCGCGTCATGTTCCAGTCGCGCTGGATGCGGAAGAACAGCGACTTGACGCCGTTCTCTTCGCCCTTGCCCGGCTCGTAGGGCTGCAGGATGCGGCCCGGGCCGAGGCGCTTGACGACGCGCTCGAGCAGGTCGTTGTTGCTCAGGATGTAGGTGGCGCCAGCCGCCATCATCTCCTGGCTCGTCTCCGCCGCCGATGCGGTGTCGACGCGCAGGCGTTCGGCGCCGGTCGCGGTGAACTGGAAGCGGCCTTCACTGACGTAGGTGTTGATCGTCGTGATCGCCAGGAACAAGCCGACCAGCAGGCCAAGGCACGTGGTGCCGAACAACAGGTAGCGGCCGCGGAAGACGGCGGCGACCAGCCGTCGGAACGGCAGGCCACCGAATTCGTCCCCCTGCGCCACCGGCTGCAGGCCGGCGAGGGCCTGGCGCGCGGTGCGCTGCAGTTCGTCTGCGAGGTTCTTCGTCATGCTGCTCCGTGCGTTCGTGCGCGTGTGGGCCGAACCGTGGGCCGCGGATGCTAGCGGATCCCCGGTGAGGCCACACCGCCGATGCCGTGGCCCTTTTCGGCCACGGAGCCCCGCCGGCCTTTGCGCATTCTGCAGCGGGCGGTCGTCGACTTCGTCGCCTCGGCCGGGCTACGCTCGGCGCCCATGCTCGCTGGAGCTTCGGAGCAGAATCCCCTGGGATCGGAACGCCATCGCACCGCCGCGTCCCGACCGCGGCCGCAGCGCCCGTTCGCCCTCGGCGCCGCGGCGCTCGCGGCGCTCGGCGCGTGCGGCGGCTCGCCACCGGCGAACCCGACTTCGCAGGACGGCCCACCGGCGACCGCCTCGGTGCGCGACGGCCTCGCCGACGACGTCGACAGCCAGGAGAGCCGCACGTCGCTGTTTGCCAACTGGGACCCGTTCGTCGACCCGGAAGGACGCCCGGTCGTCTACGAGTGGAGCGTCGGGACCTCCCCCGGCGCCACCGACGTGCTGCCGTGGACGCAACTCGGGGGCGCCATCAGCGCCGCCGCCTCCGAACTCAACCTGCCGCTCGGTGTGCCGCTGCACACGAACGTGCGCGCCACCGACACCGGCGGCCAGACCAGCGCCGTCGCCAGCAGCGACGGCGTCGTCGCCGGCCAGCGCTGGACCACCGTGCGCGAGGACGGCACCAAGGCGCCCCCGCCGGTCGGCCACCTCGCCAGCGTCGACCACGCCGGCATCACCTGGACGTTCGGCAAGCCCACGCTGAGCGGTCGCTTCGCCAACGGCGACTGGTGGGTCGTGGGCCCGGTCGAGATCGTCGACATCAAGCCGCGCTGTGCGACCGACGGGGTGCGCGTGCTGCACGGCTCCGCGACCAACCCCGACCCGAAGTCGCTGACGCAGAGCTACGACAACGCGATGTTCGGCGACGGCGCCGGCGGTCGCTACGACCCGCGCGGCAACGTCGCCCTCGGCGTCGGCCGCGAGTCCCCGCTGCTGCTGCCGCCGGGCACGTCGCTGGTGTCGACGATCAGCCATCCACAGCCCGGCCAGCTGCCGCAGCTCGAGAGCTGTGCGGTGCTGACCGTGCTCGCCGACCAACCACCCGAGGGCGCGTTCCGGCCGCCGTACTGCGGCACCGACAAGCAGTGCCGCTGGCTCGCCAAGGACCTCGACCTGTCGCGGCTCGCGCGCCTCGACGCGGTCGAAGGCATGCCGCTGCTCGACGACCTGCGCCAGCAGTTCGCGCTCCCCTGGCTCGACCACCTGCCCGGCTGGACCGGCGGCTACCTGCACCCGCGCAACAACATGCCGGACTACGGCCGCGACCTCGCCGACCTGGTCGGGCAAGCGGCGCTGGCGCTGCAGCTCGACGTGCCGGACGAACAGAAGCGGCCGCTGGCGATCGCCATGGTGCAGCTCGGCCTCGACGTCGCCGGCATCGTGCAGAACGGCGGCAGCTTCGTCGCCGACGGCGGCAGCGGGGCGGGCCGCAAGTTCCCGCTGCTGCTGGCCGGCGCCCTGCTGCACGACGAGGCGCTGCTGACGCTCGCCGCCGCGAAGAAGTACGCGTTCGCCGAGGACGCGCAGACGTTCTTCGTCGCCGAGACCGCGCCGGGCGTGATCAACGGCGGCTTCGGCGGCTACGGCCCCGAGGACGTCGGCCTCGCCGAGTGGGGCAACCGCCACGCCACCGATCCGAGCCTCGACCAGAAAGCATGGGCCGTCGATCCCTACCGCCGCTGCTGCACGGCGAACGTCTGGGCCGGCTTCGTGCTGGCGGCGCGCGCGATGAAGCTGGAGAAGGCCTGGGGCCACGATCCGCTGTTCGACTACGTCGATCGCTACCTGCAGGTCGAGCCGCGCGGCGAGTGGACGCGCTGCTGGAGCCGCTTCACCGAGCGCATGTGGGATCGCCACCGCGAACGGTTCTGACGGCGGTTGCCGAGCGCTCTCAGCCCTCGAGCAGGTCGCGGAAGATCGCCAGCGTGTCCTTCTCCGCCGGCACCACCTTGCCGTCCGCCTTCGCCACCAGCTCCGCTGCCTGCAGGAACAGCTGCCGGTGCGCCTTCGGCACCGCGGTCGGATCGACTTCCTCGACGTTCGGCGGCACGCGCAGCCACTGCTCGACCTGCTTCAGCTCGGCGTCGGTCAGCGCGAGGCGGCCGGCGATGCGCATCACCAGGTCGCGCTCCTGGCGCGCGACCTTGAGGTCGGTCCAGACGAACGAGCACACGAACTTCATCAGGTTCATGCGCTCCGCGGCGGTCATCTTCATGCGCGCAGTGGACCGCCGCGGGGCCGCGAACGCCAGCGGCTCACGGGCAGCCGGTGCCGGCGGCGCGCACGCGCACACCGTTGCTGGCGAGCAGGAAGCCGAGCACCGGGCCGTTCGCCGCGACTTCGAACGCCTGCACCGCGAGGTCGGTCGGCGACAGCGCCGCCGGGATCGGCAGCGCGAACGACGCCTGCCCGGAGGCGTTCGCCTGGATCGGGAACGCGCCGATCAGCGTGGCGCCGTCGACGTACTGCGTGCAGCCACCGCCGAGCGACACCGCGGCCGGCAGCGAGGCGAAGGCGAAGGCGACGAACGCGTTCGGCGTGCCGCTGGTCTGCAGCGCGTAGGCGAGGTTCGGCGACGACGGCAGCCCGTTGGCGAACAACGACGGCGAACCGGGGCAACCAGCGCCGAGGTCCTCGGTGCCGAGCAGACCCGGCACCGTCGTCGGCACTGCGACCGTGAGGGCGCCCGGGCCGATGCGCGCTTCGTCGATCGTCATCGTGCCGGCGACCGGTGCTGCGTCGCAGTCGAACCACACGTTGTAGATCGTGTTCCAGTCGTGCGGGTTGTTGGCCGCACCGAGGAACGCCAGTTCGCCGCCGCTGCGGCTCACCGTCCAGTCGTTCAGCGGATCGGTGTCGAGGTCGCGGAAGCCGGCGGCGACGACGCGCGCGGTGGCGCAGACCGGCAGGCGGAAGGCGGCACCGCCGCGCGCGTTGTCCTGGTTGTGGATCGCGTACTCGTAGTGCCACAGGCCGTTGACCGGACCGGTGACCCGGACGCCGACGACGAAGTGGCCGTCGTCGTTGCCGTTGCGCGCCTGCGTGACGGTGGCGCCGATCCAGCGGTTCAACACCGAGCCGCCGACGAACGCGCCGCCGGACGTCAGCGACGTCGTCCAGAGGGAGCCGTTCCACGTGATGTTCAGCGGGCGCGAACCCATGTTGTTCGAGCGCACGTCGCCAGGCTCGCCGATGACGCTGACGTGGCTCTGGCCGTAGAAGATGGCACCGGGCACCGCGAGTTCGGGCTCGCGCACCAGCATGCGATTCCTGAACTGGTCCCAGCCGGCCGTCGTCAGCGAGTAGACGCCGTCGGTCGCCGCAGCGCCGCCGACCGACGGATCACCGCTGTCGAACAGGCTGCCGACCGGGTTCCAGTTGCCGGTCCACGGATCGACTTCGGTGGTCGGACCGAGCGTGCCCTGGTTGCCGTTGAAGCCGGTCGTGTAGACGTCGCTGCAGCCGACGCGGAACGTGTTGGAAGGACCGCTGGTGCACGGACCGCACGGGCCACCGCCGAAGTTGAAGGCGATGCGCGAGTGCTTCATCGTCGCCTTGTTCGAGACCTGCACCAGGCGCCCGCCGCTCTCGCGCGCGATCAGGAAGGCGATGCGCGGGTAGGTCGCGAGCATCAGGCCGCCCGACGTGCCGAGCCACGGGATCGGCACGGTGCCGCCGTTGCACATCGAGTGGCCAATCGCCATCGCGATCTCGCCGTTGGGGTAGGCGGCGCCGCGGCGGCCGTAGATGGTCGGCGAACCGACCTCGTAGATGCGGATGTCGATGCCGGGGACCGCGGTGCTCTGCGCCGCGAGCGACACGGCAAGGGCAGGAAGGACGAACAGGGAGAGGGGTCGCATGGGGCGTGCAGTTCGCCGCGACCCGACCGCTACGTCAAGGTGCGTAGGCAGATCGCGGGAAAGCTCCACGACGGTTGCCACTGGCCCGCGCGCCCGCGCATGATCCGCTGGCCATGAAGAACCTCTTCCTCACGTTCGTCGCCACCGTTTCCCTGTTCGCCTTCGCCGGCTGCGCTTCGAGCAGCAAGGCCGCCGGCCCGAACGGCGCCTGCTGCAACATGTGCCCGGTCTCGAAGGAGGCCCTGAAGGCCGACAGCCCGGTCGTCGAATACAACGGCACCAAGGTGGGCTTCTGCTGCGACAAGTGCATGGCGAAGTGGAACGGCATGAACGACGCCGACAAGAAGGCGGCGTTCGACGCCTGCTGCGCCGCGAAGTGATCGCCGCGAACTGATCGCGCACGCCGCGAGGCGGGCGCCAATGCCGGCGCGCTCGGACTCCCCGGGCGCGCCGGCTCTGTTTCGGCGCCAAGATTTTCTGCGGAAGTGAGGGGCCGCGTTCCCCTTTGGGCATGAACCCCATCCTCTTCCTGCCCCTGTCCTGCCTGCTGCTGATCCTGCTGCCGCGACTGCCGGCGCAGCAGTGCTTCCACTTCGGCTCGTTCCCGGTGCCTGCCCAGCTCGAAGCGAGCCCGTGGACGCTGCCGTGCGCCAACTGGCCCCAGTGGCACCTGCTGACGCCGGCCCACGATGCACCAGCACCCCACTTCGGCTTCGCGCCGGGCGACGCCTCCGCGCGGCCGCGGCTGCTGGTGCGCTACCGCTGCACCGGCTTCCTGCTGCTGCCGGTGCTGCCCGATCACGTGCGCACCAGCGGCTACGTGATCCACCAGCCCGAGTTTCCGTGCCAGCCGCTCAGGCCTTGAGCACGTGCCCTTCGCGGCGCGCGAGCCACAGGCTGCAGACGAGGTCGCTGGTGACGTTCGGGATCGTGCGCGTCATGTCGACGAGGCGGTCGACTCCGAGGATCAGCGCCAGCAGTTCGGGCGGCACCTGGATCTGCGTCAGCACGACGGCGAGCAGCGGCAGCGAACCGCCGGGCACACCGGCGGCGCCGATCGCGGTCAGCACCGCCATGCCGACGACCATCGCCTGCGTCGCCAGGCTCAGGTCCTGGCCATAGACCTGCGCCAGGAACAGGATCGACACGCCCTCGAACAGCGCGGTGCCGTTCATGTTCATCGTGGCACCGAGCGGCATGACGAAGCCGGCGATCTCCTTCGGCACCCCGAACTCCTCGGTCGCGGTGCGGATCGTCGTCGGCATCGTCGCGTTCGACGACGAGGTCGAGAACGCGGTGACGATCAGCGTGCGGATGCCGCGGTAGAAGCGGCCCGGCGCGATGCCGGCGAACACCTTCGCCAGCAGCGTGATGACCACCAGTTGGTAGAAGACCAACCCGCCCATCGCGGTCAGGAAGTAGACGCCGACGAGCTTCATGACGTCGATGCCGAGCTTCGCCGTGGCGTGGAAGATCAGGCAGGCGACGCCGTACGGCGCCAGGCTCATGACCCAGCCGAGCACGCGCGTGCACAGCTCGTAGATGCCTTCGAGCAGTTCGCGCAAGACGCGCGTGCGCTCCGCCGGCAGCCGGATCGCGGCGGCGCCGAGCACCAGCGCGAAGAAGATCAGGCCGAGCACCTTGCCGTTGTCGCCCGCGGCGTCGACGACGTTGCGCGGCACGATGTCGACCAGCATCTGGATCCAGCCCTTGGCCTGCGCGCCCTGCTGGATGCGCGCCTGGGCGTCGCCGAGATACTGCGCCTTGATCTGCGCCGCGACCTCCGGCGACACCGCCTTGCCCGGCGCGATCACCGTCACCAGGAAGATGCCGAGCAGCACCGCCGCGGTCGTCGTCACCAGGAACCACAGCAGCGTGCGCCCGCCGAGGCTGCCGAGCTTCTGCACGCTGCCGAGCCCGGCGACGCCGAGGAACAGCGAGCTGAACACGATCGGCACGACGACCATGAACAGCATGCTGAGGAACAGGTCGCCGAACGGCTTGACGACGCCGTCCGCGAACGCCTCGAGCGACCTCCACGCGTCGGTCTTCTCGCCGCCGAGCGGCGGTGCATACATCACGTTCAGCGTCACGCCGAGTGTGGCGCCGAGCAGCAGTCCGAGCAGGATCTTGGTCGGCAGCGACAGACCGCGCGACGAGGTGGAAGCGGATTCCATGGCGGCGCGAAGCCTAGCGAGCGCGACAGCGCCGTTCGCTCACCGAGGACACGAAACGAACGGGATCCGACGCGACGCCAGCCGCAGCTCGCTGCGCGCCGCGTCGCTCACCGCACGCGCGCCAGCACCCGGCTCTGCCCAGCCCCTTCCGGCTGCACGACGACCTGCGCGCCGATGCGTTCGGCGATGCCGTCGACGTGCGAGATGATCCCGACCTGACAGCCGGCCGCCTGCAGCGCGTCGAGCGCACCGAGCGCCTGCTCCAGCGACTGCGCGTCGAGCGTGCCGAAGCCTTCGTCGAGGAACAGCGTCTCGACCCGCGAGCGCGGCGCCGCCAGCGTCGCCAGCGCCAACGCCAGGGCCAGCGACACCAGGAACGTCTCGCCGCCGGACAGGGTCATCAGGCTGCGCCGCTGCCCGCCGAGGTCGAGGTCGACGACGACGAAGTCGAGGTCGCCGCCGCGGTTCCGCTGCAGCCGGTAGCGGCGCGCCAGCTCGGCGAGCCGGCGGTTGGCCTCGAGCAGCAGCAGGTCGAGGGTCAGCTCCTGCGCGAACACGGCGAACGCGTCGCCGGTGCTGCTGCCGATCAGGTCGTCGAGCTGCAGCCAGACGGCTTGCGCCGCCTGCGCCGCAGCGAGGCGCGGCGCCAGTTCGTCGCGCTGCTTGCGCACCAGGTCGTCGGCGCCGAGGCGCGCCTTGGCCTCGTCGCTGCGCTTCTGCAGCTGCTCGACGGCGGTGCGGGCGTCCGCGAGCGCGCGCTTCGCTTCGTCGGCGTCCATCGCCGGCCGCGCCTCTGCTTCGTGTCGTTGGCGGTCGCGAGCGATGACCGCCAGCGAAGCCCGCACACGCACGACCTCGTCCTCGAGTTCGCGATGCTGCCGCGCGATCTCGGCGATGCCGTCGGCGCCGAGCCGCGCCGCCGCTTCGACGTCGGCCAGCGACAGCCCGTCCGGCGCCAACGCGCGCAGCAGGTCCTGGCGCGCACGCTCGCGTTCCCGCGCCATCTCGGTCGCCGCCGCCCCACGCAGCTGCCGCTCCACCTGCGCCGCCTGCAACTGAGATCCGACGTCGTTGCGCCGGCGCAACTCGTCGGCCAGGGCCTGCAAGGTGGCGAGGCGATCCCCCGGCAGGCGCTGCAACGAAGCCACGCCCTCGGGCAGGAACGCGCACGCCGGCGCCAGCGCGGCCAGCAGTTCGTCGAGCCGCGTCGCCGCCGCCGTGCGATCGCGGGCCAGCTGCGACTCCGCCTCGCGCGCCCGCTCGTGTGCCGCGTCGGCGCGCGCCAACGCCTGCTGCCGTTCGTGCTGCTGCCGCTCGATCTCGCCAGCGGCGGCGAGCGCCTGCTGCAGCTGCTGCACGACCGCGGTCGCCGCGGCCTCGTCCCGCTGGAAGGCCACGTTCGCCAGCGCCTGCGCCGACGTCGCCGCGGCGAACCACGACTGCGCGCCGGCAAGCTCCGTCTCGCGGCACGCACCGTGTGCTGCGAACGCACTCTGCGCCACCACCAGTTCGTCGGCTGCGAGCTGCCGCTCTTCTTCGGCTCGCTGCAGGTCGCGCTGACCAGCCGCGGCATGGGTCGCCGCCGTCCGCAGCTGCGTCTCGGCCTCGGCGAGCACACGTTCCGCCGCGGTGCCGGCGCGCTTCTGCACGGCCAGCTCGGCGTCATCGTGGTGCACGGGGTTCGGATGCTCGGCCGAGCCGCACAAAGGGCACGGCGATCCAGGCTGCAACTGCGCGCCGAACGCGGCCAGCGCCGCTCGCTGCCCCATCGCCTCGAGCTGCGAGCGAACGCGCTGCACCGCGGTGACCGCCTGGCGGTGCTTGCCTTCGGCGGTGGCGAGCTTCGCCTGCAGCTCCGCCGTCGTCGCCGCTGCGGCGGCGGCGCGCTCACGCGTGCGACTCGCCGCCGTCGCCGCCCGACTCCACGCCTCGAGCAAACGCTGCGCTGCGGCCAACTGCTCGCGCATCGCGTCGAGTTCGCGGCGCCGCACCTGCAGCAAGTCGCCACGAAACGCCTCGGCCGCGGCCTGCGCCGTCGCCAGTTCGCCGCGAACGCGCGCAACGTCGGCCGCCGCCGCCGCCACCTGCTGCTGCGCCGTCGCCAGCGCCGTCCGCGCATCCACCACGGCCTTGGCCCGCGCCGGCGCCAGCGCGGCGAGCTCCTGCCGATGGCGTTCGGCCTGCTGCAGCTGCAGCACGAGCGGCTGCCAGCGTGCGAGCTCGGCGAGCAACGGCGGCCACTCGGACGGCGGCGCCACCGCGAACGTGCGCGCGTACGACGCGCTCCAGCGCGCCTCTGCTGCGACCAACGCGCGCTGCCGTTCGTCGAGCAGCGCCACCGCCGCGCGCTCGTCGCCTTCGGCCGCGTCGGCGCGCGCCGCGGCCTCCTGCGCTAGCTGCCAACGCGGCACCGCCGCCAGCGCCCGCTGCTGCGCCGCCACGCGCTGTTTCTGCTCGGCAGCCGCCTGGTCGCGTGCGATCGCCTGTTGCAGCGCGACCGTCGCTTCGCTCTCGCGCAGCCGATGGTTCGCGGCGTGGTCGTACCACTGCACGTGCTGGCTCGCGAGCGCGCTGACGAACTCGGCCATGCGCTGCTCGTCGCGCAGGCGCGCGAGCTCCTGCTCGAGCGCGCGTCGCTGCTCGTCGTCGAGCACCAGCTGCGCGTCGACCTGCGCCTGCAGCTTGCCGACCTCGATGCCGGCGGTGCGCGCGCGTTCGTGCGCCGCCTTCGACAAGCGCCGGTAGATCTCGGCACCGGTCAGCGTCTCCAACAGCCGAGCCCGTTCGTCGGCGGGTGCGCGCAGGAACGCGGCGAAGTCGCCCTGCGCCAGCAGCACCGAACGGCAGAACTGCGCGAAGTCGAGCCCGAGCCGCTGCTGCACCGCCAGCAGCACCTCGCTGCGCCGGCCGGCGGCGACGACCAGGTCGCGGTCGAGGTCGCGCAACGACAGTTCCTGTTCTTGCACCCGGCCGTCGAGGCGCCGGCGCGCGCGGCGCACGCTCCAGCGCGCCCGGTAGCGCACGCCGTCGCGGCCGCTGAAGTCGACCTCGGCGAAGCCCTCGGCGGCGTCGCGGCGCAGCAGCGTGCGCGGATCGTTGGCGCGCAGCCAGTCGTTCGGATCCTGCGCCTCGTCGCCGACCAGCGGCCCACCGCGGCCGTGCAGGCGCGGCGTCTGGTCGAACAGCGGCAGGCACAGCGCATCGAGCAGCGTGCTCTTGCCGGCACCGACCGGACCGGTGATCGCGAACAGGCCGACGCCGGCGAGCGGCCCGTGCACGAGGTCGACCTCGAACGACTGCGCCAGGCTGGCGAGGTTCTGGCCGCGGATGGCGAGGATCTTCATCGCACACCTCCCGCCGGCTCGTCGTGCTGCACCTGCTCCAGCATTTCGCGGAACGCACGCAGCAGCTCGGGTGCTGGCGGCTCGCGGTGCGACTGCTGGTAGCGCTTCACGAACACCTGCTCCGGCGTCCACGACGCCAGATCTGCCGGGCGCGCCGTGTCGCCGCCGAGCGCGCGGTCCGCGGCTTCGGCGTCGGTGACGACCTCGACGCGCACGAGGCGCGCCTGCCGATCGGCGATCGCGCGTGCGATGCGTTCGCCGAGCTGCGGCGACGGCTGCGCCAGCCGCACCGCGACTTCGACCAGCGGCCGCAGTTCGTCGGGCGTCGACGGATCGCGCTTCGGCAGCGCCGCCACCGCCGCCAGTGCCTCGTCGACACCGAGTTCGCCACGCTCGGGCAGGCGCAGCATCGGCACCAGCCGCGGCACGCGCAGCGACCACACCTTCGCCACGCGTTCGCCGTCGAGATCGCAGAACACGACGTGGTGCGCGTGCAGGCGCTCGGGCATCGACAACGGAATCGGCGAACCGGCGTAGCGCACGTGCTCGCGCCCACCGAGCGTCTGCGGCCGATGCAGGTGGCCGAGCGCCACGTAGGCGCAGTCGTCGGGGAACAGGTCGAGCGGCAGCGCGTGCTGGTTGCCGCCGAGCACCTTGCGCTCGCTGAGTTCGCTGAGCGCGCCGCCGACCAGATAGCCGTGCGCGATCGCCACCATCGCTTCGCCGGGGCGACGGGCCGCGCGCGCTGCGGCGAACAGTTCGTCGTGCAGCGTGCGCATGCCGACCAGCAGTGGATCGCCCTGCTCCTGCGCGGGGTCGAGCGGCTCGCCGGGTCGCGGCAGCACGTAGTCGCCGTTCGCCACGGACGTTGGCGGCTTCGTGTCGACGACGACCGGCGGCACCAGCGCCAGCACGTCGCTGGCGCGCAGGAACGGCACCGCGACGCACAGCGCCCGCGCACCGTCGGCACCGCGCAACGGCACCAGCAACGGCTCGGTGCACAAGCGACCGTCGGCGCCGCGTTCGATCGCGCCGACGACGCGCACGTCGAACGCCGCCAACAGCTCGCGCGGAGCTTCGAGACGCGCCGCGCTGTCGTGGTTGCCGGCGATGACGACGACCTGCACAGCGGGCGCGCGCTGCTTGAGGTCGCCGAGGAAGCGGAACCACGCGCGCAGCGCCACCGGCGTCGGGTTGGCCGCGTCGAACACGTCGCCGGCGATCAGCAGCGCGTCGACGCGCCGTTCGACGACGGTGTCGACGAGCCAGCGCAGGAAGTGGGCGTGCTCGGCCGTGCGCGCGTGGTCGCGCAGCACGTGACCCAGGTGCCAGTCGGCGGTGTGCAGGAGGCGCATGACGAACGGCGCTCCGACGACGCGGCCCTGGCCAGCGTGCGGTCGTGCGCGCAGACTCGCAGCATGCCACCGCTGCATCCCCCCGCAATGCCGTTGCCGAACGTCCGCTCGCGCACACCCCGGCGCGCCCTCGTCGCGTTCGGGCTCGCGTGCCTGCTCGCCGCCTGCGCCGCCGACCGCCGACCGATCGCCGACCGGGCCCTCGACCTGCAACTGCGCGCCGACGTGCAGCAGCTGGTCGCCGACCTCGGCCCCGGCGTGCGCGCCGCCGTCTGGTTCGGTCCAGCCGACGGCGAACCGCATCTGGCGTGGAACGTCGAGACGCCGCTGCCCTGCGCGAGCGCGATCAAGGCCGCCTACCTGGTCGAACTGTTCGCCGCGCACGCCACAGCACTCGGCAAGCCGCTGCCCGGCGCCGACGCCGTGCTCGCCGACGGCAAGCACCCGGCGGTCGCCCACTTCACCGCCGAACAGCGCGCCACCGCCCAGAAGGCGCTCGGCGGCGCCAGCGTGCACCGCATCGCCGAGGCGATGATCAGCAGCAAGGGCGTCGACAACCTCACCTACAACCTCGCCGCCAACCTCGTCACCGCGTCGTTCG
>JBILEY010000413.1:0-4725 GCA_044351865.1 Planctomycetota bacterium | reverse complement strand
TTGCCCCGGTGGCGTAGCCGGCGATCGCCATGCCCTCGAGCAGCACGTACGGGTCGCCTTCCATGACCATGCGGTCGCTGTAGGTGCCGGAGTCGCCTTCGTCGGCGTTGACGACGACGTACTTCGGCTGGGCCGGCGCGCCGGCGACCGTGCGCCACTTGATGCCGGTCGGGAAGCCGGCGCCGCCGCGGCCGCGCAGGCCCGACGCGACGACTTCTTCGACCACCGCCGCCGGCGCCATGCCGAGTGCTCGCCGCAGGCCGCGCAGGCCGCCGTTCGCCTCGTAGTCGGCGAGCGACAGCGGGTCGGTCAGGCCGGCGCGCGCGAACGTGAGGCGCTCCTGCTTGGCGAGGAACGGGATCGCGTCGACCTTGCCCTGCGCCAGGCGGTGCGCGCCGCCGTGCAGGAAGTCGGCGGCGAACAGGCCCTCGACGTCCTCCGGCTCGACCGGCCCGTAGCCGATGCGGCCGGTCGGGGTCTCGACCTCGACGAACGGCTCCAGCCAGAACAGGCCGCGGCTGCTGGTGCGGACCAGCTGGATCGCCTGTCCGCGCTGCTTCGCCGCCAGGGCGATCGCGGCGGCGGTGGCGTCGGCGCCGAGGCTCAGCGCGGTGGCGTCGCGCGGCACGCAGACCTTGATCGTCATGGCTTGCTCCTCGCCGGCGCCAGCAGGCGATCGAGCTTGTTCGGCGTGACCCGGCCGTGCAGCGCGCCGTCGAGCAGCACCGCCGGCGAACAGGCGCAGTTGCCGAGGCAGTAGACCGGCTCCAGGGTCACCGCACCGTCGGGCGAGGTTTCGCCGAGCTTGCAGCCGAGCGTGCGTTCGGCGTGCGCGGTCAGCTCGCGGCTGCCGCAGGCCTGGCAGCTCTCGGCCTGGCAGACCTTCAGCACGCTGCGGCCCGGCGGGGTGGTGCGGAAGTCGTGGTAGAACGAGATGACGCCGTGCACCTCGGCCCGCGAGCGGTTCAGCGCCTTGGCGATCTGGCCGATGGCGCCGGGCGGCACGAAGCCGAGGGCCTTCTGCACGTCGTGCAGGATCGGCAACAGGTTGCCCGGGACGTCGCGCCAACGCGCGAGGATCGCCGCCACGGTTGCCGTGTCGTAGGGGGGGAGATCGGGGCCGCGGCGGCGGCCGTGGCCGCGCGGCAGGACGGAGTCGTTCTTCACGGGCGTTCGCTGGGACCGTTGCGTGTGGGCCGGGCGGCGAACAGTAGGTCCCGATCGCGGGGCGCGCCAGGAAGGAGCGGGCACGAGTTCCGCCTCCGGCCTCCTGGCTTCGCCGAAAGCCCCGACCTATCCTCGTCACTCGCGCGCCACTCCGCCGCCGGAGTGGAACCCGCGCTGGCAAGCGGACTACGGCTGCCGTCGGCACTGCGCCGATGAACGCGCGTCCCGCGCGCCAACCGGCGGACCATCTCATGAGCAGCAACCCCTCGAAGGAACCGGGCGACGGCCAAGGCGGCAACAAGAAGCCGCGTGGCATGGGCGGAGTGATCCTGATCCTCGCCCTCCTGTTGGCCCTGTTCCTGGTCGTGTCGAGTTCGGGCCGCGACGGCCAGAACTCGGTCCACGCCTTCTACAGCCATCTCTACAACGGGCGCATCGAGTCGATCGGCTTGTCCGACGGCGTCGTCACCGCCAGCGTGCGCACCGAGCAGGGGCTGAAGCCCATGGAAGTGCTGCTGCGCGACTTCCAGCGCCGCGAAGGCGAGAACGAGTTCGAGTTCATCCGCGAACTGCAGCCGCTGCGCGTCGACCCGGTCTATGCCAAGGCCGGCGGCTCGGCCCAGTTCCTCACCGACGTCGTCGACGGCAAGGTGCGCGTGCTGCGCGCCTTCCTGGTGCAGGAGGTCGAGGGCAAGAGCCAGACGCAGACGACGCGCCCGGCCGGCACGCCGGAGGTGCGCCAGGAGGGCACGTTCCTGTTCGCGCTGCTGCTGCGCGACTCCAAGCTGCACTACGTGCGCATCGGCAGCCCGCAGCCGGGCGAACCGTCGCTGCAGTCGCTGGCCGACGCGCTGGCGGCGCGCTCGGTGCCGCTGCGCGTGCAGTCGATGTCGCTGAACCCCGCCGACTTCCGCGTCAGCGAGCCGAACACGGCGATGATCTACATCCTCGGCACCGTCGGCCCGTGGCTGCTGGTGCTGGTGATCGTCTGGTTCGTGATCCTGCGCCAGATGCGCTCGCCCGGTGGCGGCGGCGGCGTGCTGAGCTTCGGCCGCAGCCGCGCCTCGCTCTACACCAAGGAGAACCGCACCAACGTCACCTTCGACGACGTCGCCGGCATGGAGGAGGCGAAGGCGGAGGTGCGCGAGATCATCGAGTTCCTGAAGAACCCGCAGAAGTTCGCGCGCCTCGGCGGCTCGATCCCGCGTGGCGTGCTGCTGGTCGGTTCGCCCGGCACCGGCAAGACGCTGCTGGCGAAGGCGATCGCCGGCGAAGCCGAGGTGCCGTTCTTCTCGATCTCCGGCTCGGACTTCGTCGAGATGTTCGTCGGCGTCGGCGCCAGCCGCGTGCGCGACCTGTTCAAGCAGGCGCGCGAAGCGAGCCCGTGCATCGTGTTCCTCGACGAGATCGACGCGGTCGGTCGCAAGCGCGGCACCGGCATGGGCGGCGGCCACGACGAACGCGAGCAGACGCTGAACGCGATCCTGGTCGAGATGGACGGTTTCGACTCCGACAAGGGCATCATCCTGGTCGGCGCCACGAACCGCCCCGACGTGCTCGATCCGGCGCTGCTGCGTCCGGGCCGCTTCGACCGCCAGGTCGTCATCGACCGGCCCGACGTGAAGGGCCGCGAGGCGATCCTGAAGGTGCACGCGCGCAAGGTGAAGATGGCCGGCCACGTCGACCTGGTGGTGATCGCCAAGGCGACGGCCGGCTTCTCCGGCGCCGAACTGGCCGCGGTCATCAACGAAGCCGCGATCCTGGCGGCGATGAAGAACAAGGACGCGGTCGACATGGGCGACCTCGAGGAGGGGCGCGATCGCGTGCGCTGGGGCCGCGAGAAGCGCTCGCGCGCGATCGAGGAGGAGGACAAGAAGGTCACCGCCTACCACGAGGCCGGCCACGCGATCGTGTCGATGCTGACGCCGGACCAGGATCCGGTGCACAAGGTGACGATCGTCTCGCGCGGTCGCGCGCTCGGCGCCACCATGTCGCTGCCGGAGAAGGACGACTACAACCACTGGCGCAAGAAGCTGCTCGGCCGCATGGCCGTGTGCTTCGGTGGCCGCATCGCCGAGGATCTCGTGTTCGGCGACGTCTCCGCCGGCGCGCAGAACGACATCGAGCAGGCGACCAACCTGGCGCGCGTCATGGTCTGCGAGCTCGGCATGAGCGCCAAGGTCGGGCCGATCAAGTACACCGCCGAGGACGACAATCCGTTCCTCGGCCGCGAGTTCCGCCTCGCCGGCAACGTCAGCGAGCGCACGCTCGAGCTGATCGACGAAGAGGTCAAGCGCCTGGTCGACGAGCAGTACGCGGCGGCGACCAAGCTCCTGCAGGACAACCGGCCGAAGCTCGACGCGGTGGCGCAGGCGCTGCTGAAGCACGAGACGATCAGCGGCGACGAAGTGGCCGCGGTGATGCGCGGCGACGACCTCGAGGATTACCGGCAGGCGCAGCAGCGGCTGCAGCAGCCGGCACCCAAGCGCCCCGAGCCGCCGCCGCTGCCGAGCAGCGACCCGCTGCGCCAGCCGCTCGACAAGAAGCCGGACATCGGCCTGTCCGGCGCCTGATCGCCCTCCCTCTCCGCCTGCTTCGCCCCGCCTCGCGAACCGCCGCCCGATGCTCGCAACGGAAGCCCTGCTGCTGTCGTCGCCGCAAGCGCCCGAAGAGGGCCTCGCGGCGTCGCTCGAGCCGCTGAAGCCGCTGGTCGAGATCACGATCTTCGCGGTGCTGTTCTACGCGGTGCTGCGCTTCCTGTGGGCGACGCGCGGGTCGACGCTGCTGAAGGGCCTGCTGGTCGTGCTGGTCGCCGTGCTGGTGGCGGCGTTCCTGCTGATCCGCACGTTCGCGCTCGACCGCGTGGCGTGGTTGGCCGAGCAGCTCGGCCCGTCGGTGGCGCTCGGCCTCGTCGTCGTGTTCCACCCGGAGATCCGCCGCGCCATCGTGCACCTCGGCGACGCCAAGATGTTCCGCACGCTGTTCCGCAGCGACACCAAGGTGGTGCCGCGGCTGCTGCGCGCGATCAGCCGGCTGAGCGACGACAAGACCGGGGCGCTGATCGCGATCGAGCGCGAGGCGTCGCTGTCGGAGCTGTCCGAGAACGGCCACCTGCTCGACGCCGAACTGAACTCCTACCTGCTGGAGTCGATCTTCTTCCCGAAGAGCCCGCTGCACGACGGTGGCGTGGTCGTGCGCGACGACCGCATCGTCGCCGCCTCGTGCCTGTTCCCGCTGAGCCAGAACACCGACGTCGACAAGCGCCTGGGCACGCGACATCGCGCGGCGCTCGGCCTGTCGGAGGAGACCGACGCCTTCGTACTGGTCGTCAGCGAGGAGACCGGCTCGGTGTCGACGGCGAGCGGGGGCAAGCTCGACCATGGCCTGACGCTCGCCCAACTCGAAGCGCAGCTGAACGAGCTCTACGGCAACAAGAAGAGCAAGGCTTCGTCGTGACATCCGACCAACGCAGGTCCAGTGGCGTGTTCGCGCTGCTCGTCGCCCACCCGTGGCAGAAGCTGATCGCGGTCGGACTCGCGGTGGTGTTCTGGCTGTTCG
>JBILEY010000414.1:0-4725 GCA_044351865.1 Planctomycetota bacterium | reverse complement strand
ACGCCGGCAAGACGATCGCGGTGATCCTGCCCGACAGCGGCGAACGCTACCTGTCGACGGCGCTGTTCGCCGACCTGCTGGCGGCGGGGGGTGCCTCGTGAGCACCACCGACACCGCGCTGGCCCAGGACGTCGCCGCGGCGCTGCGCCGCGGTCAGGACACGCTGCCGGCCGCCGCCGGCCCGCTGCCGTCGCGCGCCGATCTCGAAGCGATCGCGCATCGCCTGCGCGCGGTGCTGTTCGGCCGGCATCGCAGCGGCACGCCGCCGCTCGAACGCGGCGTCGACGCGTTCGTCGCCGACACGCTGCTCGGCACGGTGCCGATGCTGCAGGAACAGGTCCGCCGCGACCTGCTGCGCAGCGGCACGCGCCCCGGCGACAGCCTGCAGCCGCTGGCGCAGGCGATCACGCAGCGCTTCGTGCAGCGGTTGCCGGCGATCCAGTCGGTGCTGCTCGAGGACCTCGCCGCCGCCGACGACGGCGATCCGGCGGCGACGAGCCGCGACGAGATCCTGCTGTGCTATCCGGGCTTCGCCGCGGTCGTGGTGCACCGCCTCGCCCACGCGCTGCACGAACTCGGCGCGCCGCTGGTCGCGCGTTGCCTCGCGTCGATCGCACAGGCGTGGACCGGCGTCGACATCCATCCGGCGGCGCAGATCGGTCCGGGCTTCTTCGTCGACCACGGCACCGGCGTCGTGATCGGCGCCTCGGCCGTGCTCGGCGCGCGCGTTCGCCTCTACCAGGGAGTCACGCTCGGCGCGCGCAGCTTCCGCCGCGACGGCGAAGGGGCGCTGGTCAAGGGCGAGCCACGGCACCCGATCCTGCACGACGACGTGCAGGTGTTCAGCGGGGCGGCGGTGCTGGGCCGCGTGACGATCGGCCGCGGCGCCCGCATCGGGGCCGGCGTGGTGGTGGTCGACGACGTGGCGCCGGGGGCACGGGTCACGGCGCTGCCGGCACGGCAGTCGGGCTACTACGACGGCGCGGGCATCTGACGCCGGCGCTCGTCGATCGTTCACCGCCAGTGCGCGCGGTGGTCCTGTGCGTACTGCGCGAAGCGGATCGGCGCGCGGCCGGTCACGGTGCGCACGGCGTCGGTGATCCGTTCGCTGTAGCCGGCCTTGAAGAAGCCGAGGATCACCAGCAGGAACTCGGCGTACGTAGCGGGCAGCCCCGCGGCGAGCAGCCGGTCGCGCATCACCGCCGGCGTCACGTCCTCGTAGGTGATCGTGCGCCCGGCCACCTGCGACAGCAGCACCGCGACCTGATCGTGGTCGAGCGCTTCGCCGCCGGTCAGATCGAACGCCTGGTTGTCACGATCGCTGCGCAGCAGCAGCTCCGCGGCGACGGCGGCGATGTCGCGCGCGTCGACGAAGCTGCCCTTCGCCTTGCCGACCGGCAGCAGGATCTTGTTCTGCTCGCGGATGCCGGCGAGCCAGAACGTGTGGAAGTTCTGCATGAACCAGTTGGGCCGGAGCGTGTTCCACCGCAGCCCGGAGCGCTCGAGATGCAACTCGGCGCGGCGCAGCGGCGCGTTCGGGTCGGCGTCGGCGCCCATCGCCGACATCAGCACCACCTTGCGCAGGCCGCGCCGCGCGGCGTGGTCGACGAACGGCGCCAGCAGCGCGTGCTGGTCGACGTGGCCCGGCGGCGAGAAGACGAACGCGGCGTCGGCCTGCGCCACCGCCTCGGCGACGCCGGTGCCGCGCACCAGGTCGAGGTGCACCTGGTCGGGGCCGGAAGGGGTGCGGCTGGTGCCGGCCAGCACACGCTGGCCGCGGGCGCGCAGCAGGCGGACGAGTTCGGAAGCGACGGTGCCATTGGCGCCGACGACGAGGATCGGGTTCATGCGAGCGATCTCCTGGTGGGGAAGTGGCCGCAAGGTAGGCCCCGCGGCAGGACGGAGAATGCCCATGCGTCCTGATTGCATGTCTTCGCGTCTGCTACCTTGGGTCGATCGAGCCATGGACCTGCTCTCCGACGTGCTCCGCCAGGCCGGCCTGCAGCGCCGGCTCCTCGACGTTCGCGCCTTGTCCACGCACGGGGCGCTGCGTTTCCCGTGCGATCGCAGCATCGGCTTCCACGTCGCCGTCGGCGCCCGGCTGTACGTGCACGGCCCGGATCTGGCGGAACCGCTGGCGCTCGAAGCCGGCGATCTGGTGCTGATGGCGCGCGGTTGCGAACACGTGCTGGCGACCAGCGGCAAGCGGCCGCGTGGTCCGATCCCCGCGGCCGACGCCGTCGCCGGTGGGCCGGTGTCGGCGTCCGCCGCCGGCGTGGTCAGTGGCGCCTACCAGCTGTGGAACGCGCCGCTGCATCCGCTGTTCGCCGAGCTGCCGCGCTGGAGCGTGGTGCGGGCCGCCGAGCTCGGGCGGCTGTCGCCGCTGGCGCTGACGGTGGACCTGCTGCGCGACGAGCTGCAGCGCCGCGAACTCGGCAGTGGCGACCTCGTGTCGAGCCTGATGGACGTCACGTTCACCTACCTGCTGCGGGAGATCGTCGCCCGCGGCGGTGCTGCGGCGAACGGGTGGTCCGGGGCGCTGCGCGATCGCGCGGTGCGCAGCGCGTTGGAGTTGCTGCACGGCGACGTCGCCTTCGGCTGGACGTTGGACGAACTGGCGCGCCGCGTCGGCGTGTCGCGTTCGGTGCTGGCGGCGCGCTTCCGCACAGCAGTCGGCGACACGCCGCTGAACCACCTGCGCACGCTGCGCATGCAGGCGGCGATGCGGCTCCTGGCCGAGACCGACGAGCGGCTCGATGCGGTGGCCAGCGCCGTCGGCTACCAGGACGCGTTCGGCTTCAGCAAGGTGTTCAAGAAGGTGGTCGGCGCGTCGCCGCGCGACTTCCGTCGCCGCGAAGCCGAGGACCGCTCGTCGCCGTGGCGCTTCCGGCCGCTGGCGCTCGGCCGTTGAGTCAGCGCGTCGTCTTGTTGGGAGCCAGCTTCGCCTTCTGGCCGACGACGATCGCGATCCAGGCTTCGTCCATGCCGCCGCGCACCGTCTTGCGGAACACGCCGTTGCCGCCGCCGGTGGCGGTGTCGGTGCCTTCCCACAACACGTCGACCGTCGTGAAGCCCGCTTCGACGAACAGTTCGCGCAGCTCGGCCAGCGTCCACAGCCGCCAGTCGTAGACGAACGCATTGCGCAGGCGGCTGCCGTCGGGGAACGCGAAGTGGATCGCGCACTCGATCTCGTGGCTGATCGGGTCGTAGGCGCGCTGTTCCCACTCGTAGACGAAGCCCTTGTGCCGCGTCTTGTCGATCTTCTGCTGCAGCACGTCGGGCCCGCCCCAGGCGTCGAGGAACAACACGCCGCCGGGCCGCAGCGAACGGTGGCAGTTCTGCAGGTAGGCGAGCAGCTGGGCGCGCCGCTTGAACACCGAGTACGAGAAGTTCAGCGCCAGGATCGCGTCGGCCTGCGGCTTCTGCACCGCCATCACGTCCTGTTGCAGCAGCGTGAGGCGCTGCTGCTGTTCGGCGTCGAGCAGCGGGCGCACGTTGTGGATGCGGCCCCAGGCCAGCGTCGGCCAGTGCAGGTCGACGCCGATCGCGCGGTTCTCGGGATGCCGCTTCACGTGGTGGCACGCCAGCACCGCGGTGCCGCAGAAGTCCTCGCGCAGCACGCGCAGCGGCCGGCCGGCGTACTTGCGGAACCAGCGGTCGTAGAAGCGCGCATCGGTCTCCGGCGCCTGCACCGACTTCTGGTAGAGCACGTGGCGGTCGGCGGTGCGCGCGGTCAGCGGCTTCGGCTTCGCCTTCTTCGCCTTCTCGCGCCGTGCGCTCGGCGAGCGCTTCGTCTTGGTGTGGGTGGCTCGCGAACGGGAACGCGCGGTCATCGTCGCATGTTCGCGCCCGTCTCGTCGCGACTCCAGCGAGCTGTCGCTTCCGTTCGCACTCGGCGTGCTGCGGCCGCCGCGTCAGAACACGAACGACGCGCCGCAGTAGGCGAAGTCGATGTCGCTGCCGGTCACGCCCGGCCCTTGCACGGCGCTGCCGGTGAAGAAGTGCGACCAGCCGCCGTACACGTCGAGGTGGCGCGCGATGCGGTGCGTCAAGAGCACGTCGATCTCCTGACCGACGTCGCGGCCGTCCGGCGCGATGCCCGGCGACGTCGAACCGCCGTTCACCGCATAGAGGTCGTCGTTGCCGCGGAACAGGCGGAACACGTGGCCGGTGACCGTCAGTGTCGTCACCGCCGTCAGCGACCACGACGAGCCCAGGTGCGCGGCGACGACGTTCTGCCGGCCGATCGAATCGATGTAGCCGAGGTAGGCGTGGCCGAGCGGGGAGTTCTGGAAGTAGGTGCCGACGCTGCCGCCGGGCCGCGCGTCGCCGGTGGCGACGTCGCCGCCGACGAAGAAGCGCGGTGTGAGCCACAGCGAGTCGGCGCGGTAACCGAGCACGCCGGCGGCGAAGCCGCCGTGGGTGCCGCTGCCGCCGAGGCGGCCGAGCTGCCACGCGGCCTCGAGCTCGCCGTCGAAGCCGTCGCCGAGCGGCCCGAAGCTGCGCGCACCGAAGGTGTGGCGGCGTTCGTCGCCGCTGGTGCCGTTGACGGTGACGCGCGGCCGCGTCGTGCCGAGCGCGTAGAGGTCGAGTCCACGCGTCTCCGTGGTCGCATCCTTCGTTGCGTACACGCCGTAGAGCTGCCGATCCTCGTCGAGTTCGTTCCAGCTGGTCGGCTCGTTCGGCACGGACCAGGTGAACAGCGCCTGGGTCCGGAAGCCGGCG
>JBILEY010000082.1:0-15591 GCA_044351865.1 Planctomycetota bacterium | reverse complement strand
CAGGCTCGCCGGCGGCTCGGCGATGGCGGGCAGCAGCGCGCGCAGCGCCGCTTCCACCGGCTCGGCCCAGTGACGCACGAAGGCGAGGAACGACCCCGTCGCGGCGGACGTGGTCACTTGGTCACGACGATGCCCATCATGGCATCGCTCGCCTGCTTGCAGTTCAACTTCGGCAACAACATGCGGTAGCCCTCGCCGCCGATGCTCGACTCTCCGCCCGCCTGGCGCAAGACACCGTCGACCATCCGCAGCGAGACGATGCCGGCGGCGGGGTCGAGTT
Source organism: Planctomycetota bacterium (assembly GCA_044351865.1). Lineage (GTDB taxonomy): Bacteria > Planctomycetota > UBA1135 > UBA1135 > UBA2386 > UBA2386. Next base: position 15,311 of record JBILEY010000082.1, on the reverse strand, counting down.
CGACCGCGAGCCGCGCACAGTGCGCGCCGCCGACGACGTGGTTCCTCTGGTCGCTGGCGACCAGGTCGACGTCGAGGAACCAGCCATCCCGCATGCCGCGAAAGCGCGCCATGCGCCAGCGGTCGGCCGTGCCGGCGCGCTGCAGCAGGCCATCGACGCGCTCGAGCCACTGCGCCCGCGTCGCCGGATCGACACCGGGCACCTTCGCTTCGCCGAGCGGCGGCGGCGGGTAGTTCCCTTCGGCGCGCACCAGGTAGGGCAGCGCCGCTTCCAGCGCCGGCCCGTCGACGCCGTCGAACAGGATGGCGAAGCCGTCTTCCGGCAGCGGCGTCGACGCCCCGGCGACCTTGCGTTCGCCCTCGTAGAAGCGCAGCGTCAGGCGCGAGTTCGTGCGGTCGAACCCCGCGGCCATGCGCTTGCCGCGCACGAACGCCACCGACAGCTGGTCCGCTGCGACGTCCAGCACTTCGACGTCGCGCAGCTCGCCGTCGACGATCGCCGAGGCGCCGAGGAAGCGCAGGTTGGTGAAGCCCTCGCGGCGCAGCCGGTCGTGCAAGGCGAACAGGCAGGTGCGCACGCCCTCGCTCATCGGCAACTCGGCCGCCGCTGCGACGGCCGCGCGGGCCTCGGCCTCGCGTTGCTTCTGCGCCAGCAGTTCTTCGACGGCGGCCAGCCGCTGCTGCGTCGTCGCCAGTTCGAGCCGCAGCTCGGCGTAGGTCCTGGCATCGACCGCGCCAGGGGCCGTCGCACCGCCGGCTGCGCCAGCCACGGCGGCGTCCGGCGCGGCGGCGGGCGCAGGCATCGGCGCCACCGCTTGCAGCCTCAGGACCTCGGCGGCGGCTCGCGCCGCCGCGGCGCGCGCCTCGCGGGCCGCCACCTCATGGCCGCCGGCGACTTCGGCGAGGCGGCGTGTTTCCACCAGCATCCAGACCACGGCGCCCACGGCCAGGGCCACCGAACCGACGATCCAAGCGCGCGTCATCGCGGCGCCATCGACGGGCATCGGTCGCAGCTCCTTCCCGCCGGTTTGCCGCGGCTCACCAGGGCTGGCCCTTGTGCTTGTTGTACCACTGCTGCCACTCGCTGTACTTGTCGAAGCTCTTCCCGGTCAGCTTGCCCAGCGTCTCGAACCACGGCCCCTTGATCGTCGACAGGCGGTCGCTGGCGTTCTGCTGGTCGATGCTCGGCGTTTCGTTCGCCAGCTGGTTCAGCTCGCCATAGCGGACCAACAGGTCGGCGACGACCTCCTTGCGGATCGCTTCCTTGCTGCCGTCGAAGTTGCCCAGCGCTTCGCCCGCGGCCTTCTGCAGCGCCGCCTCGTGGTTGTTGCAGGCCTCGTTGACCAGGAACTTCACCATCGTCTCGTCCTTGGTGCGCCCGAGGTACTTGAGCAGCTGCTCGCGGAACGGCACCCAGTCCGGCTTCTCCGGGAAGCGCGGCTTGTTGCCGTAGGCCGCCTTCAGGATCTTCGCGCCATCGGCCCCGCAGTAGCCGAGCGCCGTCGCGGCCGCTGCGTAGAGGCTGGTCTGGTCGTGTGGTCGGACCTTGCCGCCGGTGAACACTTCGCCGAACACCTTGACGACCGCGGCCTTGTCCTTCGCCTCGAGCGTGCCGCCTTGCAGTTTCTGCAACAGGAAGTCGACCACGTTGACGCCCTCGGCATCGCGCGCGCACTTCTTGTCGAGGATGCACTCCTTCAGCGTGGCGATCTTCTCCGCCACCTCCTTGTCCGGCCCCTTCGGTGGAGTCGGCGCCGGCGCCGGATTCTGCGCAGCCAGCAGGCCGCCGAGCAGCAGGAGCGAGAGGGAACGAACGCGGGGAGTCGAGAACGGGAGCATCGGGTACCTCCGAGACCTGTCGGCCGGACGAGCCGGATCGGACTGGCCGTAGGGCCAGAGCCAGCGCGAGCCAGTCCCCGGAACAAATAGCGTTCCGCTGCTGCCAATGCGCGGGTCCGTCTGCGGATCGGCGCAACCGCCCGCCCCGGGCGAGCCCGCGGCGATCAGCCCGGTGGCAGGTTGAGTTCCGCGAGCAACCGCTGTGCTACGGCGCGCACCTGCGCCATCGGCAACAAGTGCCAGCGCGCCGGCACGACGTCTGCCGGCGACAGCCCGTCGGCGACCAAGGCCGCCATCAGGTCGGTGCCCAGGCGCGCGAAGCCGGCGTGATGCGGGGCCGGCCCACCCGGCTCGCTCATGAAGTCGGCGATGTGGGCCAGCACGATCTCGGTGTGCGGGGACAAGGCCAACGCCGCCAGCTCGGCGCGCCGTTCCATCTCGGCCTCGATCGCCGCCGGCGAGAAGCCGAACGACAACAACAGGCCGAGTCCGCGGAAGACGTTCTCCTCGACCGGCAGGTAGCGGAACGCGTCGACCAGGTGCTGCCGCTCGTGCGTGCGGATCGTGTCCAGGACTGCGGCATCGAGCTCGCTGTCCTGCGCCGGAGACATCACGCTGAGCCGCCAGGCCACGTCCAGCGGATCGAGCCCGGACGCCTTCGGCAGCGGATCCTGCAGCAGCAAGAGGCCGTCCTCGCGCGCCACGCGACGCCGCTCGGCGATCGTGTAGGCCCAGTCGCGCACCGCGTCGTGGTCGATCAGGAAGTGATTCAGCAGCGCGACGCCGGCGAGGTCGCCGCCGAGCACGCCGCCGAGCGAGGTGACGTCGCGGTCGATGCCGACGACCTCGAAGCAGCGCCCCGGCAGGTGCAGTTCGCGCACCGCCGGCAGTTCGCGCACGGCGAGGCGCGTCACCAGCAGCCCTTCGGCGACGCCGTTTGCCCGCCGCCCGAGCACCAGGTGGCGGTTGTAGCGCGCGAGGTGTTCGGCCAGGCCACCGGTGAACGGATCGAGCATCTCACCGACCATCGGGGCGGCGAACGTCGTCGGCGTGCCGACCACGTCGCGCCCCAGCACCTGCTGCGACAGCGCGCGGATGCGCTCGACGACGACCGCGAGTTCCGCCTGGTCCTGCTGCTGGTAGCCGCGGTACAGCAACCGCCGCAAGCCACCTTCGAACGCGAGCTCGCTGCGCACCTCGGCCTGCAACGCCGCGATGGCGGCGGCAGCGGGCCAGCGCGTCGACGCCACGTCGGCCAGCAGGCCGACCTCCTGCAGCCAGCCGACGTCGCGCAAGGCCTCGAGCAGTTGCAGCGCCTGCGCCTCGTTCGCGGCCCAGTCGCCATCGTGCCACGGCCCGCGCAACAGACGCAGCCACCGGCCGCGCACGGTGCTGCTCTCGTCGTCGACGACGGCGAGCGGCACGTCCTCGCGCACCTGGCGCAAGAAGCCCGCGACGTCGCCAGCGCCCAAGCGCAGGCGGCGGTACCAGCGGCGCAGGCTCGGCGTCGCCGGCGTCGTCGCCAGCGCGTCGAGCACCAACCGCGCCCCGACCGGCTGGCCGCTGCGCAGCAGCAGCGAGGTCGCGACCGCACCGCCGCGGCCGCGCAGGAACGACTGCCAACGCTGCGGATCGCCGCGCAGCGTGTCGAGCAGTTCTTCGACCTGGCCACTGGCGACGCCGGTCTCGAGCATCAACTGCACGAGACCCTGCACGCCGGCGTCGTACGGCCGCTGCTGCAGCGCCGCGAGCAGAGCGGCCCAGGCCGGATCCCGCTGCTCCTGCGCCAGGAACACCTGGGCCAGACCGAGGTCGCCGACCCCGGGAACGCGCGGGTCGGCGCGCAGCCAGTCGTAGAGGCGGGCCGCCCCTTGGAACTCCTCCTGCTCGCGCAACAGCGCCGCGTAGGCGATGGCGGCGATCGGGTGCGAGCCGCTGGCGGGCAAGAGCCCCTCGTAGATGCGCAGCGCCCGCTGCGGATCCGCGGTGCGCAGGCTGTGCGCGAGCCCGAGCCACGGCCAGAACGACGCGGGTTCGGCCGCAACCGCGCGCCGGAAGCTGGCGAGCTTCTCCGCCGGTTCCAGCACGATGCGGCCACGCAGGTAGTGGGCGATGGCGTCGTCCGGCGCCGCGGCGAGGGCCTGCTCGAGTTCGGCGAGCAGCAGCCCGCGCCGCCCGCGCTCGCGCAGCACGTCCTGCCGCAGCCGGCGCGCTTCGGTGTGCTGCGGAGACTTGGCAAGGATCTCGGCGAGCAGGACCGCGGCGGCGCGGCCGTCGCCGCGTTCGTGCAGGTCGCGCGCGCGCAGCACCAGCCGTTCGACATCGCCGGCGCCAGCCTCCTCGTCGCCGGGAGCGCGCCAGGGCATGCCCTGCACGGCGGCCGGCGGCAGGTCGGGCGACGAGGCACAGGCTGCGAGGAACACCGCGTACCAGCAGCCGAGCGACGAAGAACGCATGCCGCTCTCTTACGCCGCGCGTCGGTGACGGTCGAGTTCGGCGTGGTGCGGCATCGCATCGCAAACGGTCCGATGGACTGCGCCGCCGGGAAAAAGGCGGCCCCGCGGTGTTGCGTGGCACCGCGGGCGCCCGACCGCCGGCGACCACCCCCATGGTCAGCCAGGCAGTACCGGCCCGACGACCAGCGGGCCCCCACCCGCACGATCGCCAGCGCGCAGACCCCCTGATCCCGCACAGTCTGCACGACGCGGCGCCTCGTCCCCCCAGACAGCTACCGCGCGCACAGGCTGCATCGGTCGCTGCGTCGCCGTTCTTGACGAAGGTGCGCTGGCGCCGATGGCAGCGCGCGGCGCCAGCCATCGCGCTGCGGTGCGGCGATCACTGCACGGTGAACTGCACGACCGCCGAAAGCCCGATCTCGCGCGTGCCGAACGTCGACGTGATGCCGTTCGACCAGACGCGCGCGACCGGCTCCCAACCGCAGACCTGCACCTTGCGCGCCTGGCTGGTGACGAGGCCGAGCACGTTCGCTTGCAGGTCGAGCGCGCCGCCCTGGAAGCGGAACCACTCGCCCAGCAGCAGCGGCTCGTTCGGCACCACGAACGGGAACGTCGCGCTGCCGTCGGTGGCCGTCACGCCGAGGAACGTCGCCGCCATGTCGATCGACAGGTAGCAGCCCGGCGCACCGAGCACCTGCAGGTCCTGCGGCAGCAGGAAGCCGCCCCAGGGTGCACTGTCGAAGGTGCCGAGCGACAGCACCGCGAGCGTGTTCGGCAGCGCGTCGCGCAGGCGCGGCACCCACGGCCGGCCCCAGATGACCTGCGGTGTGGTGCTCTCGACGCTGACCGGCAGGCCGTTGCTGCCGACGCACGACGACGGACCGACGGGCAGCTCCGGGCTCGTGCAGACGAACGTCACGTCGAACGTGTAGGTGCCGGGCGGCTGGCCGAAGACGACGATCTCGAGCACCAGCGGGCCCTGCGCCGGGTCGTAGGCGAACGGCGTGGTCAGCGGGATCGGCGGCAGGAACGGATTGGGGGCCGCCCCGACCGCCTGCGCCGGCAGCGTCAGCAGCTGCCGCGGCAGCACGACGGTCGCGTTCGAACCGCGGTTCTGCGCGAAGTCCACCGACAGGTTGACGAGGCCCAGCGGCGAGGTCGACAGCGACAGCTCGCAGTCGACGACCTTGGCCGGCGCCGAGGTCCCGCCTTCGAGCCGAAACGCAACGGCGGTGATCGTCCCGGGACCGGCGAACAGCGAGTCGTCGTACACGTACTGCACACGCGTCGGCACGCTGCGTCCGAACGGCACGTTGGTGCTGCTGCTGCCGTCGATCGCCGCGTGCGAGGCCGGCACCGCGACGAGGCTCTGGCCGACGAGGGCCGCGGCCGGGAGAAGGAACGCGAGCAGTTGCTTGACCATGGCATCGGTGCATCGGCCACGCCGCGACAGCAGCTTGATCCACCGCCGTGGCGATGCCGAAACAGCGCCTGCGTGCCGCACAACGATCGACTTCCCGGGGTGCTGGCCCTGCTCGCCGACCCCGTGCCGATGCAGGGCCTGTTGCAGCAGTTGCATGCGGTCGGCATCCAGGTCGACGTGGCGTCCGACCTGGCGGCGGCGCGCACGCTGTTCTTCGGCGCCGGCGGCCACGACTGCCTGCTGGTCGCACCGGACGTGCGCCCTGGGCTCGCGCGCCAGGTGCTGCAGTCCCTGCGAACGGTCGATCCGGAAATGGCGTTGGCCAACTTCGGTCCCGAACTCGGCGGCGAACCGGCGCCGGCGCGCAGCGCCACACTGCGCGCCTACCATCCGAGTTCGCGGGCGGGCACCGGCGCGCTGCTGCGCTTCCTGCGCGCGGTCAAGCTGCGCTGATCGAGAACGCGTGTCGCGGCCCGGCGACGGACGGCCATGCGGCAGACGGGCGAGTGGCGAACGAACTCACGACGTCGACGGAGCGTCGCCGTCCTTGGCGCCGGTCTGGTCCTGACCGAGCAGGCCGGCGAGCCGCGCCAGGCCACGGGCCACCAGCCCGCGCACGGCGGCCTCGCTGATGCCCTTCTGGCGAGCGATCTCCTGGTAGCCGAGGCCCGCGACGCGCGACAACAGCACGGCGTCGCGCTGGGCTTCGGGCAGCAGCTGCAGCGCCTGCTCGACGCGCGACAGCTCTTCCTTGGCGCCGGCGACGCGCGACGGCGTCAACGAGCCGTAGGTGCCGAGCACGTCCGCTTCCTGGCTGTCGGTCGGCAGCGCTTCGACTCGCGCGGGGTCGCGCATCTCCTGCTTGTGGTAGCGGTAGCGATCGACGACTTTGCGCGAGGCCTGCAGGAACAGGTAGGCGCGGAACTGTTCCTCGCTGCCGAACTCGAGCTTGCCGATGTCGCGCAGCACTTCGCGACACACCGACTGCGCCAGGTCGCGCACCGACTCGCGACCAGCGAGCTCGCCGCCGACCTTGCTGCGCAAGTAGGCCAGCAGCGCCGGCAGGTTGTTGGCGAACAACTCGTCGTGGGCAGCCCGATCACCGGACGCCGCTGCTTGCAGTTTGCTTTCGAAGTCGTTCGACACCGTGCCTCCGCGCGGCAGGATTCTGCCACGTCCAGAGCAGCGAGTTGCCCCTGCTTGTCGTTCGTGCGGCGCAGAAAATCTGGCGCTGGAGCGACCGGCGATACTCGGCCGCGCGACGCTCGCCTACGAGGTCCCGCTCCCGCCACGCCTCGAATGGCGCCGCTGGGCGCTGGAGAAGCGACGGCACGGGAGAAGCGACGGCGCGAGGCGAAGCGAGAGGACGAGAGAAAGATGGGGTGGCTGACGGGATTTGAACCCGCGACCCCCAGGACCACAACCTGGTGCTCTAACCGGGCTGAGCTACAACCACCATGCGCATCGTTCAGCCGTCGGCTGCGCGATGCGGGGCGAAGAGTCTGCCGCGTCGTGCGCCCAACGTCAAGCACGCGCACAAACCTCACGAGCGAGTGCTTGCACACGCGACGTCGTGTCGCTACCCTCTTCGCCCTCAACCAGCGCCTCCGTAGCTCAGCTGGTAGAGCAGCGGATTCTTAATCCGCGGGTCGAAGGTTCGAGCCCTTCCGGAGGTACCACAAGCAGCGGCCATCGGGCAACCGGTGGCCGCTGTCGTTTCCGCGCCACCTGCCCACTCGCCGGTCGGCACTCGCTTCAGAGGTCGCAGAGTTCGGCCGTGGCGCTGACCGGCGAATGCGGCGCCTGCACCGGCGCCTTCGGCAGGTGCAGCCAGAACGTCGTGCCATCGCCGACGGCCGAGTCGAACGACACCGTGCCGCCGTGCCCCTGCACGATCTCCTTGACGATGTGCAGGCCGAGCCCCGTGCCGCTGATGCCGCCGGTGTTGCTGCCGCGCTCGAACCGCCGGAACAGGCGGCCGCGGTCGGCCTCGGGGATGCCGATGCCGTTGTCGCGCACGCCGACGAGCCACTCGTCGCCGCGATCCTCGGCGAACACGCGGATCAGCGCCGGGCGGTCGGTGGCGCTGTAGTTGATCGCGTTGCCGAGCAGGTTCATGAACACCTTGGTCAGCGCCCACGCATCGGCCCGCACCACCGGCATCGGCTCGATGCGGATGCGCACGTCCCGCTCCTCCAGCTCGTAGCGCAGCGTGCGCAGCACGTCCGCCAGCAGCAGCGTCAGGTCGCACTCGGCGAACTGCAGGTGCACGCCGTCGTGGTCGAGGCGCGAGCTGTCGAGCAGATCGCGCACCAGGCGCTCCATCTGGCTGCACGCCAGCAGGCCGTTCTGCACCGCCTGTTTGACCGGCGCCGCCACCTCGCCGAGGTAGCCCTTGTCGATCGTCGCCAGCATCAGCCGCATCGCGCTCAGCGGGCGATTCAGGTCGTGCACCGTTTGCTGGGCCACGTCGACCAGTTCCTGCACCTTGCGCTCCAGCAGCAGGCGCTTCTCGTCGAGCTCGCCAAAGCGGCGCGCGAGCTCCAGGTTCGACTGCACCGTCTTGTCGAACAGCGACGGATCGGCTTCGTCGACGCGCGGTGCGGTCGCGGGCTCCAGGCCCTCGCCGAGCGCATGGTCCAGCTCGGCGTCGGTGATCACCTGCGAAGGCTGACTCGGCTGCGCGCCTGCAGTCTCGCGCAGCTCGTAGGCGAGATCGAAGTCCTCCTCGCCGAAGGACGCGCCGTCGGCAGCGGTCGCGTCCCTGGCCGGCGCCGAGCCCGCTGGCGAGGCGGCAGCAGGCGCCGGTGGAGGAGCGGGGCTGGCGGCAGCCGGTGCCTCGGGCGAATCCGAAAGGGCCAGACGCTGCTGCGGCAGGTCGGCGATGCCGACGACCGTGCGCGAGCGGCGCACCTCGTCGCAGATCGACCACAGCTTCTGGCGGACCCCGTCGGCGACGTCGCTCGGCGACGCGCGATCGCGGCCGAGTCCGTACAACGCGACCTTGCGCTCGACGAGCATCGACACGGCTTCGACGAACGCTTCGAACACGCCGTGGCCTTCGGTGGCGACCGACGGGAACGACGGGATGTCGCTGCGGAACCGGAACTCACGATCGAGTTCCTCCTCGGTCAGGATGTCGCCGAGGTCGCGCTTGTTGTACTGGACCACGATCGGCACGTCCTCGGACGTGCCAGGGCTGCCGCGCAGGTTGTCGCGCATGCTCTGCAGCGACTCGACGTTCTCCTGCAAGCGGCTGCGCTGGCTGTCGACGACGAACACCACGGCGTCGGCGCCTTGCAGGACGTACTTGCGCATCTGCCGGTACTTCGGCTGGCCGGGCACGGTGAAGCCCTGGATGCGGATCTTGAACCCGCCCACCTGACCGAGGTTGATCGGCAGGAAGTCGAACAGCAGCGTCGAGTCCTCTTCGGTGTTGATCGACACCAGCTGGACTTCGTTGCGCGGGCACAGGATGCCGTGCACCTGCTGCAGGCTCGTCGTCTTGCCGCCGACGCCGACCCCGTAGTACACCAGTTTGGCGTTGATCGTGCGCTCGGCGACGTTGATGAAGCCCATCGTCTGCGTTCGGTGGTATTGGCGCCGGGTCTGGTCGACGCGCCCCCCAACATCGGCCGCGACGACGACCCGGCTACAGCCCGAACCTGCGCCCAGCCGACGATCAGCGCCCGGGCCAGGCCCGATCGCTGCGCGGCGCCGGCACCAGTGCATGCCAGCATGCTCGTTCGGGCCGGAAGTTCGCCACCATCGCAGCGTGCACCGCGGCCGCGTCCACGGTGTCGAGGTTCGCGACAGCCGTCGGCCGCCGGGCCGCCAGCAGCCGCGCCATGGCTCGGCCCGGCAGCATCGCCGCCGGCGTCGCTCGTGCCGCCGGCATCGACTCACAGCCGCGCTCGACGTGAACGGCCGCTCGCGCGGCCGCCAGCTCGGCCGCGGTCGGAGGCACGCGGCACAGGTCGTCGAGCAAAGCGACCAGTTCCTGCCGGGTCGCCGCCACCACCGCCGTCGCCGGCCTGCCCGGCGGCTCCTGCGGCAAACGCTGGATCGGGTCGGGGCCGCGGCGATGGAAGAGCACGACCGGCTCCCCGGCGAGCCACGACCAGGCGACGAACGGCGCGTGCGCCAGCACGCCGCTGCGGAGTGCCCCGAACCGCTTCTGCGCCCGCGCCCGCGCCACCTGCAAGCCGAGCACGAACGCAGCGTCGACGGTCGGCGGGGCCAAGAACGCCGCCGCGACGAACGGAGCGTCGATGCGTTCGTGGATCTCGCCTGCCTCGAACTCGTCGGCTGCGACCTCGGTGGCCGCAGCCTCGGTCGCAGCGTTCGCCCCGGCCGCCCGCGCGAGCCCTGGCAGCGGCTCGCAGCGCACGTCGGCCAGCGCCTGCCGCAACTCCGGCGGAACGGCGCCGAGCACCAGGACCGCCGCGGGCGCTTTGGCCGCGAGCCGCGCCCGCACGCGCGCCGGCACGATCGACGCGACCGTCGTCGGCTCGCCGCGCAGTGGCCCCGCAAAGCCGCGTTCGGCACCGAGCCGCGCCCGCGCGCGACTGGCGAGCACGTCGCCCGGATACAGGAACGCCGCGTCGTCGGCTTGCAGCGCACAGTGCGCGATCGCCAACCGCAGGCTGTCGTCGTCGAGCGGGGACCCAGGCGCCAGCAGCGCGCGCAAGAAGCGCTCGCCGAGCTGCCATTCACCCGTCGCCAGCACGACGAACAGCACGGCGGTGTCGGCGACGACGCGATGACCGCACGCGGTCGCCTGCGGCACCAGCGCGCGGGCTGCACGCAGCCGGCACTCGGCGAGCACCGCGGCCTCGGGATCGGTGTCGTGACCGCCGTCGAACGCCACCGCCAACACCACCGCGTCGCTGGGTTCGTCGACGAACTGCACCGCCGTCACCGCCGGCGGCGCCCCTGGTTCCTGCCCGCCTGGCGCGGCGGCCTGCGCGAGCGCGGAGCCTGCGAACACCACCGTCAGCGCGACGGCGCCGAGTCGACACCTTGGGTCCATAGCTTGCCGTCCTTCACTTCGATGACGCGGTGGCCGAGCGCCGCCGCCAACGTCGCATCGTGGGTCACGACGACGAGGCCGAGGCCGCGGCTGCGCTGCATCACCAGCAGGGTCTCCACCACCGCCGTCGCCGTCGCCCGATCCAGCGACGCGGTCGGCTCGTCGAGCAGCAGCACGTCGGGCTGCACGGCGAGCGCCCGCAGCAGCGCCGCGCGCTTGCGTTCGCCGCCGGACATGCCCTCGCGGGTGCGATCGAGCAGCGCGGTCGGCAGCCGCACGGCGACCGCCCCGGCGTCGGCGTCGAAGAACGGCGCCTTCGCCTCGGCCAACAGCCGGCGCAACAGCCGCCGCGGCGTCAGCGAGCCGAACGCGTCCTGGCAGACCAGCTGCACCGCCGTGCGTCGCTCCGGCCGCTGCACGTCGCCGCGGTCGGGCCGCAGGTGGCCGGCCAGCACGCGCACCAACGTGGTCTTGCCAGCGCCGGACTCGCCGACGAGGCAGACGACCTCACCGCGGCGCAGTTCGAAGTCGACGTCGTCGAGCACGACGCGGTCGCCGAACGCCACGCGCACGGAGCGCGCCGCCAGCAGGGGCAGCGAGCCGGCATCGAGCACCGGGCGCTGCGGCCAAGGCGGTTCCTGCGGCGCGGCGCGGGCGAACGCGCCGTCCTGCAGCACGTGCACTTCGGCGTCGAGATCGCGCAGCAACCGGTGGTCGTGCGTCGCCAACAGCACCGCGGCGCCGCCGGCGATCAGTTCGCGCAAGCGCGCCAGCAGGTCCGCGTAGCTGCCGCCGTCGAGGCTCGCCGACGGCTCGTCGGCGACGACCAGCGCCGGCTGCCGCAGGAAGGCGATCGCCAGCAGCACCCGCTGTGCCTGGCCGCCGGAGATCGCGTGCGGCAGGCGCTGCATCAGCCGGGCCCCGTCGTCGACGCCCAAGCGCCCGAGCATGGCCGCGACCTCGCTCTCGACCTTGAACGTCGCCTGCTCGACCTGCTTGCCGACCGGCAGCAGCGGATCGAGCGCCGCGTGCGCATCCTGCTGCAGGAACGCCAGGTCGTGCCGCAGGCAGTGCTCGTGCTCGGCCGGCGTCATCGCCGCCACCGAGCGCCCCTGGAACTGCACCCGCCCGTCGACCGTCCAGCCGGGGCGCTGCAGCAGCCCGAACAGCGCCGCCAGCAGCGACGACTTGCCGCAGCCCGACGGCCCGTAGATCGCCGCCACCCGGCCGCGCTGCAGTTCGAGCCGCGGCAGCACCACGTCGAGGCCGTTCGGCCCACGCAGGCGCAGGTTGTCGACTTCGAGCAAGGCCGCCACACGCGCATCGCACGGCATCGACCGCCCAACATCAAGGGCGCGATCCCGCCGCCGGCGACAGCGTCGGCAACGCCCGGCACCCGCCGCTCGCTATGCTCGGCCCCATGCGACCCCTCGCCGCCTTCTGGTTGCTCCCCTGCCTCTGCCTGTCGCTGCCGGCCCAACGCACCCTCGCCGAACTGCAACAGGCCTTCAGCCGCGAGGCCCAACAGCTCGCCCAGAAGCAGCCCCAGCAGGAGCAGATGCTGCAGCTGCTCGGCGAGCAGATCGGTCGCCTGCAGAAGTTCGTCAGCACGACGGCGACCGGCGACGACCGCTGGAACGGGCGACTGATGCTGTGCGACCTGAACCTCGCGCGCGACGACAAGAAGGGGGCGATGGCGGCGCTGGTCGCGATCGACAAGGCCGAGGCCCCGGCCCTGCTGCTGGTCACCGGGGCGACGCTGGCGCAGCGGCTCGGCATGCGCGACCTGCGCGGCGAGTGGATCGAAGCGGCGCTCGGCAAGCCGGCGCCGGTGCCGGACCAGCTGGCGATGGCGCGCCTCTTGACCACCATCCTGGTCGAGGTCGACAAGGGCGAGGGGCTGTTCCAGAAGGCGCTGGCGGCGGCGGCCGACGACGAGCAGCGTGCGTTCGTGCGCTGGCACCGCGCCGACGCCATGCGCGACCGCGAGGACCTGGCGGAGAACGCCGGCTTCGACGAACTCGAGAAGCTGGCCAAGGACCTGCCGGGCACCTACTGGGGCAACGTCGCCAAGGACCGTCTGCGGGCCACCATGCTGCGGCCCGGCGACGACGCGATCGACGTCACCACCCGCACCACCGCTGGCGCCACGTGGAAGCTGGCGGAGCAGCGCGGCAAGGCGGTAGTGCTGGTGTTCTGGTCGGCGGCCGACCAGGACATGCCGACGCTGCTGACGCAGCTGCGCGACGCGAAGACGGAACACGGCGACAAGCTGGTGCTGTTCGGCGTCTGCCTCGATCGCGATCCGGCGGCCGTCCAGCCGGCGGCGAAGGCACTCGGCGTCGACTTCCCGTTCGCGGGCGACGGCCAGGGCATCCTGAACGACGTGGCGCTGCGCTGGTTCGTCGAAGGGCCGACCGTGCACGTGCTCGACGCCGCCGGCAAGGTCGTGGCGCTGGGCCAGCACGCCGGCACACAGGACGCGCGCGTCGAGCTGCAGGACGCGATCCGGCGCGCGCTACCGCGCTGAGTCGAGGCGGGTCGCCGGCATCTTGCCGCCGAGCAGGCGGAGCCCGAGGCGCCGCAGCAGGAACACGGCCCACAACGTGCCTTCGCCCAGCACGACCGCGGCGGCTGGAGCGGCTGGCAACGCGTCGACCGGCGGCGATTGCCGCGCCCCGGCCAGCATCAGCGCGACGCCGACCCACAGCACCACAGTCGCCGTGACGCGCCCGCGCCGCCCGAACTCGGTGCCGATGCGGAACACGCCACCGAGCGCGCCGAGGACCAGCAGTGCCCACAGCAACGTGCGCCAGGGTGCTGCGGCCGGCAGCAGGCCGATGTCGCTGCCGGCGGCGAGCCACGCACTGCCGTCGGCGCCCTCTGGCACCGGCCCCGGCGCGGCGACCAGCATCGTGCCGAGCGCCACCAACGGCGTGGCCAGCGACAGCGCGGTCCACGGCAGCAGCCGCCGGTTGCAGGCGGCATACGGCAGGCGACCGATGCCGCGCCGACGCACGATGCGCACGCTGCGCGCCAGCAGCTGCAGCGCCGCCAGCGTCAGCACGACGCCCGGCGCCAGCAGCGCCACGCCGAACGTCGGCAGCGCGGCGACGGCGAGGCCGTTCGCCGTCAGGGCACAACCGCCGATGAAGAAGCCGCGCCCGAGGGCCCCGCGCCCGCGCCGCGCCGACGGCACGAGGCCGAGCAGCACCGCGAGGCCGAGCCAGCCGAACAGGGCCGCCGGCGTCTCGGCGCGCAACACGTGGCCCTCGGTCAGCACCGGCGGCAGCGCGGTGAGCCAGGCGCAGGCCAGCAGGGCACGCAGCCGGTCGCCGGCCAGCAGCACCGCCGTGTAGAGCAGGCCGGTGAGGCCGAACACGCCGAGCACCTGGGCCAGGCGCGCGCGCGGCAACCACGGCGACGCGGCATCGCTGGCGTCGATCGACACCGAGCGCAGCGCGCTGCGGTAGAAGCTGCGCGCGACCTCACCGTCGACGACGCGCTCCGACGGGGCCGCCGCGATCGCGCGCACGATCCGTTCGCGCTCGCCGGGATGCGGCGGCGCGCCGAGGTGCTGGGACACCACCAGCGCCGGCAACAGCACGAGCAACAGGGTCGCCGCGGCGACCGCGGGACGCAGCAGCTTGCGGGCGGGCGAGGCGGGCCAGGCAGGCAGGCCCGGCCGCGTCGTCACAGCGCCGCGATGCAGTCGATCTCGACCAGGGCGCCCTTCGGCAGTTCCTTGACCGCGACCGTCGCGCGCGCCGGCTTGTGGGCGCCGAAGTGCTTGCCGTAGACCTCGTTGACGGCGGCGAAGTCGCCCATGCTGGCGAGGAAGATCGTGGTGCGCACGACGTGGCCCATGCTGGCGCCGCCGGCCGTCAGCACCGCGGCGAGGTTCTTCAGCACCTGGTCGGCCTGCTCGGCGGCGGTGGTGCCGACCATCTGCATGGTCTTCGGGTCGAGCGGGATCTGGCCCGAGCAGAACAGCAGGTTGCCGGCGCGGATGGCCTGGCTGTAGGGACCGATGGCGGCCGGGGCGGCGGGAGACGAGATGACGTCGAGCTTCATGAGGAGCGCTTCACGACGAAGTGGAGGGACGCAGGCGTTCACGCAGCCGGCTCTCGACCGGCGGCGGCAAGAAGCTACCGACGTCGCCCCCGTTGCGCACGATCTCGCGGATCAACGACGACGACACGTAGCTGTACTGCACGCTCGGCATCACGAACACCGTCTCGATGCCCGGCGCCAGGTGCCGGTTGGTCAGCGCCATCTGGTACTCGTACTCGAAGTCGGAGACGGTGCGCACGCCGCGCAGGATCGCGCCGATGCCCTGGGCGCGGCAGAAGTCGACGACCAGCCCGCGGAACGTGGTCACCGACAGCCGCGGATCGGCCGGCAGCACCTCGCGCAGCATCGCCACCCGTTCCTCCGGCGTGAACGTCGCGTTCTTGCTGCTGTTGACCGCGACCGCCACGGTCAGCTTGTCGAACAAGGGCAGCGCGCGCTCGACCAGGTCGAGGTGACCGCGGGTGACCGGGTCGAAGCTGCCGGGGTAG
>JBILEY010000454.1:0-4349 GCA_044351865.1 Planctomycetota bacterium | reverse complement strand
ACGGCGAGGCACAGCTCGACGAACAACGCCAGCCGCAGTGCGCGTTCCGGTCGCCGTTCGTGCAGCCAGCGGTGCAGCGGCACACCCCGGATCAGCTCCATCGCCAGGAACGGCCGCTCGCCGTGCGGCGACGCGTAGCTGCCGGCGGCGTGGATCTGCGCGATGCCCGGATGCTGCAGTCGCGCCAGCGCCTCCGCTTCGAGCGCGAAGCGGGCGCGCGCCTCCTTGCCGCCGGTGCCCGGCGCCAGCACCTTCAGCGCCACGTCGCGCCGCGGGTGCTCCTGGCGGGCGCGGTAGACGACGCCCATGCCGCCGCGGCCGAGCACGTCGACGATGCGGAACTCGCCGATGCGTTCGGGCAGCACCTCGCCGTCGTCGCCGAGCTTCTGCCGCACGACCGCCAGTTCGGCTTCGCCGAGGAACGCGCCGCGGCTGCCCGGGGTGCCGCCGCCGCCCCCGGCCTCGCCGTCGCTCGCGGCGTCCGCCGCGTCCGCGCGCAGCAGGGCTTCGACCTCGGCGCGCAGCGCCGCATCGCCGCCGCATTCGGTGTCGAGGCAGCGGCTGCGCGCGTCGCCGGCGAGCTCGAGGGCGAGCAGGAAGATGCGGTGGACGTCGGCGGCGCGCTGGTGCATGGCGGGCTTGGGTTCACGATCATCCACACGGAATCGTCCCGGCGCGGCCGATCATTCGCCGAACTCGGGCAACTTCGTCTGCAGCCAGGCGCGGGCGAACCGCCAGTCGGCCTTGACCGTGCTCGGCGCCAGGTCGAGCGCGCTGGCGACTTCCTCGACCAACAGGCCGCCGAACACGCGCATCTCGACGATCTGGGCGGGCCGCGGGTGGTCCTTCGCCAGCAGGTCGAGCAGGTCGCTCCAGGCGGCGACGTCGCCGGTGGTCGCTTCGATCGCGTCGACGACGTCGTCGAGGGCGACGCGGGCGCCGCCGCTGCCGCGCTTCTGCGCCCGGCGATCGCGCGCGTGGTTGACCAGCACCTGGCGCATGGCCTTGGTGGCGACGGCGAGGAAGTGCTGGCGATCGCGCGGCCCGCCGCCGCCGTCGATCGACTTCGCCACCTTGAGCCACGCTTCGTGCACCAGCGCCGTCGGCTGCAGCGTGTGGTCGGGCCGGTCGCCGCGCATCAGGTGGCCGGCCAGCGCGCGCAGCTCGGCGTAGACCAGCGGCAGCATGTCGTCTGCCGCGCCTTGGTCGCCCTGGCGCAGGCGCAGCAGGCACTGGGTGATCGCGTGCGGCTCCGGCATGGGCGCGGAAGGATAGCGAACGGGGTGGCGTTCGGCGTGCGGGAGGGCGAACGGCCGTGATCGCCGCAAGTTGGCGGCTCGGTCCTGGCCTCGGCATGGCCGTTTGGCGAAGCTCCCCGGCCGCGCATCCGCGCCCATCCAAGGAGATCCGTTCATGCTGCGCCTTCCCGCCGTCCTCTCGCTCGCCCTCGTCCTCGTCCCGCTCACCGCGCAGGAGAAGCACACGCTGCGCTACACGTTCAAGCCGGGCCACGTCTGCTGGCTCGAGCAGACGCTCGACATGGCGCAGGAGGTCAAGCGCGGCGAGATGGACATGAAGATGACCCAGGTCACGACGAGCTGGGCCGAGTCGAAGACGGCCGAGGTCAAGGACGGCGTCGCGGCGATGGAGTCGCGCTACACGCGCGTCACGGCGGTGTCCGACATGGGCGGGCGCAAGTCGGAGTACGACAGCGACGTCGCCGGTTCGAAGCCGGGACCGCAGCTGGCCGGACTCGCCGACATGGTCGGCAAGACGACCAGGATGCGCGTCGACAGCACCGGCAAGGTGGTCGAGATCAGTGCGGACGAGGCCATGCAGAAGACGCTGGAGAAGCTCGGCACGTCGCTGAAGGAAGGCACCGAGATGAGCTTCCTGGTGCTGCCGAAGGATCCGATCGCGGTCGGCGACACCTGGACGTCGGAACAGAACTTCCCAATGGGGCCCGCTGGGGACATGGTCGCCAAGCTGACCCACAAGCTGGTCGCCGTGAAGGGCAAGGTCGCGACGGTCGAGACCAAGATGGAACTCGACACCTCGGCGGTGAAGATCCCCGGTGCGAAGCTGGTCGCCGAGGCGGCTTCCGGCGCGTTCGAGATCTCGCTCGACGACGGCCTGCCGCTGTCTGCCCGCACCGAGATGGTGCTGAAGTCGAGCGCGGAGTCGACGATGCAGCTGAAGATGACCATCCGCCAGAGCACCAAGCAGGTGCCGGCGCCGGCGCCGAAGAAGGACGCGCCGAAGGAAGCCTCGACCGGCAAGTGAGCGGAGAAGCGCCGGGGCAGGCCGGGCGATCGATGGCGATCGTGCCGCGCCGACGGAACCGCTGCTGCATGCAACTCGTCGAACGCGCATGAGGTCGCACGACGGCGGGGGGATCCAGGGAGAGCGGTTCGTGGCTCGGAGCGGGCGCACGGTGAGTCGCTGGCTCGCTTCGCTGTGGTGCTGGGCCATGCTGTTTGCGACGCCTGCGCTGCTCGCGGCGCCGACACTGCAAGCACAGTGCGATCCCTCGTGGTTGCCCGGCCTCGGCTGCCCCGGCGTCGACGGCGAAGTGACGAGCTCGGTCGCGTGGGATCCGGACGGCAGCGGCCCGGCGCCGGTCGAACTCGTCGTCGGCGGCAGCTTCGGCGTCGCCGGCGCGGCCCGCTGCAACGGCATCGCGCGCTGCGACCTGAACACGGGCGCGTGGTCGGCGTTCGCGTCGGAGGCGTTTTCGCGCGTCACCGCGTTGGCGGTGCTGACGAACGGCGATCTCGTTGCCGCGGGCGAGCCGACGAACGGTGCTGGCGGCGTGCAGCGTGTCGCCCGCTGGAACGGCGCCTGGTCGTGGCTCGGTGGCGACTTCGTCGGCATGGTGCACACGCTGCACGTGACACCGGCGGGCCAGCTGTTCGTCGGCGGACCGTTCGTGTCGATCGGCGGCCAGCCGGTCGGCGGCATCGCCCGCTGGGACGGTGCCTCGTGGCTGCCGCTGGGCAGCGGCCTCGCGGGAGCAGGCGGCATCGGTTGGGCGATGACGATGCAGAGCCTGCCGAACGGCGACCTGCTGGTCGCGGGCTGGTTCCATCACGCGGGAGGAGTGGTGGCCGCCAACGTCGCGCGCTGGAACGGCAACGCCTGGTTCGCCGTCGGCTCCGGCTTGCCGGGTTTCGTGTCGGCACTCGCGCGCACGGCGAACGGCGTGCTGCTCGCCGGCGGCGAGTTCACGGTCGGCGCCGGCGGCTCGTCGGCGTCCGGGCTCGCGGTATGGAACGGGACGACGTTCGTGCCGGTGTTCGGCCTCGTCGGGCCCTATCCCTTCCTCCCCACGGCGACGGTGCGCGCGCTGTTGCCACTGCCCGGCAACCGCGTCGTCGTCGCTGGCTTCCTGCAGGTCGCTGCACCGGCGATCCCGTTCGTGGCCATGCTCGACACGACGACGTTCGCCTGGTCGCCGGTGGGCGCCGGGGCGGCGGCGGCGACCGACGGCATCGGCTACGTGAACACGATGACGCGGCTGCCGCTCGGCCGCTTCGCCATCGGCGGCTCGTTCGGCCGGGCCGGCTCATCCGACGTCGGCAACGTCACCCTTTGGAACGGGGCGGGCTGGCAAGCGCTCGGCACCGGCCTCGCCAACGGCGTCGTCTGCAGCGCCACGCTGGCCGATGGCACGTTCGTGATCGGTGGCGGCTTCGCGCAGATCGACGGGCAGACCTGCAACGCCATCGCGATCCGCAGCGGTGCCGGCTTCGTGCCGCTCGGTGGTGGGCTGACCCAGCCGTCGGGGCACGCTGGCGTCGCGGGCACGATCCTGCCGGAGCCCGGCGGTGGCTTGCTGGTCGCCGGCAACTTCCGTTTCGCGGACGGCGTCGCGGTCGGGGGCCTGGCGCGCTGGCAAGCGGGCACGTGGAGCGCGTTCGCCGCCGGCGGCGTCGACGGCAGCGTGAATCGCATGCTGCGCACCCGCACCGGGGAGATCGTCGTCGCTGGCCCGTTCGCCCTGGCCGGTGGGGTCGCTGCACACAACGTCGCGCGATGGAACGGCACGACGTGGTCCGGCCTCGGTGGTGGTCTCGACGGCACCGTCACGGCCCTGCTGGAGCTGCCGAACGGCGACCTGCTCGCGGCCGGCACCGGCCTGACGCCGGCCGGCGACGTGCTGATGCGCTGGGACGGTGCGGCTTGGACGCCGCTGCCGCCACCGAGCCCGTCGGCGTTCTTCGTGTTCTCGATGCAGCTGCTGCCCGACGGCGACGTGGTCGTCGGCGGCTTCGACCTCGCCCTCCCGTACGCACTGCTGTCGCGTTGGGATGGCACCACCTGGCAGCCGTTGCCGGCGGCGTTCGACG
>JBILEY010000144.1:0-11256 GCA_044351865.1 Planctomycetota bacterium | reverse complement strand
CAGGCACTGCACGTCCGTCCCGACGGCGAACTGGTGCTCGGTGGCTCGTTCCGCTCGGCCGGCGGGCAGCCGATGCCGGGGCTCGCGCGCTGGCGCGGCGGCGCCCCGATGCCCATCGACGGCGGCGTCAACGGCACGGTCGCGATGATCGACACGCTGCCGAACGGCAACCTCGTCGTCGGCGGCTTCTTCTCGACCGCCGGCAGCCGTGTCTCGTCGATGCTCGCCGAACTGCGCGTGCCGTGTGCGCCGGCCGTCGTCAGCGAAGGCCAAGGTTGCTTCGGCTCCGCCGGGCTGGTGGAGCTGACGGCGGACTCGCAGCCGTGGCTCGGCACCACGTTCACTGCGACCGCGACCACGATCCCGCCGTCGTCGATCGCCGTCGTCGTGTTGGGCGTGCAACCGCTGACGACGCCGCTGTTCCTGTTGGTGCCGCAAGGTGGCACGAACTGCTTCCTGTTCGTCGATCCGCTGCAGCTGCTGCCGAAGGCGCCGACCGGCAGCGCGCTGACGGTGACTCTCGCCTTGCCGGCGGTCCCGGCGCTGGCTGGCCTCGTGCTGCGCGAGCAGGTCGTCGTGTTCGAACTCGGCGCCAGCGGCGCGGTGCAAGCGGTGACCGGCAGCAACGCGCTGGCGGCGACGCTCGGCACCTGGTGAGCGCGCACCTGCCGCGCGGCGGATCGTCGACCTCGGCGGAACCGCGGGCCGGTCGCGGCCGTCCCATGGGCCCTATGCTCTACTCGCTCGCGTCATTCGTTCCCGATCCGGCTTCGTTGCTGGCCGCGCGCCTGCAGCAGCAGCGTCCGTTGACCGTGCAGGAGATCGAGCAGTTCCTGCAGATCAGCCGCGAGGAGGTCGTGCCGCCGGACCTGCTGGCGCAGCTGCCGCGCGACGACGTCGATCGCGGCTGGCTGCAGCAGGTGGTGGCGACCGCCGAGGCGCTGGTCGCCGCGGGGCGTCGCATGAAGCTCGTGCGCTGCGACCACCTGCCGGGCGACGACGGCGAGACGGCGGTGACGTTCCAGGATGCCAGCCTGTGTGCCGCAGTGCGCGAAGGCGATCGCGTGCTGGCCGGGTTCGCCGTGGCGCGCACCGCGTCGACCGGGCTCGCCGTGCTGCCGCGCTACGTGCGCAAGGTGTGCGCCAACGGCACGGTGGTGGCCACCGGCGGCGGCATCGGCCGCAGTGTCGAACCGTACGAAGTCGGCGACGCGATCCGCGCGTGCCTCGAGCCGGCGGGCTTCGAAGCGGCGATCGAACGCTTCCGCGGCGCCGCCGAAGTGCACGTCGACGACCTCGCTGCGATCGTGGGGGCGGCCGGAACCGTGTCGTCGCAGCGCGAACTGCAGGCCGCGGTCGCGCGCGGTCGCGACCCTTCGTTGTGGGGGCTCGTCAATGCCGCGACGTCGCTGGCGCACGGCGACGCGCGCTGGGCCGTGCGGCTCCGGCGCGAAGCGGACGCCGGGCGGCTGTTGGCGGCGGTGGGCGCGTTGGTGTGAGAGGTGGCCGCGGCCGAAGTCGCGCCGGCCCGAGCGCGCGGGTAGCTTCCCGCGGCCCGTGATCGACCAAGTCGCCCCGAAGAACCGCCTCGGACCGCTCAGCCTGATCGACGCCTGCAACCTCGGCTTGCTGGCGATCCTGCTCGCGATCGCCGCCGCCGGTGTGCGCACCGCTGCGGTCTGGTGGCCGTTGCTCGGCTTCTGGTCGGCATCGTTGGGGTTGACTTGGCTCGGCTTGTGGTTGCGGCGGCGGCCGGAGCGACTCGTCGGCGCGCGGGCGGTGGTGCTGTTCGCAGCCCCGGTCGTCGTGCTCTTCCTGGTGTTCGAGAGCCTGTTCGTGCTGATCCCGGCGGTTCGCAGCGTGCGCTACGACGACGTCTTCGCCGGTGCCGATCGCGCCATGCTCGGCGTCGACGCGACCGTCTGGATGGAGCAGTGGAACACGCCTTGGCTCGACGAACTGTTCCACGTCAGCTACTTCCTCTACTTCCCGATGCCGCTGGTCGCGCTGGTGTGGTTGTTCGCAAAGGGGCGCCGCGCGGACGTGGAGCGCGTGCTGTTCGTGTTCCTCTGCTGCTACTACCCGTCCTACCTGATCTACGTCGCGTGGCCGGCCGAAGGGCCGCAGCATTGGCTGCGCGATCGCCACACGGTGGAGTTGCAGGGCGTGCTGCTGACCCAGCCGATCCGCACGCTGGTCGCGACCCTCGAGCCGTCGAAGGTCGACGCCTTCCCGAGCGTGCACGCCGCCATCCTGACGACGACGATGATCACGGCGTGGTGGTACGTGCGGCGGGTCTTCTGGTGCTTCGTGCCGCTGGCGGCGTGCATCTTCGTGTCGCTGATCTACACGCGACACCACTACGTCATCGACGTGATCGCGGGCGTCGCCATCGCGGCGACGACGGCATGGGCGGCGGTGCGGCTCTTCCCGCGCTGGTGGCCGACCCTGGCGCGGCACCTGCCGGACGCAGCACCCGCCGAGGAACGGTCGTGAGTCGGCCTGGGCCCGCGGCGCCCGCTGTCGACTCGACGACCTGGGTGCTGCTTCTCGCCGTGCCGGTGCTGTTCCCGCTCTGGTGGTACTTCGCGCGGCCGGCGGCGCTGCCGGGGCCGGGCGGCGAGCTCGACGAACTGTGGCGCGCGCTGCTGTCGTTCGGCGCGTTCGCGCTGCTGCTCGGTGTGCTGCCGCTCGGCGAGTTGCTGCTGCGCCGCGACGAACGCCGCGGCGACGGGCGCGGTCGCCTCGCCGCGCACGGCCTCGGCCTCGGCGACGTGCGCTTCGGCCTCTGCGCCGTGCTGCTCGGTGCGCCGCTGTGCGCGCTGATCGCGTGGAGCGGGGCCGGCATGCCGGAGGTGCGCGCCGAGTACCCGATGTGCAAGCTGCTGGTGACGCACCCCGAGCTGCGGTTGCCGTACTGGTTCGCCTACGCGGTGCTGTACTACATCGCGTGGGAGTGGTGCTTCCGCGGCTGGATGCTGTTCGGCCTGCTGCGGAGGTGGCCGGTGGCGCTGGCGGTGCTGTTGCAGACGGTGCCGAGTGCGCTGGTGCACCTCGGCAAGCCGGTCGGCGAGACGCTCGGGGCGGTGCCGTTCGGGCTCGCACTCGGCTGGCTGGCGCTGCGCACGCAGTCGATCTGGTACGGCTGGCTGTTGCACGTGCTGCTCGGTGTGCTGACCGACGCGATGGTGCTGCATGGCCAGTGAACGCACGGACGATCCGGCGAACGCGCCCTCGAACGGCGCCGGCCGCACGGTGCTGATCACCGGCGCCAATGGCTTCATCGGCAGCCACACCGCGGCGACGTTCCTGCGCGCCGGCTACCGCGTGCGCGGCCTCGTGCGCCAGAGCAGCGACCGCTCGTTCCTCGCCGGCCTCGACGTCGAACTGCGCCACGGCGACCTCGGCGACCGCGCGTCGTTGGCGGCGGCCTTGCCGGGCGTCGACGTCGTCGTGCACGTCGCCGGTTTCGCCAGCGATTGGGGGCCGTGGGAACGGTTCCACACGATCAACGTGCGCGGCACGCAGCACCTCGCCGAGTGTGCGCACGCAGCCGGCGTGCGGCGCTTCGTGCACGTGTCGAGTGCGACGCTGCACGGCTTCGCCGGGGCACGGCACATGACCGAGGCGTCGCCGATGCCGGTGTCGCCGTACGCGTACGTCGAGAGCAAGCGGCAGGCGGAAGCGTGGCTGTGGCAGTTCGCGGCGCAGAGCGGTCTGCCGACGACGGTGGTGCGGCCGGGCAATGTGTGGGGGCCGCGCGACCACACCTTCCTGCAGAAGTACGTCGCCGCGATCCGGAAGGGCCAGGGCGGCTACATCGGCGGCGGCCGCGCGTGGACGTGCCCGGTCTACGTCGAGAACCTGACCGCGCTGCTGCTGCGGGTCGCCGAGCACGAAGCCGCGGTCGGCGAAGCCTTCCTCGCCACCGACGGGCTCGACATCGACTGGCGCACGTTCACCGAGGCGCTGTGCGATGCCTGTGGCCTGAAGAAGCCGAAGCTGTCGATGCCGTACTGGCTCGGCATGGTGGTGGCGACGCTGATGGAAGGTGCCTACCGGCTGGTGCGCAGCCGGCGCGATCCGCTGCTGACGCGCTACCGCATCCAGAACGGCGGCCGCGACTACCACTTCTCGATGCAGAAGGCGAAGGACCGGCTCGGCTTCGTACCGCCGGTGCCGCTGGCCGAGGGCATGCGGCGCACGGCGGCGTGGCTCTCGACCAGCGGCTGACCCAGAAGCCCAGGCACCGCCTCGCTGCGCGCCTGTTGGGTGTGTGCTACCTTGCGTGGCATCCGATCCGCCCCGATCGGCCGTTTCGCCCATGCCGCACAATCGCACCTCGTTCCTCTCGCTGTTGGCCTTGGCTGCGCTCGCTGCGTGCTCCGGGGGTGGCGGTTCCGCCAGCGCCACCGGCCGCAGTGCGGCGTTGACGTTCACGGCCACGGTGCGCGATCCCGCGCTGCTGGCCGATCCCCTGGTCGTGCCTCTGGCCAGCGGGCAGCTCGAACTGTCGGCTGCGCGCTTCCACGTCGGCCACATCGAGTTGGAAGTCCACCGCGACGGCTTGCGCGGGCCGGACCACGACCTGCGCAGCGACGACGACGACGAGGACGACGGTCCTGACAGCGACGACGACGACCTCGGCGACGACGACGATCACGGCGACGACCACGGTGGGGACGACGACGACGACGACGACCAGGACGACGACGATCGCATCGACGAGGTCGAGCTGCCGGGTCCGTTCGCGTTCGATCTCGCCAGCGGCCCGTTCGTGCTCGACCAGGTGTCGGTGTTCCCCGGCACGTTCGACCGCGTCGACTTCCGTTACCTGCCGACCGACGACGCACCGTTCGCCGGTGCTTCGATCGTGCTCGAAGGCGACTTCGTCACCGACCAGGGCCGCACGCCGTTCACGTTGCGCAGCGCCCTGTTCGGTCGCAGTCGCGTCGCGATCGCCGGCGGTGGCATCACCGTCACCGAGAACGCCGTGGTGCCGGTCGAGCTGGCGTTCGACCTGGCGGCGATGGTGGGGGGGCTCGACGTCGCCAGCGCCGTCGTCGACGGCGGCGAGATCCGGATCGACGCGACCCACAACCCCGCACTGCTGGCGGCGTTCGAGGCCGGTCTGGCCGCGCGCGGCTGCGTCGGCGCGCACGAACGCGACGATTGACGCGGCGACGGCGAACGGGCGCTGCCAGCGGCCGCACCGCACCGGCTGCCGCCGTGCGGTAACCTTCTCGCCGCGATGGACGCGCCGGCCGAACCACCTGCACCGCACCTCGACCCGACGACCTGGAGTCGTCTGGTCGACAGCCTCGACGCGGCGACCATGTTCGTCGTCATCGGCAGTTGGATCGGGCCGTCGGCGCGCACGCTGGTGTCGGTCGAGGACGTGTGGCAGGAGACGCTGTGGATGGCGTGGCGCGACCGCCAGCAGCACCAGTGGGCGGGGCTCGGCCGCTACCGCGCGTGGCTGCTCGCCATCGCCCACAACCGCGTGCGCGAGATGGTGCGGCACAAGGGGCGGCAGAAGCGCGGCGGCGGCGCCGTGCACGCGCAGCTGTCGGTGCTCGGGGGCGTCGACACCGTCGATCGCGTGCTGCCGCCGCGCTCGACGACGCCGAGCCGCGTCGCCTCGAACCTCGAACGTGCGCGCCTGCTGCAGCAGGCGCTGCTGGCGGTGCCCGACGAGCTGCGCGACGTCGTGCGCCTGCGCGTGTTCGAGGAACTGCCGACCAGCGAGGTGGCGACAGCACTCGGCCTGCCGCTGTCGACGTGCAAGCATCGGTTCGTGCGCGGACTCGTCGCCTACCGCGATGCGCTGCGTCGGCTCGGTGGCGAGCACGATTCGGTGACCGGGTCGTGAACGACGACTCCATCGCGTCCGGGTCGCCTGCCGGCGGCGACGACACTGCGTTCGCCGAGCTGCTCGAGGACCTGTTCGAGCAACTGCTCGACGGCGACGACGTCGACCGCCAGACGCTGGCCGAGCGGCATCCCGCGATGGCGCACCGACTCGACGAAGCGGTAGCGCTGGCGGTTGGTTCGGCCGGACGCCGCGCGCGGCCGCGGCCGTCGCTGCAGGGCTACGAGATCGTGCGCGAACTCGGCCGCGGCGGCATGGGCACCGTCTACCTGGCGCGCCACGCCGAGCTCGACCGCGACGTCGCGCTGAAGGTGCTGCCGCACTCGTTCGGCGTGTCGCAGCAGAGCCGCCAGCGCTTCCTGCACGAAGCGCGCGCGCTGGCCCGCATCGACCATCCGCACGTCGTCGCCATCCATCGCATCGTCGACCGCGGCGAAGTGCTCGCGTTCGAGATGGACTTCGTCGACGGCCCGAGCCTGCAGCAGCTGCTCGACCACCTGCGCGAGCACGCGCAGCGCACCGGCACCGCGGCGACCATCGCGACCATCGCCGAACGGCTCGGGCTCGAGCCGCAAGCGCTCGGCGCGCGCCATCCGACGCAGTTCTTCGTGCGCCTCGTCACCAAGGTCGCGCAGGCGCTCGGCGAAGTGCACGGGCGCGGCCTCGTGCATCGCGGCGTCAAGCCAGCGAACATCCTGCTGCGCAAGAACGGCGAGCCGGTGCTGGTCGACTTCGGCCTGGCGCGGCCGAGCGGTGTGCACCTGTCGCGCCGCGGCGAGTTCGCCGGCACGCCGGTCTACTCGGCGCCCGAACAGTTGCGCGGCGACGCCGAACAGGGCGCGGCGGCGGACGTCTACGGCCTCGGGGTCACGTTGTACGAGTGCCTGACGCTGCGCACGCCGTTCCAGGGCGGCAGCACCGCCGAACTGCTGCGCGCGATCCACACCGGCCGGCATGCGCCGCTGCGCCGGCGGCTGCCGTCGGCGCCGCGCGACCTCGAGACGATCGTCGCGCACGCGCTCGAGGTCGAACCGGCGCTGCGTTATCCGCACGGCGGCGCCCTGGCCGACGACCTGCAACGATTGCAGGACCTGCAGCCGATCCGCGCGCGCCGCGCCGGCCTGCTGCGCCGCGCGTCGGCGTTCGTGCGGCGGCAGCGGGCGACCCTGCTCGCCGCCGTCGCCGGCGCGGCCCTGGTCGTCGCCGCCCTGGTGCCGTGGCTGCAGCGCCTGCAGGCCGACGTGCAGCGCCGCGATCAGGCCCAGCGCCACGTCGTGCAGGCCCAGCAGCAGCTGCTGTCGGTCGGCAACTGGCCGGGCTCGGCACACGGTGGGCTCGTCCACGGTGGGCTCGGCAACGGTGGGCTCGCCAGCGGTGGGGCCGCGGCAGGACGGGCGCGGACGGCGGCGACGGCGGACGCGGTGCTCGCCGCCGCCGCCGCCGACTACGACACCGCCCTGGCGCTGGTGCCGGACGACGCCGGCATCGCCCGCGAACGCGCCGTCGTGCGGCTCGCTGCGTGGTTGCGCCAGCTCGCCGTCGGCGAACAGCAGGACCTCGCCCGCGCCGTCGACGGCGGCGAGTTCGAGCGCCGCACCGCGGGCCTGGGCACGGCGCTGCGCCGCGTCGCGCGCCACTACGCGCTCGGCACGCTCGACGACGGCGGCGATCCGTTCGCGGGGCTGCTGGCGTCGCCGGCCGACGAACGTCTCGCCATCGGCCTGCTCGGCTTCCTGGTCGGCGACTTCGACACCTGCGAACGGGCCCTGGCGCCCGCAGCGACCGTCGGCGAAGTGCCATCGTGGGTCGATGCCGCACTCGGCCTCGTGCACTGCCGCGACGGCATGCCGGCACTGGCCTACGTGCACCTGTCGCAGGCGCAGCGGCGCTTCCCGTCGTCGCCGACGCTGGCGTTCGCGCTGGCCGAGTCGGCGCTGGCCCTCGGCGACCTCGGGTTGGCGCGGCACTGGCTCGCCAGCGTGCCGGCGACCGCCGACGACCTGCGGCGGCAGCGGCTCGAACTCGACCTGCGCACGGCCGCCGGCGGCGCCGACGACGCGGCCCTGGCGATGGACTACGAACGCCTCGCCGCCGCCGATCCCGGCGATCCGGTGCCGCGCCACCGCCTCGCGGTGCTGGCGTGGCGGCGCGGCGACGCCCGCGCGGCGGCCGCGCAGCTCGACCAGCTGCTGGCGGCGTGGCCGCAGGTGGCGCGCTTCCGTCTCGATCGTGCGCGCATCGCGCTGCAGCGTCGCGATCTCGGCGCCTACCTGGCGCAGGCGCTGGCGGTGCTGGTCGACGATTGTGGCCGCGGTCGTTCGCGCGGCACGCGCGCCGACCTGCTGGAGGTGCTGCGCCTCGGCGGGCTGCACACGCTGCACGCCGCGGCGGTGGCCGAAGGGGGCGGCGAACGCAGCGGCCGCAGCGGGCTCGGCGACGAACTGCCGATCCGCGCGTTCGTGCCGGCATGGCTGGCGGCGCGCTGCGAAGGGCTGCTGCCGCAGTTCGCCGCGGCGCTGCGGCGCACGCGCGCGGGGCTAGCCGAAACGCCGCTGCTGCGCGACGAAGTCGCCCCGACGGTGTGGACCGCGCTGCAGGTGGCGGCGACGGTGTCGTTGCCCGACGCCGGGGATCCACTGCGCCGCCTGCTCGCAGCGACTGCGGCCGAGGCCTTGCCGCACGCCTATCCGCTGCTGGCGCCGGCGTCGTGGCGCCTTGGCTTGTGGCTGTCGGGCCGCGACTGGGTGCCGGTGCAGCTGCGCAGCGCCGGCGCCCCGCCGGAGCTCGCCGCCGAGCACCTGTTCGGCAACGCCGTGCTGGTGGTCGACGACCAGGACGGCGACGGCGTGCGCGACGTGCTGGCGGCGGCGGTCGCGGCGGCGGCGCCGGAGCTGCGCGGGCGCGTCGTCGTGCTCGACGGGCGTACGCTGGCGGTGCAGCGGCAGCTGGTCGGCGGCAGCGAACGGCACATCTTCGGCTACGCGCTGGCGCAGGTTGCCGACCTCGACGGCGATGGGCGGCGCGACTTCGTCGTCGGCGCGCCGGCCGGCACCAAGGACGCCGGCAGCGGCCAGGTCGAGCTGTGGAGTGCCGCGCGCGGCGAGCGCCTCGCGACCATCCCCGGCGACGGCCCGGCGTTCGGTGTGTCGGTCGCGGCCCTCGAGGACGTCGACGGCGACGGCGTCGCCGACTTCGCCGTCGGCGAAGCACCGATCCTGCGCAACGCCGCGGCGCAGGGGCGCGTCGTCGTGCTGTCGGGCCGCACCCGCGAGCGCCTTCGTGTGCTCGCCAACGACGTGCCCGGCGTCTGGTTCGGGGCCGCACTCGCCGCCGTCGGCGACGTCGACGGCGACGGCTGCGGCGAACTGGCGGTCGGCGGCAACTACGGCGGGGCGCCCGGCCTCGTGCGCCTGTTCTCGCTGCGGCGCGGCACCGAGCTGCGCAGCTGGCGCGACGACGATCCGGCGCACGGTTTCGGCACCGCGGTGCTCGGCCTGCCCGACGTCGACGGCGACGGCGCCGCCGACCTCGCGATCGCCGCCGTGCGCGGCGAAGGGGCGAGCGACTGCGACGAGGTGCTGGTGCTGTCGGGGCGCAGTGGCGAGCGGCTGGCGACGATCCGGGCCCCGCACCCCGGCACCCGCTTCGGCTACGCCCTCGCCGTCTACCACGCCGCCGGGGCCGGCACCGTGCTCGCCGTCGGCGTGCCGGCGGGTGGGGCGTCGGCGACCGGCGGCCTCGAGTTCGTCAGCGTGCGCGGCTCGCTGCTGTCGACGCTGCAGGGGCCGATCCCGCTCGGGCAGTTCGGCGCGGCCCTCGCCGTCGGCAACGACGTCGACGGCGACGGCCGGCCCGATCTCTACGTCGCGGGCCCGCTGACCGACGGCAACGGCCGGGTGTTCTGCGTCGAATCGTCGATGGTCCGCTGGCCGACCAGGAAATGATGCCCGGCCGTTGGCCGCCGCGACCCGGAACGGCTCCTCCGCGACAGAGGACTCCTTTGCCCATGAAGACCCACCTGCTGTCCGCGATCGCCGTCGCCATCGCCGTCTCCTCCGCCGCCGCCCAATGGACCCAGATGGCGCCGCTCGCCTCGCCGGGCGCCCGCAGCGGTTCGGCCGCTGCCACCGCACCGACCGGCGACGTGGTGATCTTCGGCGGCAACCTGCTGTTCGGGGCCACCGACGAGGTCTGGCGCTACGACGGCGCCACCTGGACCGCGGTCACCACCACCGGCACGCCGGCGGGCCGCGGCAACCTCGACCTCGTCTACGACCCCAACGCTGGCGTCTTCCGCATGTATGGCGGCGCCAGCCCGGGCTTCATCTTCAACACGGTCTTCGACGAGACGTGGGAACTCGACCCGACCACGTGGACGTGGACGCAGAACGTGGTGGCCGGCCCGACGCCGGGCGGCCTGTACTTGCACTCGACCGCGTTCGACACCGTGAACAACCTGATGGTCGTGCACGGCGGCCTGCCGAACGGCTTCTTCCCGATCGACAGCGACGCGACGTGGACGTTCGACGGCACCGCGTGGACGCAGCGCGCGATCACGCCGGTGACCAACCCAGGCCCGCTCGAGCGCGCGGCGATGTGCTTCCACGCCGGCATCGGCAAGACGGTGCTGTTCGGCGGCATCGACGTGCAGATCGGCGGCACCGACAAGACGTGGCTCTACGACGGCGGCACGCACACCTGGACCGAGCTGGTGATCTCCGGCGCGAAGCCGCAGGCGCGCACCGGCGCCAAGATGGCCTACGACAGCTTCCGTGGGGTCTGCGTGCTGACCGGCGGCGCCGATCCGAACGACATGACGGGCCAGGCCTACTTCGCCGACGCCTGGGAGTTCGACGGCCAGACGTGGACGCAGGTCGCGACCGGCGTCGCCGGCGGTCGCCTCGACAGCACGATCGCCTACATGCCGACGCGGAACCGCGTGGTGCAGTTCGGCGGCATCAACTACGCGACCTTCAACACCTACGGCGACACCTGGGAGTGGGAGACGGGCACGTTCGGCAGCGGCTGTGCGGGCAGCAACGGCGTGCCGTCGCTCTCGGTCAGCGGTTCGCCGAACGTCGGCCAGAGCTGGACGGTCACCTGCAACGGCGCCGTGCCCGGCATCAACGCCGGCGTGCTGGTGTTCGGCTTCACCGCGCTGCCGGGCATCGACCTCGGCCCGGTGCTCGGCATGACCGGCTGCTCGGCGTTCGTCAGCCCGGACCTGATCTCGTCGCTGTTCGTCGGCAGCGGCGGCTCGTTCTCCTGGACGTGGCCGTCGGTCGCCGGCCCGGTCGGCGGCAACTTCCTGCTGCAGGCGCTGGTGCTCGATCCGGCCGCGAACGCGTTCGGCCTGACGATCTCCAACGCGGCCTCGGTGACGC
>JBILEY010000411.1:0-4765 GCA_044351865.1 Planctomycetota bacterium | reverse complement strand
GCCGCGACCGCGGCAACCGCGCCGAGCCGGTGCGCGAGGCTCCGTCGCGCGACGACAAGGAACTGCTGCGCCGCCTGCACGACCTCGAGAGCGAGCGCGACGGGTTCGTCGCCGCCGATGCCGCGTTGCGCCGGCAGGCGGCGTTCGACCAGTCGCGCCTGCGCGACCTCGAGCAGGTCGTGCGCGAGCTCGAGGAGTTGCTGCCGAAGGGCAAGCGCCGCCGCAAGCCGCCGCCGCCCGAGCCGCCGCCGCCACCGCGCCGCTTCCTGCTGCCGCGCTTCACCGCCGCGTTCTACAAGTCGCTCGTCGGCAAGGAGCCGCGCGCGGTCGAGCGCGCGATCCAGGCGGTGCTGCTGTTCTGCACCGAAGGCCACGGCTACCCGGGCCTCGAGGTGAAGCAGCTCGGCGGCCAGGACACCTGGAGCCTGCGCGCGTCGCTCGGCCTGCGCGTCTACTTCCGCCAGGGCGACGGCGAGATCGAACTGCTCGAACTCGGCGACCGCGAGGACCAGAACACGACGCTGCGCCGGCTGAAGGAGCGCTGATGCGCGGGCGGCGGACCCAGCCAGTGATCCTGGAGCCGGGGGCGCCGCCGTCGTTCCCCGATCCGCGCGACTACGACCGCGAAGGCCTGCTCGCGGTCGGCGGCGACCTGTCGCCGGAACGCCTCGTCGCCGCCTACGGCAGCGGCATCTTCCCGTGGTACGCCGAGGGCTACGTGCCGCTGTGGTGGAGCCCCGATCCGCGCGCACTGCTCGACCCGGAGCACCTGCACGTGTCGCGCAGCCTGCAGAAGTGCATCCGCCGCGGCGGCTTCACGGTGACGTGGAACACGTGCTTTCCGCGCGTCATGCGCGAGTGCGGGCAGCGCCGCAAGGACGGCACCTGGATCCTGCCGGAGATGCTGACCGCCTACGAACGGCTGCACCGGCTCGGCCACGCGCACAGCCTCGAGGTGTGGAGCGCCGGCGAACTGGTCGGCGGCACCTACGGCGTGCAGGTCGGCGGGCTGTTCGCGGCCGAGTCGATGTTCCACCGCGCGACCGACATGTCGAAGGTGGCGCTGGTCGCCCTCGTTCGCTCTCTGTTCGCCGCCGGCATCCGCCTGCTCGACGTGCAGTTCGCGACCACGCACCTGCGCACGCTCGGCGCCTTCGAAGTGCCGCGCGCGGAATACCTGCGGCGGCTCGCCGTCGCTGTGCCGCTCGTCGTCGACCTGCGCGGTGTCGTGCTCGACCTCGATGATCGTGCCGGTGGTGAACCCGAGGTTGCGCCGCCGTGAGTCGCCATCGCGCCGCCGCGAGTCTGTGTTAGCCTCCCGCCCCCTCAGGAGACCTCTCGATGCGCCCTCGCTCCCTGCTGTCGCTCGCCGTCGCCGCTGTCGTCGCTCCCGTTTCGTCGTCGCTGTTGTTCGCGCAGACGCCCGTGCCGACGACCCAGCCCGTGCCCGTGACGCCCGCCGTGCGGGTCGTCGGTGGTGCCGTGGCGGTGCCGCTGTCGACGCTGCAAGGCAACCAGGATCCGAAGGTGGCACCGCAGGCACAGCCGCAGCAGCCCGGGCAGGATCCGGCAGCGCCCGCGGCCCCGGTGGACCCGAAGGCAGCGGCCGCCGCGACCGAGCGGCAGCAGAAGTTCCAGCAGCTGCAGTGGGATCGCCGGCCGTCGTCGGTGCTCAAGGTCTGGTCGCTGCCCGAGCTGAAGCCGTACGACCCGAGCGAAGAGAAGGACAAGAAGGAAGGCGATGCCGCGGCGCCACCGACACCCGAGGCAGCGGCGCCGCCAGAAGGCGGGGAGATGCACGTCGAGATGTCCGGCGAAGTGCCGCCCGAGGTGCTGCAGCGCATGGTGATGGAGCAGCTCGGCGCCGAGGCCGGTGGCGAGGTGTCGCCGCCGCCATCCGGTGGTGCCGCTGTCGATCCGGCCGCTGCTGCCGCGGCCGCCGCGAACGCCAACAAGGAGAAGCAGCTGCAGCAGAAGCGCCTGCAGCGCGAGCTCGAGATGCTGCAGCGCGACGTCACGCTCGGTCGCTGGCACAAGCTCGCCGCGTTCTTCGAGACGCTGCCGGAGAAGTCGCGCAAGCAGAGCTACGAGCACTTCCTGCGCGCGGTGCTGCAGCACCCGCAGCGGCCCGAGGACCAGCGCATCCCGCCGCACCTGCAGGAGAAGAACCGCTTCTCGTTCGACGACGTGCTGACGCTGGCCGGCATCGCGCCGGGCGGCTTCGACAAGAAGCAGGTGCCGATGCTGGCCCAGCTGCTGCGCCGTTCGATGGAAGGCGGCGCCGTGCTCGAGGAGCTGCTGCGCCTGCTCGGCGACGAGCAGAAGAAGCCGGAGGCCGAGCAGCGGCTCGATCGCCGCGAGACGGCGATGCTGCTCGCGGCGATCGGCCAGGAGGTCGAGATCGGCGCGTTCCTGCCGACGCCGGCCGAGGCCGAACAGAAGAACGACCGCGAGGGCATGAACCTGCTGGCGCGCCACGCGCTGGCGATGTTCCAGAAGGAGAAGAAGAACAGCTTCCTCGAGACCGCCTGGCAGGTGACGCAGTCGGCGCTGGCCGCCGGCGAGGTCGGCGAGGCGGAGAAGGCCGAAGCGCTGCGGCGCGCGGTCGAGCTGGCGCCGAAGGTGCGCGCCGAACTCGGCCCGTCGTGGCTCGCCGAGAGCTTCGCCGAGCGTCCCGAGCGCGGCATGGAGATCGTCGCCACGATCGGCGCGCAGGTGGCGAAGGGCTTCGGCGAGAAGCCGCAGGACACGAACTACCGCGCCACCGGCCTGCGGCTGCAGAAGACCGCGGTCGACGCGCTGCTGAAGGACGCGCCGCAGCTGGCCGAGGCGTGGCGCCCGACGCTGGCGCTGCTGGCCTCGGGCTGGATCGTCGAGGCCTCGCACAGCTACCAGTATTCGCAGTCGGACTCGTGGGGTCCGATGATGGAGCGCGACGACTTCGGCAACATCTTCTGGACGAACCGTCGTCGCGGCGGCGGCGGCGAGGTGCAGGCGATCGAGCCGTCCGACCTGATCGAAGCGCAGCCCGGCCCGCAGTGGGCGAGCCTGCTCGATCCGGCGCTGCAGCCGCACTTCGCCACGGTGTCGGCGCAGCTGTGGCTCAAGGTCAACGAGCCGGCGAAGGCGTTCCCCTACATCGAGCAGCTGGCGAAGGTGAACCCGCGCAAGGGCAAGGATCTGGCGCACGAGTTCCTGCGCACGTGGATCCGCAACGCCAACCCGAACGCCAACAACCGCGTCAACTCGTACATGTTCATGTACGGCTTCGACGAGCGCAGCAACGGCATCCCGCTGACGCGCAGCAAGCAGGAGCGCAACCTCGAGGAGCTCGGCAGCTGGGTCGAGCGCCTGCGCCAGCTGCCGATCGGCGGCGTCGACGAGAAGCTGCTCGGCGAAGCGTTCGTCACCGCGCACAGCGCCGCCGAGGTGTTCCGCCTGGAGACGATGGAGAAGGTCTTCGGCGACGTCGAGAAGATGGACCCGCAGCTGCTCGGCGAACTGCTGGGCAAGATGCGCACGAACCTCGCCACCAAGTGGCGCGTGCCGGCGGTGCAGGACCAGGCGAAGACCAAGCGCTCGCAGCGCGACATGCTCGCCGAAGTGCAGCGCGGCTACGAGACGGCGTTGTCGGTGGCGCAGCGCGCGCTGCAGAAGCGCGGCCGCCACTGGGCGCTGCTGTCGGTGGTCGGCGCGATCCTGCACGACCAGATCAACTTCGGCCGCGAACTGCAGCGCGACAGCGGCTTCGCCGAAGGCCGCAAGGCCGCGTTCGAGCTGTTCGCGCAGGCGGCGGCGCACTACGCCGAGATCGCCGACGGGCTGCGGCTCGACCAGGAGACGATCGCGCCGTTCGACACGTGGTTCTACGCCGCGCTGGGCGCCTCGGACCTCGGCGCCGTCGACCAGGACACCGTGCTGGCGAAGAACCAGCTGCCGCTGATCCGCCAGGCGATCGACGCGCTGCCGAAGGCGAGCGCCGAGCGGCACCTGACGATGTTCGCGAACAACCTGTTCAACCGCATGTCGGCGGTGAAGCCGCAGATCAAGTACCGCTACCTCGAGGCGGGCTTCGCGATCGCCGGCGAGCATCCGCAGGCGCGCGAGGCGAAGAAGGTCTGGGAGTACTACCAGGACCTGTTGCGCGAGCTGCGGCTCGAGGCCGTCGTCGACGGCCCGACCGCCGTCGGCACGCAGCCGTTCGGCCTGCGCATCGACATCGTGCACTCGCCGGAGATCGAGCGCGAGAGCGGTGGGTTCGCCAAGTACGCGACCAACCAGAACAACATGGGCTACGCCTGGAACTACGGGCGCCCGCTCGAGAACTACCGCGACAAGTTCACCGAGGCCGCGACCGCGGCACTGCAGGAGAACTTCGAGGTGGTGTCGGTGACGTTCAACGGCGAGGGCATGCAGTCGAAGCCGACCGACGCGCCGGGCTGGCGGTCGACGCCGTACGCCTACCTGCTGGTGAAGGCGCGCGGGCCGCAGGTCGATCGCGTGCCGGCGATCCAGCTCGACTTCGACTTCCTCGACACGTCGGGCTTCACCGTGCTGCCGGTCGGCAGCTCGCCGGTCGTGGTCGACGCCTCGGCGAAGGCCGAGCAGCGGCCGTTCGCCGACCTCGAGATCACGCAGCTGCTCGACGAGCGCCGCGCCGACGAAGGCAAGGTCACGCTCGAGATCAAGGCGAAGGCCAAGGGCCTGATCCCGAACCTCGAGTCGATCCTGCAGCTCGACTTGCCGGGCTTCGTGGTGACGAAGC
>JBILEY010000081.1:0-15675 GCA_044351865.1 Planctomycetota bacterium | reverse complement strand
CTCGGCTTCGACGTGCAGTTGTTCGGGGTCGACCTGGCGCCGTTGCAGATGCAGGCTGGCGCGGCCGTTCGCGTCGTCGCGCCCTGAACGGCGCGCTGGGGGATGAGCTGGCCGACGCGCTCGTGCGCCAGCCGCGGAGCTCTACTGCACGATGGTCAGCGGGCGATCCACCTGCTGCTGCAGCCGGACCGATTGCGTGCCGTTCGGCCAGAACACGCGCACGTCGGCGACGGTGTTGCTGCCGAGGCCGAAGTGGATGCCGTGGTTCTGCGAGTAGCGGTGCGTGCCGCCACTGGCTTCGCGCAGCTGGGTGACGCCGCCGGCGGTGACCTCGATGCGGGCGCCGATGCCGTCGGAGTGCGACGACGTGCCCACGAGCTCGATGCCGAGCCAGTGGTTGGCGTTCGTCGTCGTGTTGCGGAAGAGCTGGCTCGGGCCATCGTCGGCGAAGCTGTTCGACGGCACGTAGCGGAAGCTGCTGGCGTCGCCGTTGACGACGAACAGGTCGACGCGGCCGTCGCGGTCGTAGTCGAGGCTGACCACCGAGTCGCCGATGCCGCGCCCGAGGCCGCAGGCTTCGCTGGCTTGCGTCACCTGGAACTGGCCGGTGCCGTCGTTGCGCAGGATGACGTCCGGCGTGTTGTGGCTCATCGTCGACGTGACCACGAACAGGTCGAGGTCCATGTCGTTGTCGAAGTCGGCGGCGACCACCGAGTGGCCGCGCAGGTCCGGGGGCACGCCGCGCGCTGCGGCGACGTCGACGAAGTTGCCGTTGACGCGCTTCAGCAGCATGTCGGCCGGCCCGCTTGCTTGCGGGTTGAAGCCCAGCGCCACCGGCTGCCCGGTCGGCACGCTGGCGGTGAGCCGGATCATCGTGTCGCTCCAGATCGTGGAGCTCGCCTGGACGATCCAGGACATCGTCGCGGTGTCGTAGCCAACGTAGATGCCGTCGACTTGGCCGCCGGTGTGCGGTGCGATGCCCTGGTGTGCCGGGTTGCTCGGGTCGAGCTGCAGCGACCAGACTTGCCCGGCGAACGTGCCGCCGGCGCCGACCCGCACCGGGGTCGGCAGGCCTTGCGGGCCCCACTCGAACGTCAGCGCGTGTGGGCCCTGCACCGGCAGACGAACGCCGTGTTCCTGGCCGGCGGTGATCGCGCGCAGTTCGATGCGGCGGCTGTCGCGGCGGTTCAGGGCGCTGGTGAGGTTGTTGCGGCAGACGTAGATCTCGTTCACCCCGTCGTTGTCGAGGTCGAAGATCGCGGCGTCGCGCAGGTGCGGCAGGTTCGGCAGACCGACCGAGCCGTGGATCGCGGTCAGGCCGTTCGGGCCGTAGGTGAAGGCGCGCGTCGGGAAGCCGTGTACCAGCAGGTCGAGGCGCCGGTCGCCGTCGATGTCGCCGTGCACCGCGAACTCCGACCAGGTGTTGCCGGGGCCGATGCTCGACCACGTGCCCTGGAACTGATGGCCGGCAGCCTGGCGATACGGTCCGGTCGGGAACGTGCCGTCCGGCCGTTCCGCGGCGGTCAGGAACAGGTCCATGACGCCGTCGTCGTCGTAGTCGAGCGCCAGCGGTGTGCGCGAGCGCATCAGCGGCAGGTCGAGCGCCGTGAACGGGGCGACGTCCGCCATGACGTTGCCGAAGCGCTTGTAGAGGAGCTTCGGCGTCGGCACCAAGCCGTAGCCGGCGCCGCGCATGACCACGAGTTCTTGCGAGCCGTCGGCGTCGAGGTCGGACCACACGGCACCATGCAGGTCACCTTGCGGCGCTGGCAGCATCAACGGGCTCACGTCCGCGAACTTGCCGTTGGCGAGATTGAGCCACAGTCGTGGGCGACCGCTGTAGTGACCGCTGACGAACAGGTCGGGCCAGCCGTCGCCGTTGGCATCGCCCGCCGACGCGCCGAACGACAATCCGTCGCCCTGGATGCCGGCCTCGGCCGAGGCGTCGGTGAACTTGATCACCGACGCGCCCGCTGCGGGAACCCCGATGCCGCCCGCTCCACCGCCGCCTGGTCCTTGTGGCGCGATCACGACACGCGTGGCGGGCCGTCGGTCCACGTACGCAGCCGCATCCGGCGAAGCCGGGGCCATGGGGGCGAAGAAGATCGCGGCGAGGATTGTGAGCATGAAGCTG
This sequence comes from Planctomycetota bacterium, assembly GCA_044351865.1. Lineage (GTDB taxonomy): Bacteria > Planctomycetota > UBA1135 > UBA1135 > UBA2386 > UBA2386. Next base: position 13,541 of record JBILEY010000081.1, on the reverse strand, counting down.
GGGCGGGCTTCAGAGGACGGGCGCCATCATTCGACCTTGGACGTAGTTCGTCTACTGCCGGTTCCGTGACTTGGTCCTGCCAGCGGCCTACTCGCAGTCGCTTCTCGTGAGTTTGTCGACGCTGCCGAGCGCGTCATGATCCGCCCATGCTGTCCACCCGGTTGTTGTTCCTGATTGGCTGGCTCACCGCTTCGTTGGTTGCGCAGGCGGCGGTCGGTGGGTTGGTCGGGGTCGTCGGCGCCGGCGCCGCAGGTGGTCGACCGGTGCTGTGGTCCATGCGCGACGGCGGCAGCGAGGATCTCGTCGTGCAGACGCTCGCCGACGGCGCCGTGCCCTACTTCGCGTGGTGCGAAGCGGGCCATCCCGAACGCGTGCACGGTGGAGCGAACGTCGCCGGACTCGGCGTCGTCGCGGTGCTGGTTGCGGTCGACGGTCTTGCCGAGGCCGACGCCAGGCTCGCCGCGCTGCTGCAGGAAGCCCTGCGCACCTGCCGCACGCTCGCCGAGCTGGAGGTGCTGCTGCAGAAGGGCGACGCCGACGGCCGCGGGTTCGCCGCCAACATCGCCGTGCTCGATGCCGCGGGTGGCGCGGCGATGTTCGACGTGCAGCCGACGACCTGGACGCGCGCCGATGCCACCGTCGCCGACCGCGGCTTCCTCGTGCGCGATGGTCGCATGCCGGTGTCCAGCCAGTCCGCCGACGGGCGCCGCGCGCTGGCGGAAGCGGCCTGTCGTTCGCCGGGCGTCACCGAGTTGTCGGCGCGCATCGTGCTGCAGCGGGTGCTGCGCGACGTGACACCGCCGACCGGGGCCCCGCGTTCGCCGCGCGACCGGCTCGACACGCGCGCGATGGTGCACCGGCAATCGACGACGGGTGCGTTGGTCGTGCAGGGCGTGGCCAACGGCGAGAACTCCGGCTGGACGCAGATGTGGGTGACGCTCGGCCAGCCGCTGTGCACCACCGCGATGCCGCTGTTCCCCGCGGCCGGCGCCGTGCCGCGGGCCGTCGCCGGCGATCCGCGCAGTTCCCTGGCCGCCGAGAGCCAGCGCCTGCAGAAGTTGCTCTACGTGGCCGAAGACGGCGACGAGGCCAAGGATCGGCGCTGGCTGCGCACCGACCTGCTGGCGCCGCTGCGTCGCGCGCTGCTCTACCACGAGGCGGAGACGTTCGCCCTGCTGGACGAGGCGCTCGCCAACTGGCGCAAGGGCGTCGCCGATGGCGCCGCGCCGGGGCCCGAGGGCGGGGTCGCCGCCGCCCCGCCGCGACCGCAGCTGCGCCTGTTCCAGGAGGCGATGCAGAAGCGCCTGCAGCAGGAACTGGTCGACCAGCGCAAGGCCTGCGAAGTCGCGAGCCGTCCACCCGGCAAGTGACGCCGGACCGCGGCCCGCATCGCGCGGCGCCGGCGACGGGCGCGGGGAAGCTGGTGGCATGGCGACGGCGGCGGGCCGTTCGCCTATCCTCCCGCCCCTTCTTCCGATGACCGACGTCCTGCACAGCCAGCTCAGCCCGTCCGCGCCCGAATTCGCCCAGAACCGCGCGCACCACCTGAAGGCGATCGACGAGATCGCCGCCCACGTCGCCGCCGCCAAGCTTGGCGGTGGCACCGACGCCGTCGCGCGCCACCACAAGCGCGGCAAGCTGCTGCCGCGGGAGCGCATCACCGCGATCCTCGACCCGGGCTCGCCGTTCCTCGAGCTGTCGCCGCTGGCCGCGCACGGTCTCTACGGCGGCGACGCGCCGAGTGCTGGCATCGTCACCGGCATCGGCATGGTGCAGGGCCGCGAAGTGCTCGTCGTCGCCAACGACGCGACCGTCAAGGGCGGCACCTACTTCCCGATGACGGTGAAGAAGCACGTGCGCGCGCAGGAAGTGGCGCTCGAGAACCGGCTGCCGTGCGTCTACCTGGTCGACAGCGGCGGCGCGTTCCTGCCCTTGCAGGCCGACGTGTTCCCCGACCGCGACCACTTCGGCCGCATCTTTTACAACCAGGCGCGCATGTCCGCGGCCCGCATCCCGCAGGTCGCCGTCGTGCTCGGCTCGTGCACCGCGGGCGGCGCCTACGTGCCGGCGATGAGCGACGAGAGCATCATCGTGAAGGGCAACGGCACGATCTTCCTCGGTGGCCCGCCGCTGGTGCGCGCCGCCACGGGCGAGGTCGTCTCCGCCGAGGACCTCGGTGGCGCCGACGTGCACACGCGGCTGTCCGGCGTCGCCGACCACTTCGCCGAGGACGAGCCGCACGCGCTGCAGATGTGCCGCACGATCGTCGGCCACCTGAACACGCGCAAACCCGACCAGCTGGCCCTGCAGGCGAGCGAAGAGCCGCTCTACGACCCGGAGGAACTGCTCGGCGTGCTGCCGCGCGACACGCGCACGCCGTACGACGTGCGCGAAGTGATCGCGCGCCTCGTCGACCGCAGCCGTCTGCACGAGTTCAAGGCGCGCTACGGCACGACGCTGGTCACCGGCTTCGCGCACATCCACGGCATCCCGGTCGGCATCGTCGCCAACAACGGCATCCTGTTCTCCGAGAGTGCGACGAAGGCCGCGCACTTCGTCGAGCTGTGCAGCCAGCGCAAGGTGCCGCTCCTGTTCCTGCAGAACATCACCGGCTTCATGGTCGGTCGGAAGTACGAGACCGGCGGCATCGCCAAGGACGGCGCCAAGATGGTGCAGGCCGTCGCCACCGCCCAGGTGCCGAAGATCACGGTGCTGATCGGCGGCTCGTTCGGCGCTGGCAACTACGGCATGTGCGGCCGCGCCTACCAGCCGCGCTTCCTGTTCACCTGGCCGAACTCGCGCATCTCGGTGATGGGCGGCGAGCAGGCGGCCGGTGTGCTGGTGCAGGTGAAGAAGGACCAGCTCGAGGAGAAGGGCCAGAAGCTGTCGGCCGACGAAGAGCAGAAGATGAAGGCGCCGATCCTCGAGAAGTACGAGACGGAAGGCCACCCGCTCTACGCGACGGCGCGACTGTGGGACGACGGGGTCATCGATCCGCGGCAGACGCGCAGTGCGCTGGCGCTGGCGTTGTCGGCGAGCCTGAACGCGCCGATCCCGGACTACCAGGCGCCGGTGTTCCGCATGTGAGGGGGCGGTGGCCGAGGACGTCGATCCGTTCGCCGCGGCTCCAGCGGAGTTGTGGGCCTACTTCCGCGAAGCGCCGACGCTGGTCGCGGACGACCTCGGCATCCATCCGCTGACCGCAGCCGAGTCGCTGGCGTACTCGCGCGCGCTGCACAAGTTCGCGCTCGGCGAACGCCTCGGGCTTGTCGTCCTCGACGACGCCAACGACTCGAACCCGTTCTGCCTCGTGACCAAGGGGCTGCTGCGCGGTTCGGTGCTGCACCTGGTCCACGACGATGCCCCGCACGTCCGCTTCGACAGTCTGGCCGCGTTTCGCCGCAGCCTGGTCGAAGCGCGCGATCAGGGGCTCCATATCGACGATCTGCCGGTGCCTCCGCTGCAGCCGTTCGGCGATCAGCCGGCGTTGGCGAACCTGCTGGCGGAGCTGAGCCGGGAAGCGGGCGATTGGGCGGTGGAGCAGTTGTGCCTCCATGTGCCGCTGCTCGTGCCGCAGGATCCGGTGTTGCTCGCGCGACTGGCGACGCACAAGGACCTGTTCGTGCGCGAGGCAGTCGCCGAACTGCTCGTCGAACGACCTCGCCGCGGACTGGAGGCCATCGCCCAGCGCCTCGCTGCCGACTCCTAGCGACAGATCGCCGATCCCGCGCGTCACGCCCTCGAGCGCATGCGGGCCCTGCCGCCGACATCGTCGTGACGTCGATGGCCGTGCCGACGTCGATCCGTTCGTTGCCGCCCGTCGGCCTGGCCGGCACAGTGCATCGATGCGCGAGCCCGCTGCCGACCACACGCCCGAGCAACAGCAGTTGCTCGCCGACATCGCCGAGAACGGAGTGCACGTCGTCCACGTGCCGGAGACCGACGAGCAGCCGGAGTACTCGTACACCGTCGGCCTGTGGGAGAGCTTCGGCCAGCCCGAGGTCGTGGTGTTCGGGCTCGAAGAAGAGGTCGCCGAGGACCTGCTGAACGTCGTCGCCGACGAAGCCTCGGAGGAGAAGAAGTTCCTGCCCGACAGCAAGCACGACGGCCTGCTGGTCGGCTACCCCGCGCGCTTCTTCGTCGTGGCGCAGCCGCAGCACGCCGCGCTGGTGCCGCAGATCGGTTGGGCCTACGCCGGCGACGTGGTGCCGGTCGTGCAGCTGGTGTGGCCGGACAAGCAGGGCCGCTGGCCGTGGGAAGAAGGCGTGCGCGAAGGCTTCGCCAAGTCGCAGCCGGTGTTCGGGCGGAAGGCGCCGTGAGCGAGCGAGGCCAACGCCTGCGGAACGCGCAGCGCATGGCAGCCGGCTGGTTCCTCGGCTGCGTCGTCGTCGCGTTCTTCGTGCTGGCGTGGCTGCGCGGCGCCGGGCGGTTCTTGATCCCGCTGCTGGTGATCGGCGCGATCGCCTACGGGCTGCGGCGGTTCGTGCAGAAGTTGCGCGAGCCGGTCGACTGACCTGGTCGCGCGCGAGCTTGCGGCGCTGCTCCGTGCCGACGCTGTGCAGGCGCACACCGCCGTCCTCGCGTGGCGTGACCAGCAACGGCCCGTCGGCTTCGCGCCGTCGCAGCCGGTACTAGGGCGAGACGCTCCGTGAGCGGCGGCAGCCAAGGTGGTCGAGGCCGGTCGCGCGCGCGCAGCGCATGGCGGCGGGCTGGTTCCCCGGCTGCATCGGCTGGGACCATCTGCTACTGGCCGCGGTGCTGGTCGCGCGCCAAGATCCGGCGGTGACGACAGAAGCCCCGCCACAGGAGCTCCAGATCCCCGATCGCAGCCGCCGCGCGTTCGTGCTGGCGCTGCTGCTGTTCCTGCTCGGAGCGGTGGTCGCTGCCCTGACCGCCGTCTCGAGCATGATGGCGTTCTCGACGGTGCTGGTCGGTGCTACGGCATGGTCGTTCGGCGGGCGGGCCGGGGTCGTGGCGATGTTGCTCAGCAAGCTGCTCTCCTTCGCCGTGATGGCGGCGGCGGGGCATTCGGAACCGCCGGCCCACCCAGCCCTCGTGCTGCTGCCGGTGTTGCTCACCGAGTCGTTCGTCGTCGCCCTGGCCGCCGGCCTGCGTCGCAACGCACAGACGATCCGCGCCCAGGTCGTCGAGCTGCAGGAGCGCAACCTCGCGCTCCAATCGGCGCGCGCCGAGATCCAAGGCCTGCGCGAGCTGTTGCCGGTGTGTGCGTGGTGTGGTGCGGTGCGCGACGCGGCGGGAGTGTGGCGTGCCCGCGGGCAGTGGCTCGCGCACGATCGTGGTTCGTCGGTCACCCACGGCATCTGCCCGGAGTGCGCCGCCAGGCAGAACTGACGCGCAACTCGCTTGTCGCAGGGCGTCGGTTCCGGGCCCCAGCCAAGGAACTCGCGGGCGCAGCTACGGCGCCACGTCGCGCGCGAGCTTGCGGTGCTGCTCGGTGCCGACGCTGTGCAGGCGTACACCGCCGTCGTCGCGCGGCGTGACCTGCAGCGGGCCGTCGCCGAGCGGGTCGCGCAGCGGGGCTTGTTCGCGGCCGAGGTGGTGGGCGACCGACATGCGCAGCAGGCGCACGAGGGTCAGCGACTCGCGCAGGTTGCGTTCGGCGGCGGTCGTGTTCGGCACCATGACGGCGCACACCGGATTGCCGCTGGCGAGCAACGAGCCGATCTGCACCTCGAGCAGGGCTTCGCGCTGCGGCCAGTCGAGCGCGGTCTCGTTCGCCAGCAGGCGCGCGACGCGCGCTTGCTGCAGCAGCGCATCGGCGAACATCCACCGGCTCGAGAAGCCGTGCCGCCAGGCTGCCAGGCTGCCCGGTGCCCAATCGCCATCGATCGGCGCGGCTGCGATCTGGCGCAACGAGTGCGCCAGCTCGCCTTCGTGGTCGGCTGTCGGCGGCAGCAGCGGATCGAGCCGTGCGAGGCCTTCGGCGAGGGCCTGCAGCGCCGCGTCGTCGAGGCGGGCCAGCGCCGGTTCCGTCCAGGTTTCGGCGGTCGCGATGGCGACGATCGCGGTTGCGATCATCTGATCGAGCAGCGTGCCGCGACGATGGAGGTCGGCGGCGAACGTCGCCGCGTCGAGACTCACCTGCACGGCGGCGAGGTGTTCGCCGCGATGACGCCGCACGCGCGCTTCGAACATCGCGCAGTTCGCGATCCAGCGCGCGTCGAGCAGGTTGGTCAGGTCGCCAGGGCTCTCCGGGTCGTCAGGAGCAGGAGGACTCGCGTCGGCGGCATGAGCGCCGGCATGGAGGTCGGCGAGCAGCGGCTGCCAGCGCGCGCGCAGCGCCACGGCCTCGGGATCCTCGGCGGTCTGCGCGTCGTCGCGGCGCAGCATGCGCACCAGCGCGGCGTCGTCGGTCTTCGCCAGGGCGCGCGACTTGTCCAGCGCGTGGGCGTACGGCACGAACGCGCGACCCGGCGTCGATTCGCCCCACAGCGGTTCCCGTCGGTGGTCGCGCGCAGCGAGCCGCAGCTCGAGGTCGTTCTGCATCGTGCGCAGATCGGTCCACGCATGGTCGGCGCGGAACTGCACGACGCCGGTGGCAGCGAGGGCCACGGTGGCGACGCCGATGGCAGCGAAGGCGAAGAGGCGGCGAGGATGGGAAACCAGCGACATGGGCGGGGCATCGGCAGGCCGGGGCGACCGCCGCACCGCCGCGGGTCCACCGTCCCAAGGCGGGAACGTCCCGGTTGCGCGTTCGCGTCCGCCGCACGTTGGTCGCCTTGGCAGCGCACGGATGCGCGCGCGGCAGCTACGGTGGTCGCCACGTGACTCCAGGTTTCGACAAGGCCACCGTGCTCGCCGAGCTGGCGACGACGCCGTTCCGGCCGGTGTGGTGGGCGCGCTCCGGGCTCGCGCAGACGATCGCGGCGATGGTGCCGGCGCGGCCGCTGCCGCCGCTGCGCCGCGAAGTGCTGGCGACGCCCGACGGCGACGAAGTGCACCTGCACGTGCACGATGCTGCGGCGGCAGCGGCGCCCGGTGTGCTGCTGCTGCACGGGCTCGAGGGCTCGCGTCAGTCGGCCTACGCCCGCGAGATCGTGCACGGCGCCGCACGGCGCGGCTGGCGCGCGGTGGTGCTCGAGTTCCGTTCGTGCGGCGGTGTGCTGAACCGCGCGCTGCGCACCTACCACAGCGGTGAGACCAGCGACCTGCGCCACGTGCTCGCGACGCTGTGCGCACGCTGGCCGCAATCCGCATGGTGCGCGGTCGGGTTCTCGCTCGGGGCGAACGTGCTGCTGAAGGCGCTCGGCGAAGACGATGCCGCACTGCCGGCGGCGCTGTGCGGGGCGGCGGCGGTGTCGCCGCCGTTCGACCTCGGCGTCTGCTCGGCGCAGTGCGACCAGCGGCTCGGCGGCGCCATCGCGCGGCACTTCCTGAAGACGTTGATCCCGAAGGCGATCGCGAAGGCGCAGCAGCATCCGGGGCGCATCGACGCCGCGGCGGTGCGGCGCTGCCGCACGTTCCGCGCCTTCGACGATCTGGTCACCGCGCCGACGCACGGCTTCCGCGATGCGGACCACTACTACACCTCGCAGAGCTGCGGGCCGTTCCTGCCGTCGATCCGGCGGCCGACGCTGCTGATCGCCGCCGCCGACGATCCGCTGTGCCGGCCCGAACTGCTGCCGCACGACGTCGCCGCGCGTTCGCCGTGGCTGGTGCCGCAGTTCGTCGATCGCGGCGGCCATGTGGCGTTCGTCGCCGGTGGAGCACCGTGGCGACCGCGGCGCTGGGCGGAGGCGCAGGCGCTGCGCTTCTGCGAACGGTTGTTCGCGGCGGCGTGCGCAGCGGGGAGCGCGCCAGCGCAGCACTCGTCCGCCGCCGTCAGTTGATCAGGGCCGTAGCACCACCCGTGTGGCTGAAGCCGTCGACGGCGAGCGGATCGAACACACCCCACTGGAACGACAGCGGATAGCCGACCGCCGCCGGATCGTTCGGCACCGGGACGGTGACGCCGAGGCCGCCGCTCAGCGGGTTGGTGTGCGTCTTGGTGACGAACGGGATCAGCACGTCGGGCGTGACCCACAGGTCGGCGAAGCCGATCGGCACACCGCCCGGGATCGGCGTGCCGACGACGAGCACCGCGACGACGTTGCGCGCGGCACTGCCGAGCGTCACGTCGATCGGCGAGCCGAGAGCGGGCCAGCCGTTCAAGCCGATCGTGGGCACGCCGTACTGGCCGGCCTTGCCGGTGCCGAACGTCGACGTCGTGCCCGCCGCGTACGGCGCGAACAACCGGAACTTCGCCGCCAGCGATGCCTGCGCATGCCACGTGTTGCCGTCGCTGACGCGCACTTCGACCGGCACGTTGCTCGGCTCGGTGTCGGCGCTGATCGAGTGCTGGTGGAACATGCCGGTGACGCGCCACACCAGGAAGTAGTCCTGGCCGACGGTCAGCGTCGCCGGTTGCGCGAACACCGCCCCTTGCCAGCTGCGCGTGTGCACGGTGTTCCACGTGCCCGGAAGGCCGACGAGCTGGTCCGGCAGGCCGGTCGTGGCGTTGCGCGTGCGGATCTCGAGCTGGTGCGCGGCCGGCGGCTGGTTGCCGGTGAACACTTCGGCGGCGGCGAGCACGGGCGCGTTCGCCGTGAAGCGGAACGCCAGCACGCTCGCCGGCCAGCCGACCGCGTAGCCGCCGTACGACGGATTGTCGTTCTGGGCGAAGACGAGTTGCTGGGCCGGAACCGACGTGGCGAAGGCCAGCGCCGCGACGAGGAGCAGGGAGCGCATCGCGGCAGTGTCGCGGGGGGCGCGCCGGCGGCAAGGCCCGCGCCTGTCGCTTCTGCGTGTCGGCGCTTCTGCGTGTCGGCGCGACTACGTGTCGGCTTTGTTGGTGTCGGGCGGGGCCGGCGGCCGGCTGCGCACGCTGGTCGCGAGCACCGTGCCGAGGATCAGCGCCCCGCCGCCGAACGCCAGCGCGTGCGGCCGTTCGCCGTGCACGAGCCACGCCAGCAACGAGTTGAGCACGGGCTCGACCATCATCACCAGCGATGCGCGCATCGCCGGCACGTGCTGGATGGTGCGCACCAGGATCGCGTAGGCGAGGCCGACCTGGAACACGCCGAGCACGACGATGACCAGCCAGTCCTGCGCACTGCCGACGATCGGCGCGTCGAACCACGGCAGGAAGCCGAGCGACAGCGCCACCGGGAACGTCAGTGCGTTGCCCCACGCGATCGCCGCGCACTGCGCCTGGTCCGAGCCCTTCGACAGCTGGCGCAGGCCGAGCAGCAGCAGCGCGTAGCTGACGCCGGACGCGACCGCGAACCAGTCGCCGAGCCGCGGGTTCGGCGCCGTCGCCTGCACTTCGGTCGGCGCGACGAAGAACAGCGCCATGCCGGCACCGACGCCGAGCAGCGTCACGAGGTCGCGGCGCGTCGGCCGTTCGTGCAGCAGCCACGGCCCGAACAGCACGATCCACAGCGGTGCTGCCGACTGCAGGAAGATCGCGTTCGCGGCGGTGGTCAGCGAGTTGGCGACGACGAACAGCACCGTCGCGCCGAAGTAGGCGGGCGCCAGCAGCAGCATGCGACCGGTCGGCCAACGCCGCGCCTCCGGCAGCATGACGAAGATCGCCAGTGCGGCGATGGCGGCGCGGAGGCCGGCGCGTTCGAGGGCGGGGAACGCGCAGAGCTTCAGTAGCGTGCCACCGGACGCGAACAGCGCGGCGGTCAGCAGCAGTCGGAACGCGGGAGGCACGGGCCGTGGTTGTCGCATGCGCAGGGGCCGCTTTCCATGACTCGGCGCGCGGCGTCGCGGGCCGGCAACCACTGGAATCCCGCGCGTGCGTCCGCCACCTTCGTGGCCCGCATGAGCAGCTACCAGACCCTCGAAGTCGCGCGCGACGGCGCCGTCCTGCACGTTCGCCTGAATCGCCCCGACGTCCGCAACGCCTTCAACGGGACCGTCGTCGAGGAGTTGTCGGCCGCGTTCGCCGCCGCCGATGCCGACGCCGCGGCGCGCGTCGTCGTGCTCAGCGGCAACGGCAAGAGCTTCTCGGCCGGCGCCGACCTCGCGTGGATGCAGGAGCAGGCGGAACTGCCGGCGGCGCAGAACGAAGTCGGTGCGCAGCGCATGGCGCGCATGTTCCTGGCGATCGCGCGCTGCAAGAAGCCGGTGGTCGCGCGCATCCACGGCCACGCGCTCGGCGGCGGCACCGGCTTGACCGCGGCGGTCGACATCGCGTTCTGCAGCGAGGACTGCCAGTTCGGCCTGACCGAGGTCAAGCTCGGCATCGTGCCGGCGGTGATCTCGCCGTTCGTCATGCAGAAGATCGGTGCCGGCCGCGCGCGCACGCTGTTCCTGACCGGCGAACGCTTCGACGGCCGCGAGGCGCAGCGCATCGGCCTGGTGCAGCGCGCGGTGCCGGAGGCGGAGCTCGACGCGACCGTGCAGAAGACCGTCGGCGAACTGCTGGCGGCGGGGCCGGCGGCGGTGGCGAGTGCGAAGGAGCTGATCCGCGCGGTGGCGGACCTGTCGCTCGAGGATGCGATCCCGGTGACGTCGAAGTGGATCGCCGGGCTGCGCGCCACACCGGAGGCGCGCGAAGGCTTCGCGGCGTTCCTCGGCAAGCGCAAGCCGAACTGGATGTGACGCGGGCGGTGTGCGGCGTCAGCGCTTGCCGCGCAGGCGCTGCAGCGCCTCGGCCAACACCGGATCGCCGTCGACGAGCTGTTCGGGCTTCGCCTCGACGTGGATGTGCGGCGCGATGCCGCCGCCTTCGAACACGGTGCCGTCCGGCAGCATCGCCTGCCAGCTCGGGAGCATCACCGTCAGGTTGGCGGTGATCGCGTGCGGCTGCGGGTTGCCGGAGCTGCCGTACGAGTTGTCGCCCAGCAGCGTCGCGTTCTTCGCCTGCTTCATCATCAGCAGGAAGGCCTCGCAGCTCGACATGTTGGCCGGGCCCATCAGCACGGCGACCTCGCCAGCGAACACGTCGGGCACCGCGTTGCCGCGCAGGCGCCGTTCTTCGACGTCGCGGAAGCCGCCCGCGGCCTGCGGATCGCGCACGCGGTGCGCGGCGTAGACCTTGTCGCCCTCGACGAAGAACGCCGCCAGCCGCTTGGCCAGCATCTCGTCGCCGCCGCCGTTGTTGCGCACGTCGAGCACCAGCGCCTTGCAGTCGCGCAGTTCGCGCAGCGTGGCGAGCACGCGTTCGAAGTCGTCGCGCTGCTCGCGTGCGAACGAGCTCACGAGCAGGTAGCCGATGCCGTCGTCGGTGCGGGCGCTGAGGCCGATGCGGCCGACGCGCGCGAGCTTCGGCAGCACCTTCTGCAGGCCGCGGAGGTCGAGGTTCGGCTGCGCGTCGCGTTGCCAGGTCGGCAGCGTGCAGTCGTTCCAGCGCACGCCGATGTGCGGATCCTGTGCTGCCGCCAGCATCGAAGCACAGCGCAGCGCGAACGCCGGTCCGTCGGGCGCCGTGGTCAGTGCGTCGTGGTGCGTGCGTTCGAGCTCGCTCCAGTCGATGCCGAGGCGGTCGCGGTACGAGTACTGGTCGTCGATGGCGCGGAACAGGCGCGCGGTCGCGTTCGCCGCGTCGCCCTCGGCGAACGCCTGGCCGCGCGTCGCGATGCGCCAAGGGGTGTGCGGCAGGCGCACGCCGTCGCGCGAACGGAAGCCGCCGGAGGCGGCGCACGACAGGTCCATCGAGTAGACGGCGTCGGGCAGCAGCGAGACCTGGGCGACGCACGTGCGCGCATCCCGCCACGTGATCTCGAGGACCTTCGGGAAGCTCGGGCCGCCGCCGCACAGCGCGTGCGCGCTCTGGTCCATCGGCCGATCGAAGGTCATCACCAGCTCGGTGGTCTGGCGCGCATCGACGCCGACCGCGAGGTGGGCCGGCTCCAGCGTCACCTGCGGCGCTGCATTCTGGGCGCGAACCGCGGCGGCCAGGGACGCCAGGAGGAACAGGCAAGTCGTCGCGTGCGTCATCGTCGTTCGCCAGTCCGGTTGCCAGGTTGTGCGCCGTAGCGCGCGCTCTCGTGGGCCATCGCCGCCGCGCGCAGGCGCGCGAGGCGGTCGGGTGCGACGGCGGCCGCCGCGGCGCGCACCAGCAGTTCGCGCGGCGTCTCGCCGGCGTGCAGGTGGAGCCCTGTGCCGCGGATGGCGCGTTGCAGGTGTGCGATCGTGGTCGGCAGGTGCCGTCGTCGCCGCGCAAGGTAGAGCAGCAGGAACAGCGCCGCCAGCGTGCAGCCGAGGGCGAACGGGTGCTCTCGCCCAGCGGCGGCGATCGCCTCGGCCCAGCGGGTGCGGTCGGCCTGGCCGAAGCCGGTGACTGCGGCCCACCAACGCTCGAGTTCGGCGCGCAACGCGCCGAAGGTGCTCTGCTCGGGTTGCAGCGCCTGGGCGAGGTCCGCCGCCGGCGTGCCGTCGATCGTGTGCCAACGGCCGGCGTCGTCGAGCACCTCGACCCACGCGTGCGCGTTCTTGCTGCGCGCAACGACGGCGCGTCGCTGCGGATCCCATTCGCTGGTCAGGTAGCCACCGACGAGACGGCACGGCACCCCTTGCGTGCGCAGCAGCAGCGCCAGCGCCGTGGCGAAGTACTCGCAGTGGCCGGCACCGCTGCCGAGCAGGAACTCGCCGAGGTTGCGCGCGAAGCCTGGTCCACCAGGCAGCTGGTAGCGGCGGTGGCGTTCGAGCCACGCGGCGGTCGCGTGCGCGAGCGCCAACGTATCGGCTTCGGCCGGTTGCTCGCGGCGCAGTTGTGCGGCCAGCGTGTGCACGATGTCCGGCACGCCCTGCGGCGGCAGCGCCGTGAAGTAGGCGACGACGCGCCGGCTCGGGGCTGTGGGCGGCGGGTCGCCGAGAGCGATCTCGTAGGACAGCGGGCCCTCGACGCCGCCGCCCTGGCGCCGCACCGCGAACCCGCCGAACGGCTTCGGGTCGAGCAGGACCCCGGGGTTGCGGCCCAGTTGCACGTGCGTCGCCGCCAGCGGCAGCGGCAGTCGGCGTGGCGACGCGTCGTGCAGGCGCACGCGCAACGACGGCGTCGCCTTCGTGGCCGCGTCGCCGCGGCGGAAGCCACCGCCGCCGTCGGGGCGCCACGGCGCGTCGGAGCCGTGACGATTGCCGAGCTGCGCCTGGTCTTGTGGCGTCCAGCTGCCGCCGTCGAACGCGCCGAAGGCGATCGCGCGCCAGTGGGTCGGCACACTCTCGGCGCCAGCCCCCGCACCGGCGATCGGTTCGAACTCGGCGACGACGTCCTCGCCGAGGTGCGTCGGCCGTTCGTCGTCGATGCGGATGCGCTCGGCGAGGCCGGCTTCGGCTTGTTCGCGCAGAGCCAGCGCGGTGCCGAGCCAGCCTTCGCGGCGGAAGTCGCGCGGCAGGGCGACGAACAGTGCGGCCGTGATCGCGCCGATCGCCAGCGTGCGGCCGAAGCTCGCGCGCATCGACCACCGCAGCAGGGCAGGCGGCACGTCGTCGCGTCGCCGCGTCAGCGCGTGCACTTGCAGGCTCGGCACCAGCGCGAACGCGTGCACCACGAACAGCAGCGACCAGACGACGTCGGGCGCGAAGAAGCT
>JBILEY010000410.1:0-4774 GCA_044351865.1 Planctomycetota bacterium | reverse complement strand
AGCGTCTGCGTCCTGGGCAGCCGCTGCGTTGACTTCGCGCGCGCGAACCGTAATGTCCTCGCCCCTCAACTGGCTGCGAACCCGAGGTAATCCTCGTTCTCCGCAGCCGCGAAGGAACGCATCCGAACATGGCAAATCCGAAGAGAAAGCTGAGTCGCGCGAGCAAGGGCCACCGCCGCGCCCACCTGGCCTTGGAGCGCGCGCAGCTCGTGCGCTGCACGCACTGCGGCGCGATGATCAAGCCGCACACGATCTGCAAGGCGTGCGGCCACTATCGCGGCCGTCACATCCTCGCTGCTGACAATGGGTGAAGTCGAACACGGGTGAGCCCGCAAGGGTGATCCCAAACGGGATCCCGGAGCGGCGCTGCAGCGATCTCGCCCTGGCGCCTTCGGTTTCCCCGCGCCCAATGACGCGAGGGGGAGCTGTGAGGGCAGTCCAGCGACCGCAGTTGCGCCGCGGTGCGTGACGAGCCGGAACCTCCCGGCCGTTCCAGGAACGCACCCGGGTTCTCCCCTGCGCCCGCCGTCTTTGCTTCCCGAGTCCGGAGTCGTGCCATGACCAAGGTAGTACTCGACGCGTTCGGTGGTGATCACGCCCCGAAGGAGTGCATCGCCGGTGTTGCGCTCGCCCTGCATCGCGGCTTCGTCAAGCCCGAGCAGTTGGTGCTGACCGGCCCGCGCGACGCGGTGCTGACGGCCCTGCGCGAGCAGAATGTCGCGGCGGAAGGCCTGACGATCGTCGACGCCCCGGACGTGCTCGCCGACACCGACACGCCGACGGACGCAATGAAGAAGAAGCCGCGCAACAGCATCGCGCTCGGCATCAACGAGCTGAAGGAAGGCCGCGCTGGCGCCTTCGTCAGCGCCGGATCGACTGGCACCGTGGTCGCCGCCGCGACGCTTGGCCTGCGCTGCCTCGAGGGCATCCGCCGGCCGGCGATCGGCGCCATCATTGCCGGCGAGAAGCATCCGTTCCTCGTGCTGGACGTCGGCGCCAACCCGATGCCGAAGGCGTTGCACCTGGCGCAGTACGCGCTGATGGGCTCGGCCTACTACCGCGGCACGCTCGGCGTCGCCGAACCGCGCGTCGGCATCCTGAACATCGGCAGCGAGGAGCTGAAGGGCAACCCGCTGGTGCGCGAGGCGCGCGCGCTGATGAAGCAGCTGCCGATCAACTTCCATGGCAACGTCGAAGGCCTCGAGGTCTTCTCGGGCGACTGCCACGTCGTCGTCACCGACGGCTTCACTGGCAACGTGCTTCTGAAGGTCAGCGAGGGCGTCGCCGAGTACCTGCTGCGTGTGATGTTCGGCCTGATGCAGCAGGCCGGCGTCGACGGCAAGGCGATGAAGCAGGTGCAGGCGGGCGTGATGCCGCGCGTCGACTTCTCCGAGTATGGCGGTGCGCTGCTGCTCGGCGTCGAGGGCATCGTCACCATCTGCCACGGCCGCTCGCGCGCGCCAGCGTTCGCCAACGCGATCCGCTTCGCGTGTCGGGCGATGGAGGCCGAGGTCAATCGTCACATCGTCGCCGCAGCCAAGGCCTCGTCCTTGCTGGCTCCCGACGCGAACGGATGATCGACGTGCTGATCCCATGGCGCGCGGCGCCGCGGCGGCGCCCGCCTTCCCTTTTGCCCTCTCGTAAGGAGCCTTCGCCATGGCTGGCTTGATTCCCGTTGGCATGGCCGGACTCGGCCGCTACGTGCCCGAGCGCCGGCTCACCAACCAGGACCTCGAGAAGATCGTCGACACCTCCGACGATTGGATCGTGCAGCGCACCGGCATCCGCGAACGGCGCATTGCCGCCGAGGGGCAGGTGACCAGCACGCTGGCCCTGCAGGCGGCGCAGCAGGCGATCGCCGATGCCAAGATCGATCCGAACGACATCGACCTGGTGATCTGTGCGACGGTGACCGGCGACCAGCCGTTCCCGGCGACGGCGTGCCGCCTCGGCCTCGACCTCGGCGCCAAGCGCGCCGGTGGGTTCGACCTCGGCGCCGCCTGCAGCGGCTTCGTCTTCGCGTCGCAGGTCGCCGCCGGCATGATCCAGTCGGGCCAGGCGAAGACGATCCTGGTGGTGGGGGCGGAGATCCTGAGCCGCATCCTCGACTACTCCGATCGCAACACCTGCGTGTTGTTCGGCGACGGTGCCGGTGCCGCGGTCTACACGTCGCTCGACCGCGCCGGCCGCGGCGAGTTCCTCGGCGGTTCGATCGCGATGGAAGGCGGCGCCGAGGGCATCCTGGCGCAGCCGGCCGGCGGCAGCCGTCACCCGGCCACGGCCAGCACCGTCGAGCAGCGGCTGCACTACATGAAGATGGGCGGGACGAAGGTGTTCCGCTTCGCGGTCCGCGTCTTCGCCGAGCTGGTGCAGGCAGTGGTCGACAAGTATGGCCGCGAGCAGATCGGCCTGATCGTGCCGCACCAGGTCAACCAGCGCATCATCGAGTCGGCGATGGAGCAGGTCGGCCTGCCCATGGACATGGTGTTCACCAACATCGACCGCTACGGCAACACGTCGGCGGCGTCGGTGCCGATCGCCCTGCGCGAAGCGCTGGACGCCGGCCGCCTGCAGAAGGGCAAGCTCGTCGTCATGCCCGCGTTCGGCGCCGGCATGGCCTGGGGCCACCTGCTGCTCCGCTGGTGATCCCGCCGCCCTGACCTGAACTTCCCCGACCTCACCGCAACCGATCGCCGCAGCCCCCATGCAGTTCGCAGGCAAAGTCGCTCTCGTCACCGGCGCTTCGCGCGGCATCGGCCGCGCCATCGCCACAGCCCTCGCCGCCGGCGGGGCCGAGGTCTACTGCACGTCGACGAAGGAAGGCGGCTGCGCCGACACGCTGGCGGCGATCGCTGCCGCGACCGGTGGTGCTGGCAAGGCCACGGCAGTCAAGGCCAGCGCAATGGTCTGCGACGTCGGTTCGGCGGCCGCGGTCGAAGCGCTCGCCAAGACGCTGCTCGAGCGCTCCGGCAAGCTGGACTTCCTGGTCAACAACGCTGGCATCACCCGCGACGGCCTGTTCCTGCGCATGAGCGAGGACGACTTCGACGCGGTGCTGGCGACCAACCTGCGCGGTGCCTTCCTCGTCTGCAAGGCGTTCGCCCGCGCGATGGCCAAGGCCCGCGGCGGCCGCATCGTCAACGTCGGCTCCGTCGTCGGCATCTCCGGCAACGCCGGCCAGGCCAACTACGCCGCCAGCAAGGCGGGCCTGATCGGCCTGTCGAAGTCGCTGGCGCAAGAGTTCGCCGGCCGCAGCATCACCGTCAACGTCGTCGCCCCGGGCTTCATCGAGACCGACATGACGTCGGTGCTGACGCCGGACGTGCGCACCGAGATGATGAAGCAGATCCCGCTGGCCCGCTTCGGCAAGCCCGAGGACGTGGCCCAGGTGGTGGCGTTCCTGTGCAGCGACGCCGCGTCCTACGTCACGGGGCAGACTCTCGTGGTGGACGGAGGCATGACCCTGTAGCTAGGCTAGTGACCCCTCGCGTGGACCGCGACCTGGCAGCAGGTCGTCGTCCGCGCTGCAGCGACCCCGAAACTCCCTGATCGTCCCCGGGTTCCTCCCGGCTAACTCGCATCCCAACTTCGTTTCGCAAGAGGCAACATCGTGTCGAAGGCTGAGAACATCCAAGAGCGCGTCCACACCATCGTCTGCAAGCAGCTGACCACCAGCCCGGACAAGATTTCGGCGGAGACGTCGTTCATCAACGACCTCGGCGCCGACTCGCTGGACACCGTCGAGCTGGTCATGGAGTTCGAGGACGAGTTCGAGATCAACATCCCGGACGAAGACGCCGAGAAGATCCAGACCGTCGGCGACGCGGTGAAGTACATCAGCGCCAAGCTGGCCGGCTGAGCCGACCGGTCCAACCGTTGCGGGCCGGATTTCCCTGGCCTGATCGAGCCGCGGGGCCTACCCGCGGCGCCTTCCTGGTATCCACCCACGGGCGGTCGTCGGCGTGAGCCGTCGAGCCGTCCTGCACTACCACCATGGCAAGACGTCGCGTCGTCATCACCGGAGTCGGGGCCGTCTCCTCGCTGGGCCTCGACATGGCCACCAACTGGGACAACCTGCTGAAGGGCGTCTCCGGGGCGGGCCTGATCACCCGCTTCGACACCAGCAAGCACTCGTGCAAGTTCGCGTGCGAGGTGTGGAACTGGGACACCGAGCGCTTCTTCCCCGGCAACGAGAGCAAGCGCATCGAGAAGTTCACCCAGTACTACCTGGTCGCCGCCGACGAGGCGATGAAGGCCTCCGGGCTCGACATGGGCAAGGAAGACCGCACGCGCGGCGGCTGCATCACCGGCACCGGCATCGGGGGCATCCACGAGATCGAGGCCAGCAAGGTGCTGCAGGTCGAGCGCGGCGCCAACCGCATCAGCCCGTTCTTCATCCCGAAGATCATGGCCAACGCCATGGCCGGCCAGGCTGCGATCCGCTTTGGCCTGATGGGCACCTGCTACGTGACCTCGTCGGCCTGCGCTTCGTCGAGCCACGCGATTGGCCTCGCCATGCGCACGATCCAGTACGGCGAAGCCGAGATCATGCTGACCGGCGGCAGCGAAGCGGCGACGACCGAACTCGGCCTCGGCGGCTTCTGCGCCCTGCGCGCGGTGTCGACCCGCAACGACGACCCCAAGCGTGCCTCGCGCCCGTTCGACCGCGACCGCGACGGCTTCGTCATGGGCGAAGGGGCGGCGGCGCTGGTGCTCGAGGAGTACGAGCACGCGAAGAAGCGCGGCGCCCACATCCTGTGCGAGGTGCTCGGCT
>JBILEY010000409.1:0-4780 GCA_044351865.1 Planctomycetota bacterium | reverse complement strand
GACCAACTGAAGGGCAAGCCGTTCGCGCCGGAGAGCCTCGTGCTCTACCGCAGCGAACTGCGGCCGAGCGGGCCCTACTACCAGGCGCTGGTCGAACGCGCGGTGCCGAAGGCCTGACGCCGGGGGAAGCCCGTGCGGCGGCCCCTCGGTGGCCCATCTCGCCGATGGGGTGACGACTCTGTCCGGGCACATGGGTGACATTCGGGAGTGACCTCCGCGGTGGGCGTGCAGCCCGCAGACCGTGGATCCAGCCGAGCCCGGATAGAAAGCGGCGTAGGTGTGTTCAGGCGGCCTTGCGGCGCGGGGCTTCGACCAGGGCGCTGCAGGCGGTGGACGCTGCATCTCCCCGCTTCCCCTGGAAGTGCTGCACGAGCAACCAAGGACGACGTCCCGCTCGAGGGCAGTGTCAACCATGTTCCCGGTCAGTGTCAGCTCCTAAGTCGGTCTGACCTGTAAAGGATCTAACCGGTCTGCACCCGAGGTCGTGCTTGAACTCCGTCCCCGTCGTCGCTAATATCCGCGCAATCAAAGAGCGATGACCGCGCCCCGACGGACATCTACCAGCGAGAACG
The DNA here is from genome assembly GCA_044351865.1 of Planctomycetota bacterium. GTDB lineage: Bacteria > Planctomycetota > UBA1135 > UBA1135 > UBA2386 > UBA2386. Next base: position 4,208 of record JBILEY010000409.1, on the reverse strand, counting down.
CGACCGACCGACCTCCCATCGGCGAGCCGAAGGCACTTCGTGGCAAGCGCTCGGCGGGTGGGCGCACGGACGGCGGTCCCACGGAAGGCCGTCGAGCGAGAAGCAGCGAAGAGGCCCCGCTGCTGCCGTTCCGATCCGGGCGTGGTGGCGCCCGGATCGGCGCAGGTCGCAAGCCGAAGGTCTCGGGCCGGCCCGGCGTCGACCACCGCGAGCGGGCACCGCTCGCTAAGCGCTTCCCGGTGCACGTGACGATCAAGCTGCGCAGCGGCCTGCCGCGCTTGCGCAACCGACGCGAATACGAAGCACTGCGCGCGGCGTTCGCGGCCGGCTGCGCCCGCAATCTCGCCGGCACCTTCCGCCTCTGCCACTACGCGGTCCTCAACGACCACCTCCACCTGCTCTGCGAAGCCGAATCCCGCGCCGCGCTCTCCCGCGGCCTGCAGGGCCTGCTGATCCGCATCGCCAAGGCACTGAACAAGCTGTGGGCTCGCCGCGGCAGCGTGTTCGCCGATCGCTACCACGACCACATCCTGAAGTCGCCGCGCGAAGTGCGGAACACGCTGCGCTACCTGTTCGGCAACGGCAAGAAGCACGCGGCCGAAGGTCGCGAGGTCCACGTGGCGCAGGCCGTCGACAACTTCACCTCGGCGCCGTGGTTCGACGGCTTCCGCGAACAGATCACGGTCCTCGGCCTCGAGGCGGTCGTGCGGCCGGTGGCGGATGCGCGCACGTGGTTGCTGACCGAGGGCTGGCTGCGGCACGGGCGGCTGAGCGTGCACGAGGTGCCGCGCACCGCCTGAGGGCGCCGGCACGGCGCCCTCAGGCGCGTGCGCGACCGACCAGCACGCGCCTGCGGCCGGCTTGCCAGCCATCGGCGCGTCACCGATCAGACGTTCAGCAGGCCTTCGCGGATCGCGAGGCGGGCCAGCTCTGCCGCCGAGTGGCAGTCGAGCTTGCGCTGCAGGTTCTCGCGGTGCTTCTTCACCGTGCCGAGCGACAGACCGAGCAGCGCCGCGACTTCCTTGTTGGCCTTGCCGAGCGCCAACAGCTGGAACACCTCGCGCTCACGCGGCGTCAGCACCGACAGCGAACCGGTGTCGCTCGGCGTCGGCGCCTCGCCGCGAACGGCGCGCGCCATGATGCCGTTGGCGACCTTCGGCGACAGGTAGGAGTCGCCGCGGCGGATCGCTTCGATCGCCAGCGACAGCTCCTCGGGCTCGCTGTCCTTCGACAGGTAGCCGTCGGCGCCGGCCTGCAGCGCCTGCTGCACGAACTTCATGCCCTCGTGCTGCGAAGCCATCAGCACACGCGTCTGCGGCGACGCCTTCTTCAGCGGGCCGACCGCGTCGATGCCGGACATGCCGGCCATCGTGATGTCGAGGATGGCGACGTCGGGCTTCAGCTTGGCGGCGAGTTCGACACCGCCGCGTGCGTCGGGCGCGTCGCCCACGACCTTGAAGTGCGGGATGCGTTCGAGCAGGGACTTGAAGGCCGCGCGGACGATCGCCTGGTCGTCGATCAGCAGGATCGAGATCGCTTGTTTGTCGGTCATGGGATTGCTCCGGAAGGCCTGGCGCCCGGGGTCAGGGACTGTGGCAACGACACGTGGAAACACGCGCCGTCCCCGGGTCGGGAGACGAGTTCGATCGCACCGCCGTGGGACTCGACCACCTTACGACAGAAGGCGAGGCCGATGCCCGTGCCATAGTCCTTCGAACTGCGGAACGGCTTGAAGATTTCTTCGCGCAAGTTCGGAGGCACGCCGGGCCCATCGTCGGCTACGTCCACCACCAGGCCGTCGCCAGCACGCTCGACCCGCAGCTCGACGTGGCCCTTGCTGCCGCAGGCCTCCGCCGCGTTGCGCAGCAGGTTGGTCAGCACTTCGCCGACCAGCTGCGGGTCGAAGTGCGCACGCAGATCGGCGTCGCAGTGCACGTCGACCGACATGCCGGCGAACGACGGCAGCAGCGACACCTCCCCCACGACGCGCTGCACCAGCTCGGCGACGACGACGTCCTGGCGGTTCGGCTTCAGCGGCTTCGCGAACGACAACGTCTGGCCGAGCATGCGTTCGATGCGGTTCAGGTTGCCGACGAACTCCTCGATCAGCACGCGGTCCTCGACGCCGAGCTTCTCGCCGACGGCGCGCAGCGCGTGGCGCAGGCTGGTGATCGGCGTGCGGATCTCGTGCGTCAGCACCGACGCCGACTCGCCGAGCGCGGCGAGGTTCTTCAGCAGCTGCATCTCCATCTGCCGCGCGTGGTCGCGCTCGCGCAGCAGCTGCACGTGCCGCAGGCCGCGCGACACCGCCTCGAGCAGCTTGTCCTTGGTGACCGGCTTGCTGATGTAGTCGAACGCACCGCGCCGCACCGCTTCCGACGCCGTCTGCAGGTTGGGCTCGCCGGTGATCAGGATCACCGGCTCCTGGCACTGCCGCGTCTCCACCACTTCGCGCAGCACCTTCATGCCGTCGAAGTCGGGCATGACGATGTCGGTGATCAGGACTTCGAAGCGCCCCGGCCGCAGGTGCTGCTCCACGGCCTGGAAGTTCGGGCCGCGCAGGACCTCGTGGCCCTGCTGTTCGAGGAAGCGTGCGAGCGTCTGCAGCAGACGCGCTTCGTCGTCGATCAGGACGATGCGGGCCATGGGCGACGACCTGTGGGAGCGAGGGCGAGAATCACGGCGGAGATTGTGGCAGCCGTCGGACGGAGGCCGCGTACAGCCGGAGTTCGTAGTGACCCACGACCTTTGCCGTAGACGCCGTCGCGGCCGGAGCGGTAAGGAAGCGCTTCCCGGAGCGCCTCCCAGGGTCGCTCGCTCGCCATGCGCCACCTCCTCATCGCCTGGACGATCACGGCCATCACCTGGGCCATCGCCCTGGTCGTCGACCCGCTCAGCCCGTGGCACCTGCCCGCGCATGCTCTCGCCGGCGCGACCACGCTGGCCGCCCTGCTGCGCCCTTGGCGCTACAGCCGCACCCGCCGCACGCTGCAGGCCAGCGTCAGCGACGCCGAGCGCGAACGTGCCGAGGCGCAGGCCACCGCCGCCAGCCACGCCGCGCGGTGGCAGGCGATCGTCGACACTGCGACCGAGGGCATCGTCACCATCGACGCGCAGGGACGCATCGAGACGTTCAACGGCGCCGCCGAGCGCATGTTCGGCTACACGCTCGAAGAGGTGATCGGCCGCAACGTCAGCATGCTGATGCCGGCCCCCTACCAGCAGGAACACGACGGCTACCTGCATCGCTACCAGACGACCGGCGAGCGGCGCATCATCGGCATCGGGCGCGAGGTGGTCGGCCTGCACAAGGACGGCAGTCACTTCCCGATCGACCTGTCGGTCGGCGAGGGCAGGAACGACGGCCGCCGCTTCTTCACCGCGGTGATCCGCGACATCAGCGACCGCAAGGACATGCAGACCAAGCTGACGCAGGCCGAACGCCTGGCCGCCGTCGGCGAGCTCGCGGCCGGCGTCGCGCACGAGATCAACAACCCGATCAACACCGTCATCAACTGCGCGCAGCTGATCCAGGACGGCGACGACGCGACCTCGAACTGCCAGGTGATCATCGAGGAGGGCAAGCGCATCGCCGACATCGTCGGCGACCTGCTGCAGTTCGCGCGCGACGACCGCGATGCGCCGCAGCCGACGTCGATCCCAGAGGTCGTGCAGCGCACGCTGCGCCTGGTCGGCGAGAACTGGAAGCGCCACGGTCTGCGCCTGCAGATCGACGTCGCCGACGACCTGCCGCAGGTGCTGGCGCGGCCGCAGCGGCTGCAGCAGGTGCTGTTGAACCTGCTGATCAACGCCAAGGACGCGCTGCTGTCGGTCGAGCGCGACGTGCGCTCGGTGTGGCTCTCGGCCATCGCCGAGAAGGGTGGCATCCGGACGACGGTGCGCGACAACGGGCCGGGGCTGCCGGGGCAACTCGGGTTGCGCGTGTTCGAACCGTTCGTGACGACCAAACGCGCACGCGGCGGCACCGGGCTCGGCTTGTCGATCAGCAAGAGCATCGTCGAGGGCTACGGCGGCACGCTCGAGGTCGAGAGCACGCCCGGCCAGGGGGCTTCGTTCCACTTCTGGCTGCCGGTGGCGCCGCACGAGTGACGCCGCCGGCGGGCGGCCCGAATGGAGGCCTCAGCTGGGTCGAATGCGCCGACCTCGCGGTTGGGGGCCCCGCGTTGCGGCGTCCCCGAGAGGCGCTG
>JBILEY010000080.1:0-15746 GCA_044351865.1 Planctomycetota bacterium | reverse complement strand
CGGCGGCGGTGACGTCGGCGCGGTTGCCGACCGACGCGAACATCGCCACGCCGAGCCCGGCCTGCGCGGCGTCGGCCAGGATCGCCTCGCCGAGCGCACCCGACTGCGACACCATCGCCACCGATCCCGTCGGCGGCGGCGTCGCCGAGAAGCTCGCGTTGCACGCGAACTCCGGCTCGGTGTTGATGATGCCCATGCAGTTCGGGCCGATGACGCGCATGCCGTAGCGATCGGCGATCGCGCGCAGCTTGTCCTCGCGTTCGATGCCGATGCCGCCGATCTCGCGGAACCCGGCGGTGATGACCACCAGCCCCTTCACGCCCTTCTTGCCGCACTCTTCCGCCGCCTTCAGCGCCGCGTCCGGCGGCACCACCAGCACCGCCAGGTCGACCGGCCCGGGGATCGCGCGCACCGACGGGTACGCCGGCACCGACAGCACGACCTCGGCCTTCGGATTGACCGGATAGACCGGCCCCTGGAAGCCGCCCTGGATCAGGTTGGCGACGACCTGGCGTCCGATCGAACCGGGGCGCCGCGAGGCACCGATGACCGCGACCGAGCGCGGGCGGAACAGGCCATCGAGGCCTTGCGTGCGAGCGTTCGCCATGAGCGGCGAGCACAGTACGGAGCGGCCGATCGCCCGCCAAGGACGCGTTGCCCCGCCGATGGCCGTATTCACCGCTACCGAGGTGCGGTCCCCAGCAGTCGCAGTTCGAGGCACAGCCGCTTGCCTTGCTGCGGCATCGCCCAATGATCCTCCGCCGATGCCGCCGTTCGTCGAAGCCATGCGACCGCATCAGTGGGTGAAGAACCTGCTGGTGCTGGTGCCACTGCTGTTCACGCCCAAGGCCTTCGAGCTGTACGCGTGGGGCGAGGCACTGCTCGCGTTCGCGGCATTCTGCTTCGCCGCCAGCACGATCTACCTGCTGAACGACATCAAGGACAAGGAAGAAGACGCGCGCCACCCGAAGAAGAAGAAGCGCCCGATCGCGTCCGGACGACTGTCCGTCGGCAGCGCCTGGCTGACGTTCTTCGGAACGCTCGCCGCCTGCGGCCTGTTCGCCTGGCAGGTGCCGACGCAGGTCTCCTGGCGGCCGTTCGTGCTGTGGCCGGCGTCGTATCTGGTGCTGAACGTCGCCTACTCGTTCCTGCTGAAGCGCCTCGTCGTCATCGACTGCATGTGCATCGCGCTGGGCTTCCAGCTGCGCGTGCAGGCCGGCGCCGCCGCGATCCAGGTCGACGCCTCGCGCTGGCTGCTGCTGTGCACGTTCTTCTTCGCGTTGTTCCTGGCGTTCTGCAAACGCTACGAGGAGCTGTCGAAGCAGGGCGAAGCGAGCGGCCAGACGCGCGCGACGATGTCGGACTACACGGCGAGCTTCCTGAACATGCTGATCGGCCCGCTGGCGGCGCTCAGCATCCTGACCTACGCGCTCTACACGGTGAGCCCGGACACGGTGGCGCGCCACCACACCGATCGGCTGATGTACACGGTGCCGATCGTCACCTACGGGGTGTTCCGCTATCTGTTCCTCGTCTACCGCAAGAGCGAAGGCGGCGACCCGGCGCGGCTGCTGTTCCGCGACGTGCCGCTGATCGTCTCGGGCCTGTGCTACGGCCTCGCGGTCCTGGCGCTGCTGCGCTGGCTGCCGACCGACGGGTGAGCCGATGAGCGAGGAACCAACGCGCCGCCTGCCCGACACCGAGCGCCTCCGCCAGCGGCTCGCCGACGACCTCGCCGCCGGCAAGACGATCAGCCTGTCCAGCGACGACCTCGCCGACCCGGCGGTGCGCAGCCGCCTGCCGGACCTGCTGGAATCGCTGCGCGGGAGCCAGCCCAAGCCCCCGACCCGCCTCGTGGTACCGGGCTACACGCTGCTCGGCGAGATCGGCCACGGCGGCATGAGCACCGTCCACCTCGCGCGCCAGGACACGCTCGGTCGTCACGTCGCACTCAAGATCGCGCCGAAGTGGCTCGGCAGCGATGCCGCCGCGCAGCAGCGCCTGCTGCAGGAAGCGCGGGCGATGGCGCGGGTCTCGCACCCGAACATCGTCGCCATCCACGACATCGTCGAGGTCGACGACACGGTCGCGATCGCCATGGAGTGGATCGACGGCCTGACGCTGGCGGGCCTGCTGCGCTGCCTCGACCGGCCGCCGCGCGACGGCGACATGGCGGTGGTCACGACGGCGCTCGGCACGCAGCCCGAACTCGCGGCCAAGCTCGAGGCGACCGCCGTACGGTTCTTCGTCCGCATGCTGCACGACGTGGCGCGGGCGCTGCACCGCGTGCACCAGGCGGGCCTGCTGCACCTCGACATCAAGCCGTCGAACGTGCTGATCCGCCGCGACGGCACGCCGTTGCTCGCCGACTTCGGCGTCGTGCGCGAGATCGATCTCGCGGCGACGCACACGCGCACGTTCGCCGGCACGCCGCTCTACGCCGCCCCCGAGCAGATCCGCCGCCTCGACAAGCAGCTCGGCGCCCACACCGACGTCTACGCGCTCGGCATGACGCTCTACGAGGCGCTGTCGCGCACGCAGCCGCTGCAGAAGCTCGACCTCGCACGCATCCTGACGACGGTGGAAAGCGGGCGGGTGCCGCGCCTCGACACGGTGACCGACGTCGCCGAGGACCTGGTCAACATCGTGCACAAGGCGATCGCGCCGGAGCGCCAGCACCGCTACGCCTCCGCCGAAGCGTTCGCCGACGACCTCGCCGCGTTCCTCGACCACCGCCCGGTCAGCGCTCGCCCGCTGACGCGCCTGCAGCGCCTGCAGCGCTGGGTGCACGTCGAACCGTGGAAGGCCTCGCTGACGATCTCGCTGCTGGTGCTGCTGCCGCTGCTGGTCGGCACCGGCGGCTACCTTGCCGCCCAGCTGCCGCGCATCGCCCAATCGCGCCTCGAGGAACAGCAGCGCCAGGCGGCGCACCTGCGGCAGGCCGGCTACCTCGACCAGGTCTTCGAGCTGCGCCCGATCGAGCACTCGCTGCAGCAGTTGCGCCTCGCCCAGCAGCTCGATCCGCGCCCGTTCGGGCTCGTCTGCCTGCTGAGCCTGGTGCACGAACGCGCGCCGCAGCAAGCGAACGCACTGCTCGACGAGTTCGCGAGCGACATCGCGCAGGAGCCGGCACTGGCGCCGCTGGTCGCCAAGATGCGCGCCGGCAAGGCGTTCTTCGATGCGGCGACGACCGCCGAACTGCGCACGCGGCCGGATGCGCTGTCGCGCTTCCTGCTCGCCATCGACCGCTTCTGGTACGCCAACGACCGCGCCACCGAACTGGCGACCGACGAAGCGGCGGCCGCGCTCGACGAGGCTGGCTTCGCCTACCAGCAGGACCCGCTGCTGCAGGGCCTGCAGGCGCTGGTGATGGGCTGGAGCCAGGATCGATCCGGCCTCGCGGCGATCGAACGCGCCATGGCGAGCAGCTTCGGCGAGCAGAGTGCCCCCATGGCCTGGACCGCGGCCGCCTGGTGCGACTTCGACGAGGAGGCTGGGGAAGCGCGCTTCGCCAAGCTCGAAGCCGCCGCCGCGCTGCCGCCGCACCAGCTGGCCCTGCCGCTCGAACTCTGGCTCGTGAGCGGCCCCGACTTCACGACGCGCCAGCGGCTGGGCTCCGACGCGCGCCTGCGAGAACTGAGCAAGGTCGGCGAGCGGTTGCTGGCCGCAGGATCTCCGAGCGAAGAGATCGTGTGGCGCCACGGGCTGCTGCTGCTGCGCAGCGGCGACGACACGGGGTATGCGACCCTGCTGCGCACCTACGGTCACCTGCTGTCACCGACGCAGCGCGCCCTGCTCGATGCGATCTTCTGTGCCACCCACGGCGAAGGGCCGGCGACCGACGTCATTCGCGAGATCGTCGCTCGCGCCAACGCCCCGTCGAACAGCCTGAACCTGCTCCTGCGCGAGCTGATGTATCGGGAAGCGCGCCTCCCCCGTGCAGTCTTGAACGCCAGCGCCGGCCAGCACGTGGATCCAGAGCGCAAGCGCCTGTTGACCATGATCGACGCGGCCTGGGAGGCATGGAGCAAAGCGAACCCCGAGCGCCGCTACTTCTACAACGACCGGCTGGCGGAGCTGTTCGTCAACGCGCGGTACGAGGCCGCCGCTGAACTGGCGCGCGAGTGCGAGTTCCCCCGCTGGTCGCGCGCGCGGAACCCCCAGGCCCTGGCCGCGATGAAGGTCACCAACCGCGACTGGCCGGGGCTCGTCGCCAACTCCCGCCTGTGGCTGCGCATGGCCGAGCCCGGGTTCCAGCGGCAGGAAGCAGCTTCGTATCTCGGCATGGGGTTGGCACGGCTGGGCCAACCACAACTCGCCGCGGAGCAATTCGCCGTCGCGTTGACGCGTCGACCGCCCGTGGGACGCGGCAAGTGGTACGTGCACACGCTGCTCGAGGATGCCTGGCTGCACGTCGCCCCCGACACCCCACCGGAACTGCGCGATCCCGTGCTGGCGGCGCATCGCATGGCGGTGTTCCGCGAGCACAACCAGACCATGGCCATCCCGGCCAAGGGGGCGTGGACGCTGTTGGTCCGCGCCGAGGTGCTGTTCGCCAACGGCGACACGAAGGGCGCGATCGAACTGGCCAGCACGACGGATCGGGAAGAGATCGCCCCGGAGCAGCACCAGCCCGACGATCTCTCCCTGCTGCGCTCCGACGCAGCACTGCGCTACCGCGGTCGCTGAGCCGCAGGGCACGCCAGCGCCGGCGATCGGCTCACGGCGGTGTCACCACGACGCCACGCGCTTGCCCGCCATCCGCCTCGCTGACCACCAGCAATCGCCCATCGGCGAGGAACGTCATGCCCTCGGCCTGCGGCAAGCGGGTCGGATCGAGCCGCAGCAGGCCGAGCAGGCGACCGTCGCGATCGACGCGCAGCAGCACCCGATCCCCCGCCGCCAGCAGCAGGAACTGGTCGCGTTCGCGCGCCGCCAGGATCTCGCTGAACGCGAGCTCGAGCTGCACCTTCTCCTTGCCCTTGTCGTTGGTGCGCACCGGCACGTCGAAGCCGCGCGCCAGCGCCTGGTCGAGCCACATGCTGCGCCGCCACACGGCGAACGGCTCGGCATCGACGACCGCCGTGACCGGATCGACGGCGAACACCGGGCGCTGGTCGCGCGTGTCCTTGTCGCCCGACGGGCGATCCTTCGGCAGGACCAGCAGGCGACCACTCGCCGGATCGTGGCAAAGGGCCTCCCAGTCGCGGAAGCCGGCCGGCAACGACACCGAACGGGCGATGCGGAAGCGTTCGCCGGAGCGCTGCAGCTCGAGCAGCACGCCGTCGGCGCGCAGCACCCAGTAGACGTCGCCCACGCGCACCAGCCCTTCGTAGTCGCCGCGCGGTCCGAACTCGACCTTGCGCACCGGCTGCGCCCCGGACAGCGACACGAAGTACAGCGCGCCGACTTCGTCCTGCACGCAGGCGACCGTGTCGGCGTCGACGGTGGTCACCGCCGAGGCTTCGCGCAGCTGGTGCGGCAACAGCAGCTCGTCGCCGACGAGGCCCGCCGGCGCCGCGGCGCCGCACGCCGCGAGCGTCGCGGCCAGCAGCAGGCCCGCCGCGATGCCGTTCGGCCTAGCTGCGACCATCGGACGCACCCTCCGTCCGGCGCGCGATCCACAGGCACCGCACCGTCGCCAGCAGCAGCAGCACCGTCGCCCACGTCACGTTGCCGTAGGCGAGCAAGGTGTTGCCGAGCTCCTTGCCGAGCACGTCCTTGGCGAGCAGGCCGGTGATCGCGGCGGCGGCCAGCAACACGGTGGCGAGACGATCGCGCGGCCCACGCAGGAGCCGGTCGGCCAGGTAGGCCACCGGGAACAGCCACACGCAGAAGTGCGACTTGCTGCTCTGCGGCGACAGCAACACCATGCCGCAGACGACGGCGCCGACTTCGCCCAGCGCGACGCACCGCTGCATCGCGATCGGATCGCGTGCCGCCCGAACCGCCCGGCCTGCGCCGATCACGCCGAGAGAGACGAGGCCGAGCACGAGCAGTTGCGCCGACCAGTTGACGATCTTGAACACGCCGGTCGGCAACTCGGCAACCAGGACCGTGCCGACAGCACCCTCGACGAACTTGACCGCGCTGGTCGTCGGCGTGAACAGCCGGACCAGCGTGCCGGACAGGCTCTGGTTGAGGTAGCTGTGCGAGTTCCAGATCCCGGACTGGCTCGCGGCCCCGCCGACCTCGAGCCCACGCAGGTTGACGTCGAACCAGCGCTGCCACCAGAAGGCGCCGTCGGCGCGCGGGAACAGCAGGTCGCACGACACCGTGGCGAGGATCGCCGCCGCGAGCAGCCAGCCGATCGCCAGCCAGCGACCGCGCAGCCCGAACAGGCCGAGGAACAGCAGCGGTGTTGCCTTGACCGCCGCCCCGAGCCCCACGAACAGCCCGGCCACGCTGCGCCCACGCACCCAGTATGCAGCCGCCAGCCCCACCAGGCCGGCGATGAACAGGTCGTGGCTCTGGTTCGACAGCACCGAGAACACGTGGCGACCACCGAGCACGCCGGTCAGCAGCCAGAAGGCCCACAAGCGCGGCGGCGCCCGCCCCGGCACGTCCTGCCGCGCGTAGCCGTGCAGCCAGCGCACCAGCAGCAGCACGATCAGGAAGTTGACCCCGAACCAGACCGCCGGCTGCCATTCGAACGGCACCGCGGCGAACGGCACGAACGGCACCGCGGCGAACGGCGGGTAGGTGAACGGCTTCGCATCCTCGCCGCGCCGGTAGATCTCGGCGCCGGCGGCCATGCGTTCGCCGCCGACCACGTAGACCGGCAGTTCCCGGTCGTCCTTCTTGTCGGCGCGATGGCCGAAGACCCAGGCGCCACCGACCAGTACAGCCAGCAGCAGCGGCAGGAGCCACAGGTGGGAGCGGTTCACGGGTCTCCTTATCTTCCGCCCCTCGCGGGCTGTCCACGCTCGGCACGGATCCGCGGCCCGCCGCGTGCCGACCCTCGTGCGCGCAGTCGTGGCACCGTTCCGCTATCCTCCGCGGCCCTCCTTTGGCCAAGTCCGCACCCAAGAATTCCCGCCGCCTCGGCGTCTGGTTGTTCGGCGCCCACGGCGGTCTCGCCACGACCCTCGTCGTCGGCACGCGCGCCATCGCGCGTGGCCTGGCAGATCCCCACGGCCTCGTCACCGAGTCGCCCGCCTGCGCCGGCATCCCGATGCAGGAACTCGACCAGCTCGTGTTCGGCGGCCACGAGATCCGCGACGGCGACTACGTGGCCGACGCGGCCGAGATCGACGCCCGCACCGGCTCGCTGCCCGAATCGCTGCGCCGCGCCGTGGCCAAGGACCTCGCCGCAGCCAACAAGAACGTCGTGCGCGGCATCCGGCCGAACGCCGGCAAGACCATCGACGCGTTGGTCGAGACGCCGCGCGGCCGCCGCGGCGCGAAGCGGTCGACCACGTTGGCGCAGATGGTCGCGCAGGTGCAGCAGGACCTGCGCACGTTCCAGCGCCGCAACCGGCTCGACGGCGTCGTCTGCGTCAACCTGACGTCGACCGAGCCGCCGCTCGCCGACCACCCGAGCCACCACACGCTGGCCGCGTTCGAACAGGCGATCGCAAACGACGAGCAGGCGGCCGTGCGCCCGTCGGCGATCTACGCCTACGCCGCCGCCACGCTGGGCCTGCCGTTCGTGCACTTCACGCCGAGCAACTCGGCGCTGCTGCCGGCGATCCGCGAAGCGTTCGCGGCGAGCAAGACGCCGTGGATGGGCTGCGACGGCAAGACCGGCGAGACGCTGGTGAAGTCGGCGCTGGCGCCGATGTTCCGCATCCGCAACCTGCGCGTGCTGTCGTGGCAGGGCTACAACATCCTCGGCGATCGCGACGGGCGCGTGCTCGCCGACCGCGACAACAAGCAGGCGAAGGTCGCGACCAAGGACGCGCTGCTGCCGTCGATCCTCGGCTACCCGCTGCACACCCACGTCGGCATCGACTACGTGCCGTCGCTGCACGACCTGAAGACCGCCTGGGACTTCGTGCACTTCGAAGGCTTCCTCGGCTTCAAGATGTCGCTGCAGTTCACCTGGCAAGGCTGCGACGCGATCCTGGCGGCGCCCCTCGTGCTCGACCTCGTGCGGTTCGCCGACCTGGCGCAGCGCCGCGGCGAGAGCGGCCCGTTGCTGCACCTCGCCTGCTACTTCAAGCAGCCGTTCGGCACCAGCGAGCACGACCTGCACCGCCAGTGGCAGCTGCTGCAGGACTACCTCGGGCGCACGGCGTCGCCAGGTGCATCGGCGGCGAAGCGGCGCGCACCGCGCGCCCCCCGTTCCTCGCAGGCCCGCCGCGGTCGCTGAGCTGGAAGCACGGCCATGTGCGGCATCGTCGGCGCCAGGCACGACTGGCTCATGGCTCGCGGCCTCGAGCCGGCCACCGCAATGCGGGAAGCAGTCGCCGCACTGGCCTGGCGCGGCCCGGACGGCGACGGCGTCGCCGCGGCGGGTCCTTGGTGGCTCGGCTGTGCCCGGCTCGCGATCACGCAGGCGCAAAGCCGCCAGCCGGTCGTGCGCCGTGGCGGCCGCTACGTCGGCGTGCTCAACGGCGCGATCACCAACGCGCGCGAGCTGTGGGCGCGCTGGCTGCCGCGCGCCGAACGTCGCCCCGCCCCGCCGAACGACGCCTGGCTGCCGCTGCTCGCCGTAGCCCGCGGCGAACGCGAACGGCTGTCCACGTTGCAGGGCCACCACGCCTACGCGGTGGTCGACACGGCGACCGGGGAACTGCTGCTCGGCCAGGACCGCTACGGCGAGAAGCCGCTGTTCTGCGTCGTCGCGCGCGTGCTCGGCCGGCGGACGCTGGTGGCGTTCGCATCGACCATCGCGGCGCTGCGTCCGTTCGGCATCGCGTCGTCGGCATCCCCCCGGCGGCTCGCCGAGCTGTTCCGCTTCGGCTGGGCGAAGCTGCTGCCCGAACGCGGCAGCGCGCGGCTCCGCATCGAGCCGCCGCCGCACCGCGGCGAACCGCTACGCATCGCCGACGACGATGCCGCAGCGACATGGTTCACACGCCTGTCGCCGCCACCGGCACCGACGCCCACGACGCCAGCGCGCGGCAGCCTGCGCACGGAGCTGACCGCCAGCGTCGCGCGCTGCGTCGACACCAGCGTCGGCGTCGGCCTGTCCTTGTCGGGTGGCCTCGACAGCAGCTGCCTCGCACTCGCCCTCCGCGATCTCGGGCGCAGCGTTCCGGCCTACCAGCTGCACGCGCGCGGCACCCCGGACGACGAACGCACCGCCGCCGTCGCCGTCGCCATGCGCGCCGGCCTGCCGCTGCGTCCGATCGACGTCGGGCCCGAGCTCGCGCACGAACTGCCGGTGCTGACCGCGCTCGCCGGCGCGCCGCTCGGCGACCCGTCGGTGCTGGCGCTGTTCGCCGTGGCGCGCGCCGCCGCCGCCGACGGCGTGCGTGTGCTGCTCGGCGGCGAAGGCGCCGACGAACTGCTGCTCGGCTACCGCCGCTATCGCGCCCTGGCGAAGCTGCCGCGATGGCCGTGGCTGCGGGGCGCACTGCCGCGCTGGTCGATGCACTACGGCGCGCGCTGGCTGCGGGCGGCGGCCGCCCCCGATCCAGCTCTCGCCCTGCTGGCGGTGACGCCGCCGGCGTTCGCCGACGCCGTGCTGGCGCCCGAGCTCGCCCGCCGCGCCTGCTGGCAGGATCGTCGTTCGCACGAACGCACCACCGGACCGCACGCACCGACCGCGCCCCATCGCGTTCTCGCGGCGCGCGACCTGGAGATCGCCCACTACCTGCGTTGCGACCTGCTGCCGAAGGCCGACGTCGCCACGATGGCTGCCGGAGTGGAAGCCCGCTGCCCGTACCTCGAAGGCCGCGTGGCCGACTTCGGGCGCGAACTCGCAGCCCTCGGCAAGGCCCCGCTGCGGGCCGCGTTCGCCGCCGACCTGCCGCCGGAAGTACTGCAGCTGCCGAAGCGTGGGTTCGGCCTGCCGCTCGATCGCTGGTTCCGCGGCGAGTTGCCCTGGCTCGACCTGCTCGCCGAACCGAAGACCCAACAGCGTCCGCATCTGCGTCCGGGCGGGGTCGCGCGCGCCGTCGACCTGCACCGCCGCCGCAGAACCAACCTCGGCCACGGCCTCTATCTGTTGGTGGCGGTCGAACTGTACCTGCGCTGCATCGAGCGAGGATTCCCCGACGTCGTTCGTACCGGCGCACAGCCCGTTGCGTAGACTCGCGCCGCCGCGGAATCCCCGCCGGTGCAAACACACATGAAGAAGCTCCTTTCCCTCGTTCTCGCCGCCGCGCTCTGCGCCCCGGCCTTCGCCCAGAAGATGGGCTCGACCAACAGCAACGCCCCGATGATGAAGCAGACCATCGAGGCCGGCAGCGCCAAGATGTCGCTCGACTACGAAGCGATCACCTGGGCCGACGGCAAGACGATGGCGCGCATCATGGACAAGGAGAAGGGTGCCGGCGCCCGCAAGCGCATCAGCGAGTCGGCCGCGCAGGCCCCGCTCGGCAGCTTCACCACGTCGGTCGACTGCAAGGTCGGCGAGCAGACGCTGCCGGCCGGCGACTACAAGGTCTTCTTCACGATCGACGAAGACATGAACTGGAGCATCAACTTCCAGGGCAAGGACAAGACCTTCGCCCACAAGCTGACGCTGGCCGACGCGGGCCACGAGAGCAAGCGCCTGATGCTCTGCCTGTACGCCACCGACAAGGGCGCGGGCGTCTACGTCGCGTTCGGCAGCAAGTCGGGCGACCTGCAGATCTCGGCCGAGAAGAAGTCGAGCTGAGCCAGCTCCTCGCGCGGCGTCCCGCGTCCGCCCTTGGCGGCCGCGCGAGCCGCGCCGGGTCACTTCGCCGGCAGCATCTGCCGCAGGCTTGGCTCGAGCGACGCGCCAGCCTGGTCCTCGAAGCCGCTGCGCGTTCGCGCCGGCGTGGCCTGCAGCCAGCGCGCCAGCAGATCCTCGGCGACCTCGCGGGACGCCGTGCGACAGGCGAGCGCGAACGTGTCCAGCAGCAGGTCCGGATCCTCGCCGCGTTCGCCGAGCAGGACCTCGTGCGCCGCGAGGGCGCCGAGCACGTTCGCGCGCGGCGACGGCACGCCGCGCAGCACCGAGACCGGGGCCCGATCGCCCGCTTCGATGCCAGGGAACTGCTCGCCGTCGGGCAGCAGCGAGGCCACGGCCCGCAGCAATTCCGCCGGCGTGCCGCGCGACGAGCCGCGCAGCGTCACGCGCTTCTCGCCATGCACCGACGACCACTTCAGCACCACGATCGGCAGCGGCTTGGCCGCGCTCGCCGCCCGCGGATCGCCGATCGTGTCGTCCAGGGTCAGGAAGCCCAGCTTGTGCAGCCGGCGCGCGAACCCGCGCACGGCCGAGGGCACCAGCTTGTAGACGCTGAGGCGCTCGTAGACCGGCAGTGCCACGACACTCTCGTTCGTGGTCGCGACGACCGGCCGCGTCGACAGGCCGTAGACGACGACGCCATCCTCGGTCAGGCGAAACTTGCGCCGGGTCTCGACGCGGCCGCCTTCCTGCACCACTTCTTCGGCGACGAACGCAAACCCCTCGGGCGGCCAGATCGACGGCGGCGGCTCGTCGCTGACGCACGCCGCCAGCGGCGCGAGCAACAGCGACAGCATGACGAAGCGCCCCGACGTGGACGCCTGGCTCCTACGCGCAGGAAGGCACACGGACGCATGCTAGCGAGCGAACGCGCGCGGGCCATGGCTCGCCGCGCGCACCGAGGCTCAACCCGTGCGCACCTTGGAAAGTCGGAGCCGCAGCCGCTAGCCTGCGCGCGGGCTGGTTTCCTGACGACTGTGCGGAGGCATGCTTGGTGCTGATCCACGAGAAGATCTCTGCTCTGTTGGAGCAGCGACGCTTGAAGAAGCGCGACCTGGCAAGGGCCTTGGGGGTGTCACCGCAAACCGCGACCGACATCTGCAAAGGGCGCTCGGCGATCACGCTGCCACACCTGCGCAACCTGATCACCTTCTTCGAGGTGCGCGCAGAGTTCTGGCTCGACGACGAACGGCTGGTGCCAGCCGACATGGATCGCCTGGCGAACCGCGGCGCCGCAGCCGCAGTCGATCGCTCGGGCCTGCTGCAGGTCGACGATCCCGAGCGGCTGATGGCCCGCTTGCGCCTGTTCGTGCAGCGGCACCGCACCGAGTTCCTCGCCGCGTTCCCGGACCTGACGCCCGCCGAACGCCGGTTGCTGGGGCTCGGTGAGCAAGCAGCCGGCTCGATCGGCCAGATCGCCAGCGCCCAGTCCTGATCCGCCCGGCTGGAGCGCGCGAGCCAGCCGAACGCCCCGGGAGCGCGTTCCGCGTGACGCGCCGATGACGGAGTCCCAGCCCTCCAGTCCATTGCGAGATAGCGGCGGCGCTGCAACCATGGGCCCATGAAGTCGCGCAGCTCGCTGCTCCTCGTTCTCGCCACCGCCTGCGCCACCGCGCCGGCCCAACAGGACCCGGTGGTCCCGCCGAAGCCCATGGTGATCAAGGCCGGCAAGCCGGTCGATCCGTTGCCGGGCGAGAAGCACCTGAAGAACGTTCGGATGTTGACGACCGACGGCGAGAACGCCGAGGCCTACTGGAGCAACGACGGCACCAAGCTGATCTTCCAGCGCCGCGACGCGTCGATGGCCGCGGACCAGATCTACCTCCTCGATCTGACCACCGGCGAGCAGAAGATGGTCAGCACCGGCAAGGGCCGCACGACGTGCAGCTACTTCCTGCAGGGCGATCAGCGCATCGTCTTCGCGTCGACCCACCACCACGGCGACGCGCCGCCGGTCGTCAAGATGACCGGCCACGGCTACCAGTGGGCCGTGCACCAGGAGTACGACATCTTCACCGCCAAGCTCGACGGCAGCGAACTGGTGCAGCTGACGACCGCGGTCGGCTACGACGCCGAAGCGACGGTCTGCCCGGTCACCGGCACGATCGTGTTCACCTCGACGCGCGACGGCGACCTCGAGCTCTACACGATGGAGCCGGACGGCAGCAACCTGCGCCGCGTCACCGAACGCCCCGGCTACGACGGCGGCGCGTTCTTCTCGCACGACGGCAAGCGGCTCGTGCTGCGTTCGGCGTTCCCGAAGGACGCGAAGCAGGCCGAAGAGGACAAGACGCTGCTGACCCAACAGGTCGTGCGCCCGTCGCTGATGGAGATCTGCGTCTGCGATCGCGACGGCAAGAACTTCCGGCAGCTGACCAAGAACGGCGCCGCCAACTTCGCGCCGTTCTGGACGCCCGACGACCAGCACATCGTGTTCGCGAGCAACTTCCAGGGCGTCGAGGAAGCCAAGAAGAGCGGCGACCGCAGTGCCGCGCGCCGCTTCCGCATCTACCTGATGGACCAGAACGGCGAGAACCTGGAGCCGGTGACGAACAGCGACGAGTTCGACTCGTTCCCGATGTTCTCTCCCGACGGCAAGCACCTGGTGTGGGCGAGCAACCGCTACAACGGCAAGCCCGGCGAGACGAACCTGTTCGTCGCCGAGTGGGTGAAGTGACCCGCCACGGCTCGCCGCCCCACGGGACGCTGCCCCACGGGACGACGGGCCACTGAGTTTGCCCCGGGCTTGGCGCACCCTTCACGCCCACAGCCGATGGTTCCGTCATGGACCTCGAGCTGTATGACGGCCGCGACGGTGCCTGCGCCGCCGCGGATCTGACCGCCCGCCTGCTCGCCGAACTGGCCCAGGCCGACCACCACCTGGCCCTCGCCGAGGCCCGCTTCCGCGCTGCGGCCGCGACCAACGTGCCGGTGCCGCTGGCCGTTCGCCACGAACGCACGACGTGCCGTCGGCACGTCGCCTCGCTGCAGGCCATGCTCGACGGCATGCCCGGCGGCACGGAGGAGCGCCATGTTGCCAGCGCCTGACCACCGGCGACACGGCGAGCGGCTGCGCGAACTGCTGCACCGCTACCGGGCCCAGGAGCAGGTTCTGCGCGAACTGCTCGAGCAGCAGCAGGAGCAGCTCGAGGAAACCGACCGGCAGCACTGCCGCAACCTGCTCGAGCCGATCGGCCCCGGAGTCCCCGCGCGGGAAGAGGCCCTGCAGACCGCCTGCGAAGAACTCGCCACCGAGCTGCTGCACGTTCGCATGGCCGTGATCGGCACCGCCGAAGAGCTCGCCCTGCACGAAGACAGCCGCCAGGCACTGCCGCTGGTCGCCGCCAGCTGACCCGACCGGGACGATCACCGCGGCCGCGGCTTGCGTTTTCGACTGCTCAACCCGATAGTTGAGCATATGCGAAACCGACCGATCCCCGTCGCCGCGGCGATGGCGCTGCTGCTCGTTCCGCTGGCCGCCCAAGACGCCGAGCACGCCACCCACGCCGACGAGGCGTCGCGGCCGATGGTCTCGTTCGAAGTGAAGGGCGACGGCTTCCACCTGCGCCAGTACCAGCTCGGCTGCCTGTCGTTGCTCAGCTACCTGCTGGTCGCGGGCGACCAGGCGGTGGTGATCGACCCGCAGCGCGACGTCGAGCACTACGAAGCCGACGCCAAGGCGCTCGGCGCCCGCATCACGCACGTCTGGCTGACCCACCCGCACGCCGACTTCGTCGCCGGCCACACCGAGCTCGCCCACCGCACCGGCGCCACGATCGCGGTCTCGGCCGAAGCCCTCGGCGAGTTCGCGCACCGCGCCCTGAAGGACGGCGATCGCCTGCAGCTCGGCCCGCTGGCGCTGGAAGCGTGGGCGACGCCCGGGCACACGCCGAACGCGATGACGTTCCTGCTGCACGTGCCGGGTGCCGCGGCGAACCCGGCCTACGCGTTCACCGGCGACACGCTGTTCGTCGGCAGCATCGGCCGCCCCGACCTGCTCGACGTGCCGCCGGCCGAGCTGGCGGCGAAGTCGTATGCGTCGGTGCAGCGGCTGAAGACGCTGCCGGACGCGACCGTGGTGCTGCCGGCCCACGGCGCCGGCTCGCTGTGCGGCGCGCACCTGAGCCCCGACACGACGTCGACGATCGGCCGCGAGAAGGCGACCAACCCGTACTTGCGCATCCCGACGCTGGCTTCGTTCGTCGCCAACGTCATCAGCCACCAGCCGGTCGCCCCGCAGTACTTCGCGTTCAACGTCGAGCTGAACCGCAAGGGTCCGCCGCTGGTCGCCGAAGCCCAGCCGCTGCCCCCGGCGATGACGCCGCAGCAGGCGCGCGACCTGGTCGGCAACGGCGGCTGGCTCGTCGACCTGCGCGACCAGACCAGCTACGCCAAGGGCCACGCCAGCGGCGCGCTCAACATCGCGCTGCGCGGCCGCCTCGACACCTGGACCGGCATCGTCGTGCCGTTCACCGCGCCGATGGTGCTGATCGGCTCCGACGCGGAAGTGCAGGAAGGCGCGTTCCGGCTGCGCCGCATCGGCTTCGACCGGATCGCCGGCAAGCTCGCCGTCGACCTCGACGCCTGGCGCGCCGCCGGCCTCGAAGTGCGCACCAGCAAGCTGGTGACGCCGCAGGCCCTGCACGCAGCGATGCAGCAAGGCCTGGAGCCGCTGATCGTCGACGTGCGTTCGCTCGAAGAGTACGAGGACCTGCGCCTCGGCGACGTCGGCAACATCCCGGTCACCGACAGCGCGCGCTTCGCCAAGCTGCTCGCGAAGGACGCGCCGGTGCTGATGGTCTGCAACTCGGCGTATCGCTCGAGCATGGCCGTCGGCCTCGCCGAGCGGCTCGGCTTCACCGACGTGGCGTCGCTCGACGGCGGCCTCGACGCGTGGATCGAAGCCGGCCTGCCGACC
>JBILEY010000408.1:0-4793 GCA_044351865.1 Planctomycetota bacterium | reverse complement strand
GGCCGTCGGCGACCTTGAACACGCGCCGGCACAGCATCTCGGCGGCGAGCCCCGGCGGCAGCAGCGCGGCGACGTCGGCGTCGGCGAGTTCGTCCGGCACCGGCACGCAGCGCCACGCCGGCAGCAACCGATGGCTCGCGGGCGCCGCCGCGGGCACACCGGCGGCGTAGGCGAGGCGCGCGCCGACCAGCGCCGACGGCACCCCGTCGCCGACCGCGAGCACGCGGCCGACGCCGCTGGTTGCGAGCAGCGCCGCGGGTGCGTTCGCTCGCGACTCGCGCACACCGCCGCTCTGCGGCGCCAGCAGCACCGCCGTGTGCGCGAGCAGCAGTTCGCCGGGCGGCGGCTCCGGCAGACGGCGCGCCACCAGTGCAGCCGCCATGCCCGGGCCGTTCCAGTCGACCTCATGCGCGTCCAGCATGCCGACAGCGAACGCCCCCACCGCCGTGCTCGCAAGCGCAGATCCACCTGGAGTGCCACGCGCGACCCGCCGATAGTGCGCGCGTGCTCCGGCTCCCGCTCGCGCTGTCGTTCGTTGCCTTCGCGTCGCTGACCGCCTGCACCGGCCTCCGCGAAGTGGTGCCCGGCGTCTACCGCTCGCCGCAGCCCGCCGAAGCCCAGCTGTTCCACCGCGTCGAAGACCTCGGCCTGCGCACCATCGTCTGCTTGCGCGGGCACGGCGAGCAGAGCGCGATCGCCGAACGCGTCGCGATCGGCACCGGCATCGACTTCGTCGCCGTGCCGATGTCGGCGACGCGGCTGCCGAAGCCCGCCACGCTGCACGCGCTGTGGCAGGTGGCGGCCACGGCCGAACGGCCGCTGCTGCTGCACTGCCGCGCCGGCGTCGACCGCAGCGGCCTGCTGGCGGCGCTGGTCGTGCTGCACGACACCGGCGACTTCGATCGGGCCCGCGACCAGCTGTCGCTGCTGAAGGGCCACACCGGCCTGCTCGGCACCGCGGCGATGGACGCCGTGCTCGATCGTTATGAGGCGTACGTCGGGCGCATGCCGTTCCCGCAGTGGATCGACGAGGTCTACGCGCCCTCGCTTCCGCAGGAACGCGCGCGACCGTAGCGTCCGGTCCCAGTGGACGTCTCGTTGCTGGTCTTCGCCGCGGTCTACGTGGTCATGGTGCTCGGCCGCGTGCCACGCACCGGCCTCGACCGCACCGGCGCCGCGTTGCTCGGCGCCATCGTGCTGCTCGGCAGCGGCAGCCTGTCGCTCGACGCCGCGTGGCGCGCCGTCGATCCGGGCACACTCGGCCTGCTGCTCGGCCTGATGCTGGTGTCGGCGCAACTGCGGCTCGGTGGCTTCTACACGGCGCTGACGCAGTGGCTGGCGGCGCGGCCGACCTCGCCGCAGCGGCTGCTGGCCGAACTGGTGGCCACCGTCGGCGTGCTGTCGGCGGTGCTGACCAACGACGTGGTGTGCCTCGCGGTGGCGCCGCTGCTGGCCGAGGTCTGCGTGCGCCGCGGCCTCGACCCGGTGCCGTTCCTGCTCGCACTCGCTGCGGCGGCGAACGTCGGCAGCGCCGCGACGTTGATCGGCAACCCGCAGAACATCCTGATCGGGCAAGGCCTGCAGCTCGACTTCGGCCGCTATCTGCTCGACGGCGGCGTGCCGGCCCTGCTCGGCCTCGTCGTCGTCTGGTGGATCCTGGTGCGGGCGTATCGCGGCCGCTTCGCACGGCCGCTGCCGCTCGCGGGCTTCGAGGCGCACGCGCACGACCGCCGCGCGTCGACGAAGGCGCTGCTGGTGCTGGCGCTGCTGGTGTCCGGCCTGCTCGTCTGCCCGCTGCCCCACGGGGTGCAGGCGCTGCTCGCCGGCGGCTTCATCCTGCTGTCGCGCACACGCCGCACCGGCGACCTGCTGGCCCAGGTCGACTGGCCGCTGCTGGTGCTGTTCGCCGGCCTGTTCGTCGTCAACGGCGCACTGCAGCAGGCCGGCCACGCTGCCTCGGCGTTCGCCTGGCTGCGCGAGCACGGCGCCGACGTGCGCGAACCGGCGACGCTGTTCGCCGCCAGCGTGGTCGGCTCGAACGTGATCTCGAACGTGCCGCTGACCATGCTGCTGGTGCCGGCGGTCGGCGATGCGCCCCTCGCCGGGCCGATCCTGGCGCTGGCGACGACGCTCGCCGGCAACCTGCTGCTGGTCGGCTCGATCGCCAACCTGATCGTCGTCGAGCAGGCGCTGCGGCTCGGCATCGCCCCGGCCGGCCGTTCGTGGGCGAACGAACACTGGCGCACCGGCGTGCCGATCACGCTGGCGACGCTGGCGGTGGCCGCCGGCTGGCTGTGGCTGCGCAGCGCCGTCGGCTGAACGCTTCCCTTCGTGGCCCTGCTGCGGGCACCATGCGCGCATGCGCAGTGGTCCCCTGCTCGTCGCCTTCGCCCTGCTGGTCGTGCTCGTCGGCGCCATCGTCTGGCTGACGAGCGGCGCCGCCACGCCAGCGCCGGTTGCACCGGAAACCACGAACGGCCCCAACAACCCCAGCGAGCCGGCGAAGCCGGTGCCGGGCGTGCGCGTCGATGCGACCCCCGAAACACCGCCCGCGGGGACGCCGCCGGCCGCCCAGCCGCCGAGCCCGAGCGACACGCCGCCGGCCGCGGCGACCGACAGCGGGCCCGGCAACCTGGTGCTGGTCGTGCACGATGCCGCCGCTCCGGGCACCGCGCCGGCGTTTCGTTGGCGCCTCAAGGGCCGCGGCGCTGCGACCACCGGCACCGGCAGCGAGGGCAAGTCCGTGCTGCAGGCGCCGCACGACGCCGACGTCGAACTGCTGGTCGAAGCCGACCGACGGCAGGCGGTGCAGAAGGGCCCGCTGCGCGGCGCCGCCCCGGGCCAGCCGCCGGTGCAGGTCGAGGTCACGCTGGTGCCGATCGTCGTCGCCGCCGGCATCACGCTGCACGTGCACGACCTGGCGATGCAGCCGATGCGCTTCGTGCGCGTCGAAGCGTTCCGCATCCACGACCAGAACCGCGAGACCACGTGGACGCTCGAGGACCCGTTGTGGGCCCGCAAGTCCTCGTCGGAAGACGGCCGCTACCCGTTGCCGACGCTGCCGGCCGGTGAGTACGGGATCAAGCTGGTCGGCATCGACGAACAGGGTGCCATGCTGCCGCTGCTGCCGTACGTGCGCACGTTCCGGCTGACCGGCGACAACGGCTTCGTCGAAGACGTTCCGCTCGAACCGGGCTGCGCCTTGACCCTCGAACTGGTCGACGTCCATGGCAATCCGTTCGACCCGACGAGCTACGGCGCGGCGACGCTGTCGCTGCGCTCGCCGAACGGCCCGCACGTGCAGCGCAAGTGGTACGCGATGCAGGGTGGCACCGCGGTGACGGCGCGCGACGCGCTGCCGGGCGTCGGCTCGGCGGCGCTGGCGCAGGCCATCCCGGCCGGCACCTACCAGCTCGAGGTGCTCGCCAACAACGAACCGCGCGTGCGCACGCTGCTGCAGCTGCGCGCCGAACGGCAGGTCGAGCGCATCGTCGTGCCGTAGCGACGGCGCGGTCAGCGCACGTCGAAGCCACCGGTGCGGCGCATCTCGCCGTCGAAGCCGACCAGCGCCGCGAACGCGACCAGCAGCGGCGCGTCCATGAACAGCTGCGGCGACGGCGAGCCGTTCACCAGCATCGCCAGCGCCTGCAGCACCGCCATGCAGGCGAACGCACGCAGCGGATCGAGGAAGCGGTCGGCGCGCGCGTGCCGCCACCAGATGCCGCAGACGATGCCGGCGCCGAGCGTGGCGTGCCAGTTGACGCGGGTGCCGAGCAGCATCACGGCGATGAAGACCAGCACGCCGGCGAGCAGGCGTTCGTTGCCGTTGCGCGCGACGTTGCTGGCGGCGCGCACGGCGGCGGCGCGCTTCTCCGCCCACGCGCGGCGCAGGCGCTGCTGCTCGACGTCGGGCAGTTCGTGGAACCACGGCTCGTCCTCGCGCGGATCGCGATCGTCGGCGATCGCGCCTGCCGTCGTGGCGACGTCCTGCGTCGGCGGCGCCACCGTGGCTGCGGGCACCGCGGTCGCCGGCGTCACCGCCGGAGCCGCTTCGGCCGCGGGCACTGCCGCGACCACCGGCGCGCGCACGACGGCCGCCTGCAGCTCGGCCGCGGGCGGCTGCCGTCGCCGCTGCTGGCGCCGCAACTCGCGGCGATGCCGTTCTTCGACTTCCGCGACCATGCTGGTCGGTGCCGGGGCGGCGGCGATCTTCGCGCGCAACGCGGCGAGCGCCTGCAGCACCGCCGGGTCCTCGGGCTCGGGGGCTGGGGCCACCTTGGCCGGCACGGCCGCCGGACTGGCTGCTGACGGTGCGGACTCCGGCGCCGGCGGCGGCGCCAGTTCCCGCTTGCCGAGCATCGCCAGCTCGCCGGGATGCGCACACTGCGCATCGGCGGGCAGCGGCGCCCACGCATCGTCGGAGTCCGCGGTCATCCCGGCCCTTTTCGGCAGCCTCGGCGGTGTACCTCTGTCGCCGAACGGCCGCTTGCCCACGATCGACGCAGCGTCGATCCTGTCGCCCATGCCATCGCCGCTTGCCGTCGCCTCGCTGGCCGTCCTCGCCCTCGCCACCGGCTGCACGTTCCACAGCACCGCCCGCCAATGGAACGGTCGCCTCGACCGCGACGGGCAGCCGGTGTTCTTGACGACGACCACCACCTTCGGCGTGCAACTGCTGGTGCTGCTGCCGTTCGCCGGCGACACCCGCGCCGACGCGCTGGTCGACGCGGCCACCGCCGAGATCGCGCGGCACGACAACCAGCGCGTGCGCGTGGTCGAGACCGAGAGTGCGA
>JBILEY010000079.1:0-15776 GCA_044351865.1 Planctomycetota bacterium | reverse complement strand
CCGTGCTCGAAGCCAGCTACGTCGACATCCGGTCGGCCCTGTACGCGCGCCTGCCGTGGCTGCCGGCCATCGCGTTGTGGCCCATGGTGGCGTCAGCGGAGTGGCTGCTCGCGGTCGATGCCGACGACCTGTCGCCGGAACGTGCGATCCGGCAGTTGGCGGCCCCAACGCTGCTCGTCGTCGGCGACCGGGACCACAAGGTCGGCCCCGATGCGAACGCGCGCCTGCGGGCTGCCAGCGGGGCGGCGATCGTGCGCGAGCACGTCGTGTCCGGGGCGGCCCACGTCGATCTCTGGTCGCGCGATGCGGCCGGCATCGCGGCGGCGATCGAGGACCTGCTGCGCGCCCGCTGACCGGCGCGCCGGAACTCAGGCCTGCACGTAGGCGCCGCGGATCGGCAGGTGCTTCTTCAGCGCGTTGCGCGAGTCGACGCACAGCCGCGCGTGCTCGGCGATGACCTGCCAGTCGATCGCGGCGTGGTTGGTGACGATCAGCACGCAGTCGGCGGCGGCGACGTTCTCCTTGGTCAGCGGCACCGAGTGCATGCGGTACTCCATGTACTTGCGCATGCCGGCGAACAGCGGCACGTGCGGATCGTGGTAGCTGACGTCGGCGCCGTGCTCGAACAGCAGCTTGATGATCTCGGCCGCCGGCGTCTCGCGCACGTCGTCGACGTCCGGCTTGTAGGCGAGGCCGATGACCAGCACCTTCGCGCCGCGCAGCGCCTTGCCGCTGTCGTTGAGGCCGTCGATCGTGCGGTGGATCACGTAGTGCGGCATCGAGTTGTTGATCTCGCCCGCCAGCTCGATGAAGCGCGTGTGGTGGCCGAACTCGCGCGCCTTCCACGTCAGGTAGAACGGGTCGATCGGGATGCAGTGCCCGCCGAGGCCCGGGCCCGGATAGAAGGCCTGGAAGCCGAACGGCTTCGTCGCCGCGGCGTCGACGACCTTCCAGATGTCGATGCCCATCGCCGCCAGCACCGGCTTCAGCTCGTTGACGAGCGCGATGTTGACGCAGCGGTAGATGTTCTCGAGCAGCTTCGCGGCCTCGGCGATCTCGGCGTTGTCTACCGGGATCACCTGCTTGATCGCCGCGCTGTACAGCTGCGTCGCCAGCTTGCCGCTCACTTCGTCGGTGCCGCCGACCAGCTTCGGGATCGTCTGCGTGCTGTGGTCCTTGCGACCCGGATCCTCGCGCTCGGGGCTGAACGCCAGGAAGTAGTCGACGCCGGCCTTCAGTCCGGTCTTGTCGAGGATCGGCATGCAGTCGCCGCGCGTCGTGCCCGGATACGTCGTCGACTCGAGCGAGATCAGCTGCCCCTTGCGCAGCACCTTCGCCACCATCTCGGTCGACCTCTCGATGTAGCTCATGTCCGGCTCGCCGTGCTTGCCGAGCGGCGTCGGCACGCACAGGATGATCGCGTCGGCCTTGGCGAGGTCGTTGGCGTCGCTGGTCGGCAGGAACTTCGGCGACTTCGCCATCTCCTGCACGAAGTCGGTGCCGAGGTGCTTCAGGTAGCTGTCGCCGCGCTTCAGCATCGCGATCTTGGCGGCGTCGATGTCGTAGCCGACGACCGGGAAGCCGGCCTGGAAGAACGCGCGCAGCAGCGGCAGGCCGACGTAACCGAGACCGACGACGCCGACCGTGGCGGTCCGCGTCTTGATCTTCTGCTCGAGGAGTGCGGCGGGAGTGGTGGCGTCGCCCATGGTTGCGCGCATAGAGGTAGCTGGCCATCGGCATCCGGGCCAGCGCGAGTGGAGGTTTGGCGCGGTCTTGGCGAGAAGCGTGCGCGTCGCCTTCCCGCGCGCGCCATCGTCTGCGAGCATGCCGTGCATGTCGCTCGTCGCTTGGGGCCGCATCTCGCTGCTGACGTTGCTGTGCCTGCTCGCCAGCGGCTGCTGCTTCACGAAAGAGCTGTGGGCCGAGGACGAGGATTTCGGCTCGGCGCCCGGGCCCAACCTCGTGCGCGTGGTGACCGATGTGCAGCGTCACGAATACCGGGTCGACGTTGCCGTGGTGGCCATGGACCAGGGGCTGCAGCGGCTGCGCCTGCGTAGCCTCGACGGGCCCGACGTCGATGGCTTGGCGGCCTGGCAGCTGTCCCCTGCCGACGGCGACGACCTCGCCTGTGCGTTGCTGGCCGACCCGCGGCAGCGAGGGCGCTGCAGCCTGCGCATCGACGTCGCGCGCGACCGGGAACGGGGCGACATCGTGTGGAGCGAAGCGACGGTCGTGTTGCAGGGCGTGCTCGACCTCGGCGATCTCGGCGGCCAGGTGGATCCCGCCTCGTTGTCGCCGAGCGTGCGCGAACGGCTCGACGCTGCGTCGGCGGCGCAGGACGCGTTCGCACGCCCGGCGAAGCGGGCTGACGGGGAAGACTGGTTGCGTCGCTTCGACGAACGGGTGCGCACGGTGGACCTGCGCGCACTGACTCCCGGCGAGACCGCACCTTGGGTGCCCTACGCGGTCGTGCTGGTCGGCGCGGACGGTCGCCCCTGGCAGCCTCCGGTTGCAGCGGCGCCAGCGTCCACCGATGGCAAGGTCGTGATCGCGGTTGCCGGCCCCGAGCCTGCCGAACCCGTCGAGCCGCCGCGTTCGCGCGAGGTCGCGCAACTCGCCGGCGTCGCTGCCGTCGTCGTCGCGACCAACGGCACCATCACGCGAACGTTCCAGCTGCGAGCCGAACGCGCCTCGTTGTGGAGCCAGCTCGGTGGCCGCGCCGACGGCCACTTCGACGCGACTTCGAAGTGGCGCTTCCTGGCCGACGCGGGTGCTGCCGACCCGATCGCTGGCACCGCGGCGGCTGCCGAGGTCTGGCCGCTCGCCGTGACCGATCGCAGCATCGTCTGGGAAGAGCAGGAGTCGGACTCGACGGACGATTTCTGGGGCAAGCTCGCGCTGACGCCCGTGACGCTCGCCGGCGACCTGCTCGTCGGCTGGATTCTGTCGGCGATCGGCATCGAAGCCTGCGGCTGTGACGACGACGACGAACCGCGGCGGCGGCGGCGCTGACATGTTCGACGCCCTGTGGCAATGGTGCGAAGCGAACAGTGCCTTGCTCGGCTGGTTGTTCGCGTTGTCGCTCGGCTCGCTGGTGCTGACGATCGTGCTGTTGCCGGTCGTCGTCGTGCGCCTGCCGGCCGACCACTTCGTCGCCGACCGCCGCCAACGGTTGGCGCGGCGCGGGGTCGCCGGCTGGTGTGGCCTCGTGCTGAAGAACCTGCTCGGCGCCGTGTTCGCGCTCGCCGGCGTCGCCATGCTGCTGCTGCCGGGCCAGGGCCTGCTGACGATCCTGATCGGTCTGTTGCTGCTCGACTTCCCGGGCAAGCGCGCGCTCGAGCTGCGGCTGCTGCGGCGACCGGGCCTGCGTGCGTTCCTCGACCGCATGCGCCAGCGTCGCGGCGTGGCGCCGTTCGTCCTGGAGCGACCGTGAAGATCTTCTACAGCGATCCGTTCACGTTCCCGCTGCCGCCGGAGCACCGCTTCCCGCTGGCGAAGTACCGCCTGCTGCGCGAACGCATCGAGCGTTGGCCGGCGCACAGCGGCGTCGAGCTGCTGCTGGCGCCGCGCGCGACCCGCGACGAGTTGCTGCTGGTGCACACGGCCGACTACGTCGACGGCTTCGCCAACGGCACGCTCGGACGCGAGGCGATGATGCGCATCGGCTTCCCGTGGAGTCCCGAACTGGTCGAACGCTCGCTGCGCAGCTGCGGCGGCACGATCGCCGCCATGCGCGTGGCGCTGCACGAAGGGGCTTCGGTCTACCTCGCCGGTGGCACGCACCATGCGCGCGCCGATCGCGGGGCCGGCTACTGCGTCTACAACGACGTCGCCGTCGCAGCGCGCCTCGTGCAGCGCGAGTCCTCGCGGCAGCGTGTGCTGGTCGTCGACACCGACGTGCACCAGGGCGACGGCACCGCGGCGATCTTCGCCGGCGACGACACGGTGTTCACGTTCTCGATCCACGGCGACGAGAACTTCCCGGCGGCGAAGGCGCAGAGCGACCTCGATGTGGCACTGCCGAGCGGCACGAGCGACGCGGCCTACCTGGCGGCGCTGCGCGCAGGGCTGGCCGAAGCGTTCGCGCGCGCGCGGCCCGAGTTCGTCTTCTTCCTCAGCGGCGCCGATCCGTTCGCCGGCGATCGCCTGGGCAAGCTGGCGATCAGCAAGGACGGTCTGCGCACGCGCGATCAGCTGGTGTTCGCCGAACTGCAGCAGCGCCGGCTGCCGTGGGTCACGGTGATGGGCGGCGGCTACGGCAGGGTCGTCGACGACACCGTCGACGTCTACGAAGCGACGGTCGCTGCGGCGGTCGCGGCGCTGGCGCCGGCTCGATGATTGCGCGGCGGTAGGCGCCGGGTTCCACTGCGCGCGTGTACGGGAACCTGCGTTGGCCCGCTGGCGCTGCCGAGGACGCCGCCCGCCGTCTGCATCACGCGCAGTTGTGCGCTGCGTGCCACGCGATGCACGAGTTCAGCGGCCGCAGCTCGGCGCTGCTGACGAACCACGACCAGACGCTGCTGGTGCTCGTGCTCGCCGGCTTGGCGCCGCCGCAGGAGCCGGTGCCGCGTGCGTGCACGGCGTTGCCGTTCCGCACCGTCGCCGTGCAGCCGCTGCCGGCCGCCGTGCGCGCGTTCGTCGCCGCCGGCAACCTGGTGCTCGCCGACCGCAAGCTGCAGGACGACGTCGACGACG
Source organism: Planctomycetota bacterium (assembly GCA_044351865.1). Lineage (GTDB taxonomy): Bacteria > Planctomycetota > UBA1135 > UBA1135 > UBA2386 > UBA2386. The sequence goes on along the minus strand of JBILEY010000079.1, from coordinate 11,081 downwards.
GCGGTGGCGTGCTGCCGCGGCTCGGTCGCTGGTGGCTGCGGCGGTCGGTGCAACGTGCCGAACAGCGCCTGCGTGCGCTCGGCTTCCCGGTGGCGTGGACCGAGACGTTGGCGGCGCGGCAGCGCGCGTGCGAACGCGATGCGGAGGCGGCTGCGGCTGCCGGCGCCATGCCGTCGCTCCCGGGGCTGGCGGCGCCGACCGCCGAACTGCTGGCGCAGGTGTTCGGTCATGGCGCGCAGCTCGTCGCACGCCCCGACGCAGTCGCGGCGGCGCATGCGTTCGGTGCCGCGGTCGGCACCGCCGTGTACGTCGCCGACGCGTTGTTCGACCACGGGTCCGATGCTCGGCGCGGGCGCTTCAACGCGGTGGCGGTGCTGGCGCAGCGCGTCGGCCTGCCGGCGGCGGTGCGCAGCGCCTCCGACGTGGTCGCGGCCGCGGCGCAGCAGGCGCGGCTCGCGCTGGCGGCTGCGCTGCCGCCGATCGCGTTGCGCATCGTCGGCGAGATCCTGACGACCCTCGCAGCACGTGCGGCGGCAGCGGCCACGCGCCTGCTGCCGGCCACGGCGCCGACTGGTTCTCCGCGAGCCGCGGAGTCCGGACTGTGCGACCTGCCGTTCGACGCGTGCGCGGCCATCGAGCTGGCGGCCGCCTGCGGCGACCCCGCTTGTGTTTGCTGCTGCGATGGCTTCGGCAAGCGTCGCCAGGGCAATGCGGAACCTGGACCGAAGCAGCCCGAGTCCGATCGCGGCGCCGCGCGTCGTGCGTCGCAGGACCTGAAACAGTTCGTCGGCAGCTCCGGCGTCACCGTCACGCCGGTCGGCGCCCGCGGCCTCGTGCGCATCGGCAAGCTCGACTACGAGGCGCGCACGAACGGTTCGACCTTGCCGGCGAACGCGCCGGTGCGCGTCGTCGACGTCGACCTCGGCGTTCCCGGTGTGCTGGTCGTGGCGTCCTTCAGCGCGCCGCCGGCAGCGCCTGCTTCCGGCCGCTGATCGTCACCGTCTTCATGCGCACGAGGCCGAGCGTCAGGTGCGTGACCAGCCACTCGTGGAAGCCGGCGCTGACCGTGACGCGGAAGTCGGTGACGCCCGCACACGGGTTGCACGACTTCGTCAGCTCGGTGGCGACATCCGGCTTCGATTCGCCGAACAGGCCGTGCACCCACATGGTGTAGTGACCGCGCACTTCGAACGGTTCGCCGCTCGCGTCCTTGCCCGGCGACGCCAACACCGGGAACGGCACTTCGGCGAGGTCGTAGGGCACCGAGGCGCAGGCGGTCGTCAGCAGCAGGGCGAACAGGGCGACGGGCGTGGAACGCATCGCGCCATGTTCGCCGCGTACCCTCGGCGAAACCACTGCGCGCCGCTTTGGCGCGCCGGTCGGGTCACAGCGCGCCGACGGTGGCGCTGATGCCGTTCGTGGTGAACAGGCCGACGATGTTGCCGAGCAGGTCGAACTGCAGGTCGGCGATCTGGAAGTAGAGCGTCGCGCCGGCGAGCGACGCGGTCGGCGGCAGCGGCAGCACGATCTGCGCCTGGCCGGCGAACGGCAGCAGGCCGCCGAGGTTGTCGGGGGTCGCGAGCAGATCGCAGCCGACACCGGCGTAGGACAGCACGCCGATCAGCGGCAGTGCCGTCGGCGCGAAGCCGATGACGCCGAGACCGAGCGAGGTCGGACCGATGCCGCTGCCGGTCACGGTGAACGTGCGGCCGGTCCACGGCTGGTTGTCGGCGACCAGCGTCAGCGCGCCACCCGGGCCGGTGCAACCAGCGCCGTAGCTGGTGGTGCTGGCGAGCGGGTTCGCCTGGTAGGTGTAGACGTTGTTGGTCGGCCGGCTGCCCGACTTGGTCGGGTCCTGGCCGCACGCCTTGTAGATCTTGCCCGTCGCCGGGATGAAGCCGCCGAAGTAGCGGCTGACGCGGCCGATCACCGCGTCGGTGTTGTTGAACGGCGTCGTGCCGGTGGTGGGGTTTGCGTAGATCGACCAGGTGTTGGTCAGGCTGTCGAACTCGCTGGTGTAGTTCGTCGGCGAGCCGCCGAAGTTCGGGCCGTAGACGTAGGTCGTGTTCGCGGCGACGGTGATGCCATTGCCGCCCTGCACGACGAGGCGCTGGCGCAGCGGGTCGTAGACCGCCTGGTTGCCGACGGTCGACGCCGGCCACGTGGTGCCGGCCCCGGTCGGGTTGGTCAGCACGTCGCAGTCGCTGAGCAGCGACCAGTCGCTGCCGGTCCAGCGCCACACGTCGAGGAAGCGCACGGAGTCCGGCGTCGCCATCGCGTTGTTGATGCCGCCGACCATCAGCACGTCCTGGAACGCGTCGGTGCGCGTCACCACGGTGTGCTGCGAACGCGCCGTCGGCGTCGTCGACGGCGCCAGCAGCGACCAGCTGCCGCCGATCCACAGCCAGGTCTCGTTGGTGTAGGTCGGCGGGGTCGTCGTCGCGGTTTCGCCGCCGAACATCAGCAGGCCGCCGGTCGTCGGGTCGTAGGCCATCGACGCGTACTGGCGCGGCGTCGGGCTGCCGGCCAGCGGCGTGACGTCGGTCCAGGCGTTGGTGACGGGGTCGTACTCCCACGTGTCGCTCAGCAGCGTCGCCGTGCCGACGCCGCTGGTGCCGCCGCGGGTGTTGCCGCCGAACACCGTCAGCTTGTTGCTGGTCGGGTTCCAGGCGATCGCGCTGCGACCGCGGTGCGACGGCGAGCCGACCGCGCCGTCGGCGATCCGCTGGGTCATCGTGCCGGCGACCGGATCGAACGCCCACAGGTCGTTGGCGGTGAAGTTCGTGTTGTTGCCCAGCGAGCCGCCGAAGATCCACAGCTTGTCCTGGCCGACGGCGCCCGGGTTGTCGGCGCGGAAGGTGCCGTTGATCGTCGGCGTCGCCGTGGTGACGCCGACGGTGGCGCCGGCCGAGGTCACGGTCGACCATGCGGCGCGCGGCGCCGTGCGGGGGATCAGGGTCGGGGCGGGGAGTTGCGCTGCGGCGAGAGCCGCAAGGCCGAGAAGCGAGATCGAGGTGGGCGCGAGACGCATGCGTTCCAGGCGACATCTCGCTCAGGAAGGCCAAGCCAATCCGACATTCTTCCGACCACTCCCTGGGCGTCTGCCCAGAGCGTCACTTCAGGCCCTGCGCACCAGCACGCGCGCGCCGGTGGCGGACAGTTCCTCGTCCGTCAAGTTGCGCCACTTCGGGGCCAGGCGCTCGCGCAGGCTCGGCTCGATCGGCACTCGCTCGGTGACCTCGTAGTCGACGATGCGCCACCCGTTGCGGGTGAAGATGGCCTCGTAGTCCCGCAGGCGCAGTCGGTTCCGGCCGAACAGCATCGGGGCGTCCTCGCTGATCGTCAGGAACTCCAGCGGGTGCACGCCCAGCAGTTCGTGGCGTCGCGGGTCCGCGGTGTCGATGTGGTGCAGGCAGAAGGCGCCGGGCTTGGTCCACCGGGCGCACTCGCGGATCGCCGGGTCGAGTTCGTGCGTGGCCTCGAGCATGCCCTCGGTGGAGACGAGGTCGAACAGCTCACTGCCGACCTGGCTCTGCGGCCTCGGGCCGGCCCTGAGGACCAGGCGTTCCTGGTCGATGCCGCTCGGGTCCCCTCTCAGCATCGCTGCCAGGTCGAATCCGCGCAGATGGTCGAGCAGGTCCCGGCCAGCTGCTGGGTTCGCGCCCACGCTGGCCGGATCGAGAATGGCCCGCGCCGCGAGGTGCGCGAGGTAGCGGACTCCATCCTGGATCTCCGACGGGATCGCCACATCGTCGCCGACGACCTTGCTGGCGCCCAGCAGCAGGTGGCCGAACATGGTCGCAATCGCCCTGGAGGAACCGTCGCCCAGCACCAGGTGCGTCGCGCCGGAGAGCGACAATCCGTGCAGTTCGGCGGCGCGACGGAGGAACGCGAGGTGGTCGGCGATGTCGAGTGGGCCGACTGGACTGCACCAGCGGGCGGCAGCCGCATCGGCGGCTCGTGCGAGTCGTCGCACCAGCGTGCCGTGGTGCGACAACTCCCGCGCCTGGGCGCGGCCTTGCGATTCCAGGCTGTCCAGGCACGCGAGTGCGGCGTCTGCAAAGGCCTCGGGTGGCGCAGGCGCGCGCACATCGCTGCCGACGTGGTCCGTCGAGTCGTGTTGCATCGATGCCTCTGGTGTCGGTCCTCAGCGCTCGCTGCTCTCCTGCCAACGGTAGGGTGGGGGCGGTCTCACGCCGGCGCGATACCGCGACCCCGCCCCGCCCTTCGTCAGAGTGCGAAGGGCCGGACGATCTTGTCGAGATCGCGCGGACGCTGCTCCATCGCGACCTTGCCGCCTGGCTTGCGCAGGATGACCTCGATGCTGCTCCGCAGGAAGGCCGGCGGGACCGTGAGCCCCTTCAGCTTCGCGTAGCTGTAGAGCATGCGTGTTTCCAGGGTCACGCCGAAGAAGGCGAGCGGCTCTGGATCGAACCCGTCCCCGACGACCAGCGGCCCCAGGTCTCCGAGCACGAGCTCGAATTCGTGGTGGCTGACGCCCCGCCCCCAGCGTGCGAGCGCTTCTTCCGCAGCGCCCTGGCTTTGCTGCTTTGCCGCGGTGATGTGGTCCACGAAGTGTTTGCGCGGCGATCGGTCCGCATAGTCGAGCGCCAACTCGTGCGGCAGCGAGTTGTAGAACGGCATCCACGTCGTGTGGTGATCCCAGTAGCTGAGGCGATTCGGAGTGTCGCCGATGACCAGGATCCCGCCCGGTGCGAGCATCTCCCAGATGTGCCGGATCGTGTCCAGGCGCTCCGTGTGCTTTGCGTGCTCGAGGACGGCGAAGCAGAGCACCATGCCCACGGTGTTCGGTGGGTGGGCGCTGGACATCGCGCTGAGCAGTCGTTCGGGCGCGTGTTGGTTCAGGCGCGTGTTGCGCAGGCCGAAGGCCTCGATGCGGCGGATCGCAGCCTCCACGCTGACCCCGGCGATGTCGTAGGCGTCGACCGACCTCGCTTCCACCGCCAGCGCTGCGGTGGTCGAGCCGGTGCCGCAACCGATCTCCACGACGTCCGTGTTCTTCAGGTCGATCAGCTTCTCGACCCAAGGCAGCAGCCACTTCCGGCAGAGGTCGTAGCGACCTCGCACGTGATCGTGGATGTCCTTCTGCGCTTGCTCGGTGTCGCTGCGTTCGGCCCAGGTGCCGCGGAAGTAGGTCGCCATCAGTCCTTCGCGGACCTTCGCTTCACGCTCTGGGGTCAGGGGGTCGGGAGACGTCATGGGGGGAGGTTGGGAGAGCCTTGGGAGAGGCGGCGAGTGGATCGCAGCAGCACGCGATGGCCGGGATCCGAATTCGTGCGGGATGGTAGTTCGGGCGTCACGGTGCGCCAGCTTTCGACCATGCCGCCGTCCCAATTCTGGCTGGTTCGGTCGGCCGGACGACCGGCCGTCGGGAGCCGAATCCGCGGTGCCATCCGAGCTGCCGCATCGGGTCCGGCGACGCGCGGTCCGCGCGGCACGGCCCGCCGAGCGGCCCTTGCTGCTGCCGGCGCAGTCGCCGGCGTCACGGCAGGAACTTGTTCGCTTCCTTCAGCTTGGTCGGCAGGTACTCGTCGATGACGAAGTTCAGTCCGTGCTTGGCGAGCGCCTGCTGCTCGGCGCGCTGGCCCGACTTAAGCATCATCTCGATCGCCTTCTGCCACTCCTTGTGTGCCTGGAAGAACGGGTCGTTCTTCAGCATGTCCTGGGCGCGCTTGATGTCGACGTCCTTCAGGTCGTGCGTCGGCAGCTCGTAGTCGACGATGTCCTGCGGCGACACGCCGAGGAAGCGCGCCTGCGGCACGCAGAAGAACTGGTTCAGGTGCACGGCGTTGCCCGAGCCGACCTTCAGCGTGCGGTAGATGTTGCTGAAGGCGTACGGATCGCAGTCGTTGAAGGCGTAGACCGGCAGCTTGTGCGCGTCGGCGAGCTTGCGCACGAAGCGGCGCGTGGCGCGCGTCGGCACGCCGGCGGTGCCGATCAGGATGCAGTTCGCGGTCTTCCAGTAGCTGTGCTGGGAGAGGCGTTCGAACATGCCGATGGTCTCGATGACCAGGATGAACTTCGCCTTGGTCTCGAAGCCGAGGTGTTCGACCGAGGTCGGGATCGAGTAGGCGCCCGAGCCGAAGCCGGTGCAGTCGATGCGCAGCGGGCGGCCCGACTCGCGGTCGCGGTCGAGCACGACCAGCTGGCCGGCGACCTTGCCGCCGTGCTCGTCGGCCTTGAAGCGCAGGTGTTCGCGCATCACGCCCTCGAGCGAGAACAGCGCTTCGATGTCGTCCATCGCCGCGTCGCTCTCCGGCTGCTCGTCGAACTTCGCCTCCTCCCAGTTCTTCGACACGTAGTACGCTTCTCGTTTGGTGGCGAAGTCGTCCTCGTCGACGAGCTGCTGCGACAGCGCCATCATCTTCAGCGTCTGCGCGAACGACTTGACGGTGTTGACCGACAGCGTGCGTTCGACGCGCGAACGGCCCATGACGAAGTAGCCGTCCTTCTTGTCGTAGCGGGCGTTCTTCAGCGAGCGATCGGGGAACTTGAGCTCGGGCTTGCCCTGCTCCTGGATCGCCTTGTGCACGTGCACGGCGCAGTTCTTGATCTCGCGCAGCGTCACCTTGTCGAGGTCGGTGAGCGGGCCGCGGTCCTTCTTCTTCGGCTGGGGCTTCGGGACGAACTTCTTGGCTGCCATGGAACGTCGGGGGTTGTGCGGTCAGTGGGTGGCGGTGGCGCTCACAGCTTGCGCGACTTCTCGAGCACGACGGTCAGGTTGTCGCGCGCCTTGGTCGTGTCCTTGTCGTCGAGCTTCAGGATGTCCTTCAGCGCCACGACCAGGTGCGGGATGTAGATCTCGATGTAGTTGCGCTTCTTGAACTCGTTGGCGAGCTTCTTGCCCTTGCGCACGTGGCTGCCGAGCTTGCGGCCGGCTTCCATCAGGGCGAGGCGCAGCTCCTCGAGGATCTCGTCGTACGAGGCGATCGCCTCCTTCGCTTCGCTGGTGAACGGCACCCAGACCGACGCGAAGTGCACGAAGATCACCATCGGGCCGATCGGCAGGGCGCCGCGCGGCTGCTGCAGGCCGTAGTTCTTCCAGTTGGTGTCGATGACCGCCTTGCTGATCGCGCAGGCGCTCTGCTGGAACACCAGCGGCACGCGGTTGGCGAAGCGGATCAGGCGCACCGGCTCGTCGGCGGCGCCCATCAGCACTTCCTGGTTCTCCGGCTTCTTGGTCGCGACCTCGACGATCTTGCCGGTGTCGGTCATCACCAGCGTGTCGCCCGGCTTGCCGTAGGCGATGCCGACCTCGATCGCGAACGGGTGGCCGCGGTAGACCACCGGCTTGCGCGACGTCGCCACGTAGAAGTCGGCTTCGACCTCCTTCTTCAGGCCGGTGATGATCAACTCCTCGCCGATCGGTGCGATGCACGACAGCGGCGGCGCCATGATCTTCGTGGTGTCGATTGCCGCCTTGATCTTGGCGACGTCGCTGGTCTCGAGGCGCCGCGGGTTGCTGTCCGGCTTGACGCCCGCCTTCTCGCAGATCTCCTTCGCGACGCCCGGGCCGACGCGCGAGAAGTCCTCCTGCAGGAACGCGCTGACCGTGCGGTTCTCGCTCTCGTTGACCATCTTCAGCAGCACGCCGAGCTCGACGCCGTGCGGGTGCGGCTTGATCTCCTCGACGACCTGCGGCAGTTCCTTGGTCGCGCGCTGGTACTCGGTGACGTTGCCGTCCGGATCGGTGTAGTGCAGGTAGACGTGCGGGTTGGCCACCGCCATCAGCTTGAGGAACTCCTCGACGCTCTTCTGGCCGCGGCGGTACTCGCCCTCGAGGTCGATCGACACCTCGGTGCCGTGTTCCTTCTCGCCCCAGTCGTACGCCTTCTGCACGACGTCGGGCCGGTTCTTCGCGGTGTCGATCGTGATCTCGAAGTAGTTCGCCTGCGCGCGCTTGCCGGGCTTGCTCTTCACCCGCACCGGGTTGCCGGTGGTCAGCAGGCCGTACATGCCGGCGGCGCTGATGCCGATGCCCTGCTGGCCGCGGCTCTGGCGCAGGCGATGGAACTTGCTGCCGTAGAGCAGGCGGCCGAACACGTTGCCGACCTGGGTCGCGACGATGCCGGGGCCGTTGTCCTCGACGGTCATCGTGAACTGCTTCTCGCTGGTGCCGATGCGCGCGATCTTGACCCGGATGTCGGGCTGGATGCGCGCCTCCTCGCAGGCGTCGAGGCTGTTGTCGACGGCTTCCTTGACCGCCGTCAGCAGCGCCTTGCGCGGGCTGTCGAAGCCGAGCAGGTGGCGGTTCTTGGTGAAGAACTCGCTGACCGAGATCTCGCGCTGGCGCTTGGCCATCGTCTCGGCCGTCTCGCCCGCACCGCCGCTCCCGCCGCCAGCTCCACTGCCGGACGCACCGGCCTTCTTGGTCTTGTCCGTGGCCATCGCCTTCTTGTCCTGCGCCTTGGTGTCCGCCGCGTCGGTCGCGAACAGCTGACCCTGTTCGCCTTCGTTCTTGTTCATGGGTTGCCCCTCGCTGGGTGCAGGGGAACGCCCGGGCTCGTTCGAGCACCGATGCCGCACCGCCCGCGACGGGGCGCCCTTCTAGCGAGGGCATCCGGCCGGAGTCCAGAGCGGAGTTCGGCCCAACCGGACGGGCTCAGGGGCGGCGGCCCGGCAGCGCCGTTCGTGGAGCGGGGAACGGACCCGGGTGGGCGCTGCCGCGGCTTTTCCTCGGCGTGAGTGTGGTTTCGCGGCGGGTGCCGCTGACTCGGGTGAGGGCGACCTGCCCCGACCTTCCTCCGCCATCGCACCTTCCTCCCAATGACTGCATTGCGTTCGTTCGTTCCTCGGATGTCGCTGCTCGTGCTCGCCGTCGCTGCCGCCTGCGGCGGTGGTGGCGGTGGCAGCAACGTCGGCCCGTCGGGCACCGCGACGCTGTCCGGCACGTTGCAGGTGCCGGCGATCGCTCCCGCGATGCTGGCGCGCGACGACTTCGATCGCCCGATGCGCGAAGGCGAGGTCGTCGTGTGGCTCGAGCCGGGTCGCCAGGCCCTCGACCTCGCGGTGGACGGCTTCGAGCTGATCCGCTCCGGCGGCCCGATCGCCGTCTATCGCGCGCACGCCGCCGCCGGCAAGTCGTCGCTGCGCTACGGGGCAGCACCGGCCGACAGCGCCGAGAAGGCGACGGCCGACGCCGCGGTGGCGATGAAGGCGCGCGCGGGTGTGCGCCACGCGCAGCCCAACTTCCGCCTGTTCGCGAGTTCCGTGGGTGTCGGTGGCGGCCCGGGCGGCACCGTTGCGACGCGCGCGCCCGCGGGCCCATCGCCAGCTCCCGTCGAGCCGAACGATCCGCTCTATCCGCGGCAGTGGCACTATGGCGCCGTCAACCTGCCGCAGACGTGGGGGATCACGCAGGGCTCGTCGGCGGTCGTGGTCGCCGTGCTGGATTCCGGGATCCTCGGTGGCCACCCGGACTTCGAACCCTCGCGACTCGTCGACGGCTATGACATGGTCTCGGATCTCGCGGGTGCAGCCGACGGCGATGGTCGGGATGCGAACCCCGAGGATCCGGGCGATCGCGAGACCCCGCAGGGCAGTTCGTTCCACGGCACGCACGTGGCGGGCACGATCGGTGCCGCTTCGAACAACGGCTTCGGCGTCGCCGGTGTCGACTGGAACTGCAAGCTGATGAACGTGCGCGTGCTCGGCGTCGCGAGTGGTTCGACCGAGGACGTCGCCAACGGCATCCTCTACGCGGCAGGGTTGCCGAACGGCAGCGGCCAGCTGCCCTCGCAGCGCGCCGACATCATCAACATGAGTCTCGGTGGTCCCGGCCTGAATCCCGTGCTGGAGGCCGCCTGCGACGCCGCGGCGGCCGCGGGCTGCCTGCTGATCGCTTCGGCCGGCAACGAGAACTCGACCGAGCCGGCATCGCCTGCCTCGTTCGCTTCGGTGTTGTCGGTCGGCGCCACCGATCTCCTCGGCCAGCGCGCTCCCTACTCCAACTTCGAGAACACCGTCGACGTCTGGGCGCCGGGTGGGGACATGACGATGGACGCCGACGGCGACCAGTTCCCCGACGGCGTGCTGTCGACCAAGGGCGACGACTCGTCGACGCTGCAGTTCAGCTTCGACTTCCTGCAGGGCACGTCGATGGCGGCGCCCCACGTCGCCGGCATCGCCGCCTTGGTGAAGGCGGCCAATCCCACCTTGACGGCGAGCGCGATCCGCTCGTTCCTCACCAGCCCGGCGACCACGCAGGCGGGCAGCAACCTGCCCAACGGCGGGCGCATCGTCGACGCGCTGCGCGCGGTGCTGGCCGCGGGCGGCGGCATCTCGGCGCCGGTGCTGGTGGCGACGCCGGGGCTCGTCGATTTCGGCACCGCGACCACGGCGGCGTCGATCTCGCTCGAGAACCTCGGCTCCGGCAACCTGGTGTTCCAGTCCGCTGAGGCCGTGCCGGACTTCTCCTGGCTCGGTGGCGACGTCTTCGACGTGACGCCCGGGAACGGACTCGACGTCGACCGGATCGACCTGACCATCGATCGCGCGGGCCTGGCCGACGGCGTCTACCAGACGGTCATCACGGTCAACTACCTCGAAGGCAGCACGCCCGTCGCGATCGAAGTGCCGCTGCGCGTCCAGGTCGGTGAGTCGACGCCGCCCACGGACACGATCTTCGTCGTGCTCGCCGATCCCGACACGCTGGAGATCCGGTTCCAGGCCGCGACGTCGAACGCCACCGCCTTCGACTGGAGCATCGCCAACGTCACGCCAGGGCAGTACGTGCTGTTCGCCGGCACCGATCGCGACAACGACGAACAGATCGGCGACGAGGGCGAGTTGTTCGGCGCCTGGCCGACGCTCGACACCCCGACCCGCATCGTGGTCGCGGCGGGCGGGAACCGCGCGGACCTCGACTTCGCCGCCACGCAGGTCGTCGAGGTGCAGTCGACTTCGACCGGCCCGGCGCGCCGACTGTCGCTGCGCAGGTTGCCGTGAGCCGAGTCCGATCGGCGGTCAGCTGCCGACGCGGCCGCCGACGAACCGTGGCGTCGCTGCCGTAGCGAGCCCCAGCGCGCGCACCTCCGCCCAGAAGCGCTGCACGCCGCGGC
>JBILEY010000406.1:0-4809 GCA_044351865.1 Planctomycetota bacterium | reverse complement strand
GGGCGAACTGGCGAAGCCGCTGTCGGTGGCCGTGCCGGCCGTCGGCAGCGTGCGCGTGGTCGTGCGCGCCGCGGGCCAACCGCTGGTCGGTGGTGGTCACGTCGACCTGCAGCTGCAGCGCGAGTCCGGGCTGCATCCGCTCGGCACGTGGCCGCTCGCTGCCGACGGCACGGCGCTGTGCGACGGCGTGCCGCTCGGCGGCGAACTGATCGTGCGCCTTCGGCTCGACAGCCTCGGCGTCGAACAGGCGATCGAAGGGCCCGCGGCCGACGCGCCGGCGATGGCGACGTTCGAGCTGGAGGCGATGCCGTTCACGGTGCGCGGCACGCTGCTCGGCGTCGATGGCGCGCCGCTCGCCGGTGGCCACGCGTCGGCGCAAGCGCTCGGCGGCGGGCAGGCGTGGAACGGTTCGCTGACGATCGGCGACGACGGCCGCTTCGTCTGGCGCCTCGCCGAGGCGCAGTTCGCGCCCGATCGTCTCGACTCGCTGCTGCTGTCCCTGTCGGGTCGCGGTGGTGTGCCGTGGCGGTGCGAGCGCCGCGACCTCGCCGTCGTCGCCGGCGACAACGACCTCGGCACACTGCGCATGACGGCCCCGCCGCTGCTGCTGCGTGCGCGCGTGCTCGTCGACGGCGAGCCTGGGTTGCTGACCACCGGCCTGGTCGTCGAGACCGCGCTGCCAGGTACGGAAGGCGACGCGAGCGGCTGGCATGCGGCGCGCAACTTCCAGTTCGAGCCGCGCTGGGGCGGGTTCCTGCTGTGGGGCGAAGCGCCAAAGCTTCGCCATCGCGTGCGCGTCGCGGCGCCGGGGCTGATCGCAGCCGGCACGACCGAGTTCGAGCCGGGTGGCGAGCTCACGCTCGAACTGCAGCGTGCGTTGCCGCTGGTCGTGCGCACCGTGCTTCCCGACGGCCTCGAGGTCGATGCGCTGCGCGCCGAACTGGTGCCCGAACGCGGCGAGCCGCAGCCCGCGAGCGCGCGCTTCTTCGGTTTGCCGGAGAAGACGAACGGCGCCGAGGCAGCGCGTGAGCTGCGCTTCGCCGGCGTGCCGCGCGGGCGTTACCAGTTGCACGTCGGGCCCGCTGGTTGGGGCGAGCCGGCCGTGGTCGTGCGCGACGTCGAGCTGCCGCTGCCGCCGGAAGGCGATTCGCGGCTCGACGGACTCGATCTGCGGCCCCACGTGCGCATGGTGCGCATGCGCGTCGCGCGCCCGCCGCGACCGCGCGGCAGCCGCGACCTGGCGGCGGTGTTCGTCGACGCGCCGACGCTGCCCCAAGACGAGTGGTGTGGCTTCCCGGTGGTGAACGGCACCGCGCGCGTGGCGCTGCCGCTGCGTCCGGTCGAACTGTTGGTGGCGGCGGTCGGTTGTCGGCCGCAGACGCTGCGCGCCGTGCGCGGCGATGCGCATGTGGAGCTGATGGCGTGGCCGCGGCTCACGGTCGACCTGCAAGGTGTGCCGGAGCTGCCGCCGGGCCTGCAGGCAGTGATCGTCTGTCGCGCCGCGGAACCGAAGGAGCAAGTGCGGGCGCTGTTCCGCGTCGGCGCCGAACGCGGGGCGCTGCGCGAACTGCTGGAGACGGCGCCGCTGACGATGCAAGTCGACGGCGACGGCGATCTGCCAGCACTCGCTGCGCCGGCGCCGTGTTCGCTGCTGCTGATGGCGCCGTGGGGCGAACGCTTGCTCGACGACGTCACGCCGCGGCAGTTGCCGGCCGGTCCTGGGCGCGTGCGGCTGCAAGTCGATGCGGCGGCCGCGGCGAAGGCCGTCGCCGAGTTGATCGCGGCGCGGCCGGCCGACGATCGCTGACGCGAGCGCGTTGGTTCAGGGCCCGACCACGGCGACGACCGCATTGCTCGCGAGCAGGTCGATGCCGTTCGCGCCCGGTTGCAGCGGGAACGCCTGCGCGAACAGTTCGGCGCCGACGATCGCGGGGTTGTTCGGCAGGACGATCGGGAACAGCGCGGCGGTCGCGGTGGTGGTCAGGTTGCCGATCACGTCGGGGGCGATCCACAGCGAGCAGCCGGTGGCGCCGATGGCGCCGAGATCGAGCGGCAGCGGCACGCCGGCCCAGACTGCGTCGCTGAAGCCGAGGGCGCTCAGCGTGCCGACGGTGGCCGGCACCAGGCCGGTGACGCGCAGCGTGAAGGTCGCGCCGACGGTCGGTGCGCTGCCGGACACGACGGCGAGGATGGGAGTGACCCCGGCGCCCGTGCACGAGCTGCCGATCGAGCCGGCGAACGCGTAGCCGCGCAGCTTCGCCAGTTCGCGCCGCAGCGACGTCAGCGCCGCACTCGCGGTGGCCGACAGCGGCTGCTGCAGCAGGTCGACGAGTTCGAACGGGTCGTTCTGCAGGTCGTACGCTTCCTCGCGCACGCTGCCGTTGGGGCGCACGAAGCGCAGCAGTTCGAAGCGCTGGTCGCGGATGCCCTCGCTGTCGCCGGGCGCGCTCATCGCCGTCGTGCCGGTGAAGGCCTGCGAGTACGACGTCGTGCGCACCGGTTGCGGACTGGCGGCCAGCAAGGGCCGTGCATCGACCGCGTCGAGGGTTGTCGTCGATGGCACGGCCGTGCTGGCGGTGACGCCTTGCACCGCGGCGAGCGTCGCGAACAGGTCGACCGCGTGCACCAGCGACGCCTCGACGCGTGGCGCCCCGGCGACCGCGGGCCCGTTCCAGATCAGCGGCACGCGCACGCCGCCCTGGTAGATCGTGCCCTTGCTGCGAGTCGGGTCGAACGGTGCCTGCACGACGAGCGGTGCCGTGCCGTTGTCGCCGACGAAGACGACGTTGGTGTTGGCGCGCACGCTCGGTGGCAGTGCGGCGAGCATGCGGCCGATCTCGGCGTCCATCGCTTCGACCATCGCCTTGTAGAACGGAAACGGCGTGGTCGTCGGATCGAGTCCGGCGAGGTTCTGCGTGTGCAGCGCCGCAGGCGGCGCGTGCAGCGGCGTGTGGCCGGCGTGGAAGCTCAGCATGCAGAACCACGGTTGCCCGGCCGGTGTGCCGGCGACGAACCCCAGCGCCTCGTCGACGCAGTCGGTGGTGGCATAGGTCGTGCTCGTCGCGACGACGCCGTTCTCGACCTTGGGCCACGCGTAGTAGTTGGCGACGGCACCTTGCATGGCGCCGGTGAAGACGTCGAAGCCCTCGTTGGTCGGCGTCAGCGCACCGGCGTCGTCGCCGAGGTGCCACTTGCCGATCAGCCCGGTGCGCACTCCCGCCGGTCGCAGGATCTCAGGCAGCAGCGTCTCGCTGGTCGCAAGGCCGGTGCTGCCGCCGCCGAGCGCCACGCCGATGCCGGTGCGGAACCCGTGGCGGCCGGTCAGGATCGAAGCGCGCGTCGGCGAACAGGTGGGGCACGCCTGGGCGTTGGTGAAGCGCACTCCGCCGGCGGCCAGCGCGTCGACGTTCGGGGTCGGCGGCGGCGAACTGCCGAGCCCGTAGCAGCCGACCGAGTCGACGCCGACGTCGTCGGCCACGATCAGCAGCACGTTCGGCGCTTGCGCGAGCAGGGCGCGCGGGGAAAGCGTGAGCGAGAACAGCGCGATGGCGCCGACGAGTGGGAGTCGCAGCATGGGGTCGTTGGAGCCGTCGACGGCCGGCGTGGCGAGGGCGAGTTCGCCTGCTACGCGACCCGGGGGACGTTCGTCACCGCGGCGACGAACGCGCCGGCCGCTGCAGTCGCGCGACGATCGCGGCGGCGGCCGCACCGAGGCGCTGGCCGGCGGCGGAGCGTTCGCCACTCGGCACGCCGTCGTGCGCCAGCATCACCACGTGCACGAACGCGCCTTCGGGGCCCGTTCGCCAGCCAGCGTCGATGCGCGTGATCGGATCGCTGTCGAGCGCGCCGTTCTTGCCGTAGTTGGCGCGACCCATCGCGTCGCTGGCGCGCGCCAGCACCGAACGCGCGGCGTCGATCGCGTGTTGCGGCACGCCGGGCAGATCGCCGCGCGCGAGCCGCGCGTGCACATCGGCGAGTGCGTGCGCGGTGGCCTCGTTGTCGCCGTTCGCCGTGCGGTCGGCGAGCATGTATCGGCGCACCTTCAGTCCCTGCCACTCCGGTGCGCGCGCGTGCAGCTTCGCTTCGAGCCACGCCGGGCCACCGAACGACGCGGTGACCAGGTTGGCGGCGAGGTTGTAGGTGAGGTTGTCGACGCCCTTGCTGCTGATCATCGCCTCGGCGATGCGGTGCACGCTGGCGCCGCCGAGCGCCTTCTGGGCGGTGGCGCGCTGTTCGGCGGTGAAGTGCGCGACCGCCGGGTGCTTGGCGTCGGCGAGCACGGCGTCGGCGCCGGGCAGCGGCTTGCCGAGGGCGTCGGCGTGCGCGGCGAACAGTTCGACCAGGTAGGCGGCCTTGATCGCGCTGGCGCAGGGCAATGGCGTCTCGACGTTCCACGCCAGATGCGGTTCGCCGTCGGCCGGGCCGAACCAGACGGCGGCGCGCACGCCGGGGCCGAGTTCGGCGACCAGCTGCTGCACGTCGGCGCGCAGTTGCAGGTCGAGGGAGCGGTCGGCGATCGGGCGGCGACCGGCGGCGCAGGCGGCGAGCAGGCACGCGAGCCCGAACGCGACGAAGGCGCGCCGGGGAGTGCGCGAGCAGACGGTCGGCAACGGCATTGCGGGGGGATGCAGCGGTGGCATGCTGCGAGTCTCTGCGCGCGACCGTTCGCTGGCCAGGGCCGCGTCGTCCCCGCACCGTTCGCCATGCGCCTCCTGCACACCGCCGATTGGCATCTGGGTCACGTGCTGCGCGACCACGCGCGCACGGCCGAGCACGCCCACTTCCTGCGCTGGCTCGTCGACACCGTCG
>JBILEY010000405.1:0-4827 GCA_044351865.1 Planctomycetota bacterium | reverse complement strand
CGTGCTGGCGCCGACCAACGCCAACAGCCTCGTCTGTCTGCGCTACGGCAACGGCCAGGTCGCCGGCGTGCAGAAGCTCGATCCGGCGACCGGTGCGCGCACCGTCGTGCTCGGCCTGCCGCTCGAGACGATCACCAGCCCGGGACTGCGGGCGCGACTGCTGCAGCAGTCGATGGCCTGGCTGCTCGACGACTTGCCGCTGCGCGCGAACGCCGCCACGCTGGCGATGGGCAACAGCACGCCGCTGCAGCTGTCGCTGCCTGGCGAAGCGGGGCGGCCCTACCTGCTGTGCGCGAGCGAGAGCTACCTGCCCGGCGTGCCGCTGCCGGCGGGCGGCCTGCTGCCGATCAACTTCAGCGTCATCACCCAGCTCAGCCTCGACCCGGTGAGCCCGTTCTTCCAGGGCTTCGTCGGCGCGCTCGACGGCAGTGGCAACGCCAACGCCACGCTGCTGATCCCGGTGGTGCCGTTCCTCGTCGGTCTGCCGCTGCACATCGCCGGCTTCACGCTCGACGCCACCGGCACCGCCGAGAGCAAGCTGACCAACTGGGTGCGCATCACGCTGACGCTGTAGGAAGCGCCCGCAAACGACGCGGCCCGGGTCGCCCCGGGCCATGTGCTGCACAGTGACGTCGCGCGGCGCGAGCCGCGGGGCTCTCAGCCTTCGCCGATCGCGGCGGCGACCAGGCAGCCCTTGGCGACCGCGGTCAGCGCTTCTTCACTGCGGAAGATGCGACCGACCGGGATCGGGAAGTCGATCTTCGCGAACTCGTCGCGGAAGACCTCGATGAAGCCGCCGATCAGCGACGTGCCGCCGGCGCAGGCGACGTCGATCGGGTGCTGGAAGCTCGGCATGTTCTGGCCCGACTCGAAGCGCTGCTTGATGTTCTGCAGCACGTAGTTGATCAGGCTGCGGTAGTAGATCGAGACCGCCTCTTCCTCGCGGCTCTTCGGGTCGCGGATGTCGATGCCGCGCTCCTTGATGTGCGTCGCCTTGCTGCGCGGGCAGCCGAGCACGTTGGCGACGTTCTTGTCGATCCAGTCGCCGCCGCGGGCCACCGAGAACGACAGGCACGGGATCGACTTGTAGGCGATGCAGGCGTTGGCCATGCCACCGCCGAACGACAGGCCGATGCCGGTGAAGTCGCTCTCCGCCAGCTCGGCGAAGATCACCGCGTGCGCCTCGTTGATGGCGTGCGCCTTGTAGCCGAGCTTGTTGATCAGGCTCTCGAACAGGCCCTGGTGGTAGACGACGTTGTTGTCGACGTCCAGCGACGGCGCCGGCACGCAGAAGTAGCAGTTCTCGCCCGCGACGCGCGGCTCACCCAGGATCTTCTGGATGATCATCTTCATCATCGGCAGCGCGTCCTGCTCGTTCGGGCTGATCAGGCCGTCCATCATCGGGCGACGGGTCTCACGACCGAACACGTTGGCCAGCTCGAACGCGGCCTCGCCGATGACGACCAGCTTGCCGTTGTGCACCACGTAGGGCACCTTCAGCTTGGTCAGCATGTTCTTGCTGTAGACGTCGCTCGGGATGTCGAGGAACGCGTTGCGCTCCACGGTCACCGTGATGCCGCCGTCCTCGTTCTGCACCGCGGCTGCGAGATTCGCCGTGCCGACGTCGAGGCCCTTGCCCAACGCGATGGCCGTGTCGGCGCCATGATCTTGATTCTGTTCGTTCTTGTTCTGCGTCATGTGTCTCCGCCCTTGTCCCCGGATGTGTTGCGTGGAATGTCGTGTCGGCTCGCGGCGCCGACTCAGCCGCCGCCCTTGAGCTTCTTCAAGCGGGCCAGGTTCGCGGCGATGCCGCCGCCGGCCTTCTGCTTGACCTCGATGTTGTCCATGTTCGACTCGAGCTGCTTGCCGTCGTCCTTGAACATGCCGCCGAAGTCGACCGGCTGATCGCCGGCGACCGCGGCGCTGACGCCCATCTTCTTGCCGAGCTTCTCGAGCCGATCGTTCAAGGTGCCGGCGAGCTTCTCGAACGCCGCGCTGAAGTCGGGCACCGCCGGTGCGGGCGCGGCCGGTGCCGGGCTCGCCGTGGCAGCCGCTCGCTGCGCCTGCACGTTCATCAGGTTGGCCTTCAGGTTGGCCATCTCCTGCACCATCGACATCAGCAGGTCGCTCGACGGTGCCGCGGCCGGTGCGGCGGCCGCCACCGGAGCGGCGACCGATTGCGCCCGCAGGTTCTGCACGTGCTCGCGCATCGCCTCGCTCTCGGCGCGGGCCTCCTCGAGTTCGCGCCGCGTCGTCGTCAGCGCGTCGGTCAGCGCGGCGAAGCGCTGGCGCAGCTCGGCCAGCTCGCCCTCGCGCATCTCCAGCGCCTTCTCGTTGTCGTGCGCGCGCTGCAGCTCCTGCTCGCGTTCCTTCAGGATCGAACGGAACTCGACGCGGCTCTTCTCGACCAGCTTCTCGACTTCTTCGGGCGCGATCAGTCCCGAATGCTCGATGGCGGCATGCACCGCCTCGCTGATCATCGCGGCGACGTGCTCGGCGCGGATCAGGCGCACCCGCTTGCGACCTTCGCTGGCCAGCTCGTCGAGGGTGGCCGTACGCGAACGCGCCGACAGGGCTTCCTTGATCTCGTTGACGGATTCCATTGGCTCCGCGCGGACGCCGACGAGCGGCGCCACGACGCCAGGAGTTTCGGCGTCCGCCGGCGCGAACTTGAGACGCCAGCGGCAGTCGCGGTGTCCCACCCCGGGACCGGCCCCTGCGCCAGGTGTCGCGCGGGAAAACCCGGGGAGCTACCGCGCCCGCGCGATCGCCGTTTCGACCGCCCAGGCCGAACGGAACGCCGCCGGGTCGTGCGTGCGGATCCAGGCAGCACCGGCGCGCGCCGCCCACAGCTCGGCGGCGAGGCTGCCGGGCCCGCGCTCGCCCACCGGCAGCCCGGTGACCTCACCGACGAACGACTTGCGCGACACCGAGACCAGCAAGGCACCGGCGGCGCGCACGAGGCGCGGCAGGTGGTGCAGCACGTGCAGGCTCGGTGCAGCCTCGCGGCCGAGGAAGAAGCCCATGCCCGGATCGAACACGAGCCGCTGCGGCAGTACGCCGGCGGCGGCGAAGGCGGCGCGCCGTTCCTCGACGAACGCCTCGAGGTCCGTCAGCAGGCCGTCGACGCCGAGCTCGCGCCGGTCGGCGCGCGACGTCTGGTTGCGGTGGAACATGACGACGAAGCGCACGTGCGCCGGGGCGGCGGCGACGGCCGCCATCGCCGCCGGCGAACGGAACCCGTCGACGTCGTTCCACCAGTGCACGCCGAGTTCCCCCATCGCCGCCATCACCTCGGGCTTGCGCGTGTCGACGCTGACCTCGGCCCCGCGCGCCAGCAGCGTCTGCACCACCGGCACCAGCCGCCGCAACTCCTCGTCGACCGGGACGTCCTCGGCGTCGGGATGCGTCGATTCGGCGCCGACGTCGAGCACGTTCGCCCCGGCGGCGAGCAGGCGTTCGGCGTGCGCGAGTGCCGGCTCCGGCGCCAGGTAACGGCCACCGTCGGAGAAGGAGTCGCGCGTGAGATTGAGGATGGCGAAGGTGCCGACCATGGCGGGCCGACAGCATAGGCGGCGCCCGACCGCGCGCGCGCCACGCGGGCGACTTGAGGAAATCCGCGCGAACCATGGCCGCCGTGCCATGGCGGCCGCACCACGACGACTTGCCGGAGCGGCGAGCGAGCGTCCGATCGGTGCCGCACGGAAGGGAGGCTGGAGGTCCAATGCGCGGTCAATCCGGATTCACGTTGGTCGAGCTGATGATCGTGGCGACGGTCGTCAGCATCGTCGCCGGCATCGCGGTGCCGAACCTGCTCAGCAGTCGCGCCATCGCGAACGAACGCGCCGTCGTCGCCTCGCTGCGCACGCTCGCGACCGCGCAGACGCAGGCCGTCCTGCGCGCCGTCGTCGACACCGACCATGACGGCCTGGGCGAGCCGATCGGCCTCGACCAGCTGTCCGGCCTGCGCATCCTGCCCGACGGCCAGATGCTCGAGCCTCCCTACCTGCCGCAGTCGCTCGGCACCGTCGGCGCCAACGGCCTGATCCAGAGTCGCGGCTACCTGCTGGCGATGTACCTGCCGGACGCGAGCGGGGTCGGCCAGCTGGCGACCGCGGCCAACGCCGGCAACGTCGACGCCGACCGCGCCGAGACCGTGTGGTCCTGCCTCGCCTGGCCGGTGACGCGCGGGCGCACTGGCACGGCCGCGTTCTTCGTCAACCAGACCGGAGAGATCCTGGTCGCGAAGGGCGCCACCTACGACGGCCCGAGCCAGCTGCCGCCGGCCGGCGCCGCACTGCTCGGCGGCGCCGCCAACGAACTCGCCGGTCCACTGGCGGTCGACGTGTCGGGCGCGGACGGCAACCTGTGGCGGCCGCTGCGCTGACCGACGCCCGCGTTCAACTGCGCCAGCGGCTGCGCAGGCAGGACTCGCAGCGTTCGCAGGGCTCGCTGCCGCCTTCGTAGCACGACCAGAAGTCGGCGGCGGTGAAGCCGAGCCGCCGCGCTTCCTCGACGATGCGCGGCTTGTCCCAGTCGATCGTCGGGCTCACCACCGCGACGCCGGTGCGCGTGCCGAGACCGAGGCAGGCCGTGGCTGCGGCGAGGAACGCCGCCGAGTTGTCCGGGAAGGTCGCTGCTTCTTCGCGGTTGAAGCCGGCGACCACGGTGTCGGCGCCGAGGGCTTCGGCGTGCGCGCCGGCGATGGCGACGAACACCGCGTTGCGCGCCGGCACCCAGACCGCGCGTGCGCTGGCTTCGTCGCCCGGGGCGCTGGCGGTGCCGTGCGGCAGATCCCCGGTGCCGGCCAAGAGGCGCGAGCCGCTG
>JBILEY010000404.1:0-4833 GCA_044351865.1 Planctomycetota bacterium | reverse complement strand
TGGCCGCGGCGCAGACGCAGCATCCGGGCACGCCGGTCGCGGACGCCTGCGCGTTCCTCGGCGGCATGCTCGACGTGCTGCGCACCGGCGAACCGGCGACCGCCGCGATGGCGGCGCTGGGCAAAGGCGGCGACAACGCCTTCTCGGCGCTGCTGGCGGCGTTCGCCCACGAACGGCGGGGCGAGATCGCCGACATGCAGACGGCGCTGGCGACCGCCGCGCGCTTGTCGTCGTCGCCCCTGACCAAGGCGCTGCTGGCGCACGGCCTGCGCGCCGCCGGACGCAGCACCGAGGCCGACAACCTGACCGCAGCGCTGCGCCGCGAGATGACGACGCTGCAGCTGCGCCGGCCGCCGCGCCACCCGCTGCTGGCGCCCGAACTGGCCTACGCCTACACGCTGCAGTAGCGCCAGCCGGCCGGGATGCAGGGCGCGCCGACGCTTTGCTTGCGAACGCCCGGACCGACGGGCATCGTGCTCGCCCTGCGGTGTGGCGGTGATCCGCCGCCGCCCCGCGGCCGATCTCATGCAAGCCTGGCGCATCGACGTTCTCGTCCGACCGGACCAACAAGACCCCATGGGTCGCGCCGCCTCGAAGGCGCTGCAGGCCGGGGGCCTCGAAGGGGTGCAGGACGTGCGCGCGCGCCGCGGCTACCTGCTCGGCGCCGAGCTGCAGGAAGCCCAGGTGCGCGAGTTCGCCCGCGCCGTGCTGTGCGATCCCGTCGTCGACCAGTTCGTCGTGCACGCGCCGGCGGCAGCGCCGCAGCAGCAGCAGGCCGGCAGCCACCTGGTGACCGTGGTGCCGCGGCCCGGCGTCACCGACCCGGTCGCGCACTCGGTGCAGAAGGCGCTCGCCGACATGCGCCTGCCGGTCGTCGCCGCCGGCACCTACCGCGCGTTCGACGTCAAGGGCAACCTCGACGGCAAGCGCCTGCTGCAGGTCGCCAGGAAGGTGCTGGCCAACGACGTCGTGCAGGACGTGCTGGTCGACGCGCTGCCGGCGGGCCTGCCCGGCGCACCGCCGGCCCCCGACCTCGCGGTGCACCCGATCCCGCTCGCCCACCTCGACACGCAGGGTCTCGAGAAGCTGAGCAAGGACGGCGGCCTCGCCCTCGACGGCGTCGAGATGACCGTCGTGCAGCAACACTTCCAGAAGCTCGGCCGCGCGCCGACGCGCATGGAACTGGAGACGCTGGCGCAGACGTGGAGCGAGCACTGCAAGCACAAGACGCTGACCGGCAACGTGCGGTTCGAGGGCCGGCTGATCGAGAACCTGCTGAAGAGCACGATCGCCAAGGTCACCCACACGCTGAACCGCGACTTCTGCGTCAGCGTGTTCGTCGACAACGCCGGCATCGTCAAGTTCGACGACGAGCACTCGGTCTGCATCAAGGTCGAGACGCACAACCGGCCGTCGGCGATCGAACCGTTCGGCGGTGCAGGAACCGGCGTCGGCGGCGTCATCCGCGACGTGCTCGGCACCGGCCTCGGCGCGCGGCCGATCGCCAGCACCGACGTGTTCTGCTTCGCCCCGCCGGACCTGCGCCCCGACCAGATCCCGCAAGGCTGCATGCAGCCGCTGTCGCTGCTGAAGGGCGTCGTCGCCGGCGTGCGCGACTACGGCAACCCGATGGGCATCCCGACGGTCAACGGCAGCGTGCACTTCGACGAGAACTTCGTCGGCAACCCGCTGGTCTACGTCGGCAACGTCGGCATCCTGCCGACGGCGCGGGCGAAGAAGCAGGCGAACGCCGGCGACGTCATCGTGGCGCTCGGCGGCCGCACCGGTCGCGATGGCATCCACGGCGCCACCTTCAGCTCGCTCGAGCTGCACACCGAGAGCGAGAAGCTGAGCTCCGGCGCGGTGCAGATCGGCGACCCGATCACCGAACGCAAGGTCATGGACGCGGTGCTGCGCTGCGCCGACCTCGACCTGTTCTCGGCGATCACCGACTGCGGTGCTGGCGGCTTCAGCTCCGCTTGTGGCGAGATGGCCGAAGGCCTCGGTGCTGCGATCGAACTCGGCGACGCGCCGCTGAAGTACGCGGGCCTGGCGCCGTGGGAGATCTGGATCAGCGAAGCCCAGGAACGCATGGTGCTCGCCGTGCCGCCGGCCAAGCTGCAGCAGCTGCTGCAGGTCTGCCGCGAAGAAGCGTGCGAAGCCGTCGTGCTCGGCCACTTCACCGGCGACAACCGCCTGGTCGTGAAGTACCGCGGGACCGTGCACGCCGACCTCGACCTGCACTTCCTGCACAAGGGCCTGCCGACGCGCACGCGCGACGCCGTCTACGTGGCGCCAGCACTGCAGGAGCCGACGCTGCCGCCCGAGCGCGACTTCGCCGGGGCCCTGCGCGCCGTGATGAGCGACTACGGCGTCTGCAGCAAGGAGTGGATCGTGCGCCAGTACGACCACGAAGTGCAGGCCGCATCGGCCGGCAAGCCGCTGTGCGGCGTGAAGGACGACGGTCCGGCCGACGCCGCCGTGCTGGCGCCGAAGCTCGGCAGTCGCCGCGGCGTCGTGCTCGGCAACGGGCTGAACCCGCGCTACAGCCGCATCGACCCGGCCGCGATGGCCGAGTGCGCGCTCGACGAGGCGATGCGCAACGTCGTCGCCGCCGGCGGCGACCCCGACTACACGGTCATCCTCGACAACTACTGCTGGGGCAATACGCGCGATCCGCAGGCGCTCGGCGAACTGGTGCGCGCGACCGAGGCCGTGTGCGAACTGGCGATCCAGTACCGCACGCCGTTTGTGTCCGGCAAGGATTCGCTGCACAACGAGTTCCGCGCCGGCGACCGCACGATCCGCATCCCCGGCTGCATCCTGGTGACGGCGATGTCGGTGATCGCCGACGTCGCGCGCACACTGACGACCGACTGCAAGCGCGCTGGCTCACTGCTGGTGCTGGTCGGCGCCACCAAGGACGAGCTCGGTGGCAGCGTCTACTACAAGACGAAGGGCCAGCTCGGCCGCAACGCGCCGCGCGTCGACAAGCTCGTCGGCCACAAGACGCTGCGCGCCGTGCACAGAGCACTCGCCGCGCGCTGCGCGCTGGCGGCCCACGACCTCAGCGAAGGCGGCCTCGCCGCCGCCGCCACCGAGATGGCGATCGGCGGCAAGCTCGGCGTCGTCGTCGACGTCGCCAAGGTGCCGGTCGTCGGCACGCTGCGCCCGGAGCAGGTGCTGTTCAGCGAGTCGCAGAGCCGCTTCCTGCTCGAAGTGCCCCCCGACCGCCTGGACGACCTGCGCGCGAACCTCGGCGACGTGCCGTTCGCGGTCGTCGGCGAAGTCACCAAAGAACCCGTCGTGCGCCTGCAGAACGGCGGCACGGCGCTGCTGGCGATGCCGGTGTCGGAACTGGAGGCGGCGTGGAAGCGCCCGCTCGATCTCGACCAGACCCTGGTCGCAACCGTCGGAGGTGGCAAGTGAGCTCGCCCAAGGTCCTGGTGCTGCGCGCCCCCGGAATCAACTGCGAACGCGAGACGCACTTCGCCTTCGCCCGCGCCGGCGGTGCGCCGGAGTACGTGCACATCCAGCAGCTGCTCGCCGAGCCGAAGCGCCTCGACCAGTTCCGCATGGTGGTCGTGCCCGGCGGCTTCTCGTACGGCGACGACATCAGCTCGGGTCGCGTGCTGGCGCAGGAGATGAAGGCGCAGCTCGGCGACCGCATCCTGCAGTTCGTCGCCCGCGGCGGCCTCGTGCTCGGCATCTGCAACGGCTTCCAGGTCCTGGTGCGCCTCGGCCTGTTGCCGTGCACGACCGACAAGCTCGAAGAGGAAGTGACGCTGACCCACAACCTCAGCAACCACTACGAGTGCCGCTGGGTCACGCTGACGACGACGAAGTCGCGCTGCGTGTTCCTGCCGGCGGGCCTGACCCTGCGCTGGCCGGCGGCGCACGGCGAAGGCCGCCTGATCGCGCGCAACCCGGCGATGCAGCAGATGCTGCTGGCCGAGGGCTACGCGACGGCGCTGTATGTCGGCCCTGACGGCAAGCCGACCGAGCAGTACCCGCACAACCCGAACGGCGCGCCGCTCGGCTTCGCCGGCCTGACCAACCGCACCGGCCGCGTGCTCGGCGTCATGCCGCACCCCGACCGCAGCTACCTGCCGACGCACATGCCCGACTGGCGCCGCACGCAGCTCGAACGCGGGGCGTTGCCGGAGGACGGCGACGGCATGGTGGTGTTCCGCGAGATGGTGCGCGTCGCCAAGGCCGAAGGCTGAACTGCACGATCCCGCCATGCACCTGACGGACCCGAACCAGTTGCCGCCGTCGTGGGGCAAGGACTCGCGCGACCAGAACGAACGGCAGTTCCTCGCCGGCCCGCGCAGCCGCCTGCGCGAGCTGTGGCGCGCGTTCCGCATCTTCGGCGAGTTCATCAAGGGCTTCCGCGCCCTGCACTTCCTGCCGCCGTGCGTCACCGTGTTCGGCAGCGCGCGCTTCGGCGAGGACAACCGCTGGTACAAGCTCGCGCGCGAGGTCAGCGCCGGCATCGCCCGCGAAGGCTTCACCATCATGACCGGCGGCGGCCCCGGCATCATGGAGGCGGCGAATCGCGGCGCGCGCGACGTGGGCGGTCTCAGCGTCGGCTGCAACATCACGCTGCCGCACGAGCAGAAGCACAACCCCTACCTCGATCGCTTCGTCGAGTTCCGCTACTTCTTCGTCCGCAAGGTGATGCTGGTGAAGTACAGCCACGCCTTCGTGGTGATGCCAGGTGGCTTCGGCACGATGGACGAGCTGTTCGAAGCGGCGACGCTGATCCAGACCGGCAAGATCCAGGACTTCCCGCTGGTGCTGATGGGCGTCGACTACTGGCGGCCGCTGCTC
>JBILEY010000077.1:0-15862 GCA_044351865.1 Planctomycetota bacterium | reverse complement strand
CGCACAACTACCCCGTGCTCGGCACGGACGCGTTCGAGACCGGCACCGGCGTGCACGCCGCGGCGGTCATCAAGGCCTTCCGCAAGGGCGACGTCGAACTCGCCGACGCCGTCTACTCGGGCGTGCCGGCCGGCATGGTCGGCCTCGAACAGCGCATCGCCGTCGGCCCGATGGCGGGCAAGTCGAACGCGAGCTTCGTGCTCGAGCGCATGGGCATCGAGCCGACCGAGGAACGGGTGCAACGCGTCCTTGCCGCCGGCAAGTCGAGCAAGCGCCTGCTGACCGACGACGAGGTCCGCCGCGCGGCCCAGGGCTGAGCCGCCGTTCGGCCGTCAAGTTCGCCGGGACGAAGGCCGATCCATGCTCCGCACCGGAGGAGCATGCACCCAGTCCTGGACATGAGCGTGGTAGAGGAGCTGTTGTCGATCTCGGACGACGGCGATCCTGAACTGCTGTTGGACCTGATCCAGATGTTCCTGGACGACGGCCCGGCCAAGGTGGCGGCGGTCTCCGAGGGGCTGCTGACCGGCGACTTCGAGAAGGCCGAACGCGCGGCGCACTCCCTGAAGGGCTCGTCGGGCAACCTCGGTGCGCGCTTGCTGCAGGACACCTGCGAGAACCTGCAGCTGTCGACCCGCAACCACCAGCTCGAGGAGTCGCGGCGGTTGGCACCCGAGCTGCGCAGCCGCTACGCCGAGGCCGAGAAGGCGCTGCGGCAGTTGCTGGCCAGCTACCAGGGCTGAGCGGCGCCCGGCCGACGTCAGACGCCGGCCCGAGGCACGGCCGCGGCCGTCACAACGCGGCTTCGGCGGCCTTGGCCGCGGCCGTCTTCGCGGCCACCTTGCCGGCGGGCTTGGCGACCTTGTCGCCCTTGCCAGCCTTGGCCGGCGCCTTGGTGGAGATCGTCACGTCGATGCGCTTCACATCGGCGGTCGCCGGCTCTTCGGCGGCGTGGACGTTGATCATCGCCAGCGGCGGCGTCTCGGGCTCCCAGTTGGCTGCCTTGCCGCGGTAGATGCAGCGGTGGCACTTGTGGTAGTTCGCGCACTGGCGCGTCTGGCACACGTCGGCGCCGATCCGGTGGGTGATCAGCGGGGTGGCGGAGCCGTCGACGGTCGGGCAGAGTCGCATGCAGGTTCGTGTGGGGAGAGGGCCGGCCGCGGGCGCAGGCGAAGGGCGGAACAGTAGACGTCCGGCAGGACCGGTCAACGGCGCGACGGACCGACACAGCGCTGCCACAGCTCGCGGCAGATGCCGACCGCCGTCGGCGCCTGATGGCTCGAACGCGACAGCTCGAAGCACACCGGGCCAGCGTAAGAACCGTTCTGCAGTGCGCTTAGAACCCCGGCGAAGTCGACCTCACCGGTCCCTGGCAGCAGGTGCTCGTGCACTCCACGGCGCATGTCTTCGAGGTGGACCTGGGCCAAGTGCGGCACCGAGGCCGCCACCAGGGCCGCCGGTTCCCCTTCCCATTCGGCGTAAAGATGCCCGATGTCGAGGGTCATGCGGGGCGCGTCGTTCCCGAGAGCCGCGCGAACGCGATGCCAGTCGGCGACGGTCGCGACGGCCATGCCGGGCTCCGGCTCGAGCGACGGCACCAGACCCGCGGCGCGGATGCGTTCGCAGGTCGCGCGCACGCCGGCCACCACGCGATCGAAGCTGTCCGGTCCGGGCGAACGATCGATGCCGGTCCAGAACGACACCACCTGCGCGCCGAGCCGCGCCCCCATCGCCGCGACGCGCGCATAGAACTCGAGCCGGCGCGCCCGCGCCGCCGCATCGACCGTCATCAGCGTCGGCTCGTGCTTCTGCCGCGGGTCGAGCAGGAAGCGCGCGCCGGTCTCCATCACCGGCAGCAGGTCGAGTTCGCGCAGCGTGCGCCCGACCGCGTCGAGCTCGGTGTCGCTGGTGCGCTCGGGATCGAGGTGGCACGTGTCCGGCGTGATCGCCACCGACCGGTAGCCGTGCTCGGCCAGCAGCTGGAGGGCGTCGGCGAGCCGGTGGTTCTGCAGGCTGTTGGTCTGGTACCCGAGCAGCATCGGAGGTGATCGGCCCAGTGTTGGTGCCGAGCCGCAGCGTCGTCGTTCCTCGACTTGCGTTCGCCAGATCCTGACATCCTGGCCGAACCACACTGGACCGATCAGGTCCGTCAGGTCCCGCCGCTCATGCGGACCTTCTTCTCGAGCGAACTGACCTTGCCATAGAACGTGCCCAGCGACGCGTAGATCGCCGGCATCGCCCAGTCTTCGAGGTCGGCGTCCTCCTGCCAGCGCAGCGGTGCTGCCAGCAGCGTCTTGATCTCGTCGATCTTGTCCTTGGCCTCCGACTGCTTGGCGCGGGCGCCGGTGTTGTCGCCGCCCGTGCGCAGCTTCACGCCTTCGTTGAAGAGCGCGTTGGCGGCATCGAGCAGGGTGGCCGCCTTCTGCATCGTCTCCTGGGTCAGCGCCGGTGCCGGCTTGGTCGGCGTCTTGCCGGCCTTGGCAGCGCCGGCCGCGACCTGCGTCGGGGCTGCCTGGTGCGCCGGCTTCGGCTGGGCCGCCGGGGTCGGGGTCGGCGCGGCCGCAGGCTTCTTGCCGCCCTGGCTCATGACGACCAGCAGGATGACGACGACCAACAGGCCGACGCCGCCGAGGATCAGCGGCATCGGGTTGGACTTGGGAGCCGAACGGACCGGCAGCGGGGCGCGACCGCCGGTACGCGGGCGCGGAGGGGTGCGGGAGGACATGGGAGGCGGGGCGTTCTAACCGCGTTCGGCCGGAGCCGGAAGCCCACGGCACGCGCGCGAAGGCCGCTTGCGAACGGGCGCGCGGCCTACCCGCGCCGACGCAGCGTGGCGTGGAAGCCACCGTCGGCGACCCCGGCGGTCGGCAGCGTCAGGCGGCTGCCCAGCCGTTCGCATGGCGGCGTGGCCGGATCGGCGAGCACCGCGGCGACGACGTCGTCGTTTTCCTCGCGGTCGATCGAACAGGTCGAGTAGACGACCGTGCCGCCCGGCTTGCACAAGGCGATCGCCTGGCGGAGCAGTTTGCGCTGCAGCTCGGCCAGCTCGACGAACGTCTCGGGCAGCAGCCGCGAACGCACCTCGACGCGGCGGCCGAGCACGCCGGTGTTGCTGCACGGCACGTCGGCCAGCACCGCGTCGGCCGGCGGCAGGTGCACGGGGTCGGCGACGACGGTGACGACGTCCTCGAGGCGCAGCCGGGTGACGTTGTCGACGATGCGCAGCCGCCGCAGCGAGTCGGGGTCGTAGGCGATCACGCGGCCACCGGGGCGCACGCGTTCGGCCAGCGCCGTGGTCTTCGTGCCTGGCGCCGCGCACAGGTCGACGACGGTGTCGCCGGGGCCACACGGCACCGCGTCGGCGGCCGCCAGCGCGGTCGGGTCCTGCACGACGAAGCGCCCTTCGCGGAACGCAATCGTCGCGAACGGTGAGCCGCCGCCGGTCCACTGCAGCAGCCGCGCCTGCGCGGTCGGCGCGGTCGCGACATCGGCGCGCGCGAGTTCGGCCGCGAGTTCCGCCGGAACGACGCCCGCCGACGCGCGCAGGAACACGCCCGGCGTCGCACTCGCCGCCGCGGCGATCGCGCGCAGGCCGTCGTCGCCGCACTGCGCGCGGAAGCGCTGCAGCAGGAAGTCCGGCAGCGAGTGCACGATCGCCAGCCGCTGGTCGAGCTCGCCCGGCAGCGGCGCTGGCAGCTGCAGCGCGCGATGCGGCCCGAGTGGCAGTTCGGTCGTCTCCGCCGCCGGATCGGCGGCGCGGTCGAGCACGGCGTCGGCGAGGCGGCGCAGGATCGCATTGGCGAAGCCGCGGTTGCCCTTCACCAATTCGACCGTCGCGTGCACCGCCGCGTGCGCTGGCATGCCCGGCACGAACAGCAGCTGGTAGGCGCCGAGGCGCAGCACGATCAGCAGCTGCGGGTCCTTCGGCAGCCCGCGGTGCACGATGCCGGTGATCACGTGGTCGAGCAGCCGCTCGCGGCGCACGACGCCGTGCGCCAGTTCGAACGCGAACGCCTGGTCGCGCGGCTCCAGGTTGCGCGTGTTCAGCGCTTCGCGCAGGCGGTCGGCGCGACCGCGCGACAACGCCACCAGCGCCTGCATCGCCGCACCGCGCGCCGTGCTCATCGACGGCACCCGGCGGGTCCGCGAACGCTCGCCGCCCCGGCGATCGCCCGATCGTCGGTCGGCACTGCCACACCACCCGGCGAACGCATCAGCCGAACCGCGCGTCCGGGGCGATGTGGTGGCCGCGGACGAACTCGCCGGCGGTCATGTTGCGGCCGTTGTCGGGCTTGATGCGCGTGATCCGGTAGATGTCCTTGCCGGTGCAGACGCGGATGCCCTCTTCGCCCGACGACTGCAGGCCGCCGGGAATGCCCATGCCGTAGAGGTCCTGCTCGACGGAGCCCTCCATGACGATGAAGCGCTTGTTGCCGAGGCGCGTCTGCGCGCCGGGCTTCGGCGTCATCGCGCGGACCAGCAGGCCGATCTCCTTCGCCGGCAGCTTCCAGTCGATGACGCCGTGCTCCTTCTCGACCTTCGGCGCGTAGGTCGACTTGGCGTGGTCCTGCGGGGTGAACTTCGCGGAGCCCTTCTCGATCTGCGCCAGCGCCTCCAGCAGCCCGACACCCGACAGCTCGGCCAGGCGATCACGCAACGCCCCGGCGTTCTCCTTTGGATCGATCGCGGTCTGCTTCACCAGCTGCACGTCGCCGGCATCGAGCTGCTCGACGATGCGCATGATGGTGACGCCGGTCTCGGTGCGGCCGTCGCGGATCGCGCGCTGGATCGGCGCCGCACCGCGGTAGAGCGGCAGCAGCGAGGCGTGCGCGTTGAGCATCCCGTGCTTCGGCAGGCCCAGCAGCTCGGGCTTCAGGATGACGCCGTAGCTGACGACGATGCCGACGTCCGGCTTCATCTTGCGCAGCTGGTCGAGGAACTCGGGCGCGTGCGGATCGGCGGGCTGCATGCAGGTCAGGCCGAGCTCCTGGGCGCCGAGCTTGACGTCGCTGTCGTAGATCTTGCGGCCGCGCCCGCGCGGCGCGTCGGGCTTGGTCACCACCAGGTCCGGCGTGTAGCCACCGGCCTTGAGAGCCTTCAGCGATGGGATCGCGAAATCGCTGCTGCCGAAGAAGACGATGCGCAAGGGAACTGAGCCTTGGTGCGAGTGCTGCCGGCGGAAGGGGTGGGGGCGGGAAGAAGGGCCGGCGCGCAGACGGTAGCGGTGCAGTGAAGGCTGGGCAAAGGTCTGGCAGTCCGGCTGCTGCGAACGGGTGGCCGCAGCAGCGCTCGTCCGTGGTCGGCGGCGCCGCCGTTCGCTACACCACGTCGGTGCCGCTGCCGCTCGAACCCCATGCGTCGCTCGTCCCGTTCGCTCCCGCCGCCCGCCGCGAACTGACCGTCTTCGGCGCGCCGGTCGAGCTGGTCTACGTGCCGGCGCGCAAAGCCCGGCAGGACCGCGCCACGGCCGAACGCCCGGCCTTCCGCCGCAGCCCGGCCCCGCGCATCGTCAGCGACGAGACGTTCTGGCGCGGCGACGGCCACGTGCTGACGCCCAACCGCCATCCGTTCGCGGCCGAACAACGCCTGCTGTGGACGACCGAACGGCGCCGCGAGCCCGACGCGGTGTTCTGGGGTCTGTGCGGCGAATGGGTCGAACGCAGCGGCGGTGCGGCCTTGGTCAACGGCATCGGCGCCGCCGCGACGATCGCACGCTGCCACGCGCACCTCGTGCCCGAGCGCCTGCCGTTCCTCGCCGCCTTGCCCGAACGGCCGTGCACCGCCGACCTGATCGACCTGCCGCCGGGAGTCTCACTGGTCGCGAAGGACGTGCCCTGCTGCCTGCTCGGTGTGCGCGGCGGCAGTGTCGCGGCGCGCGCCGACGCGCTGCTGCGCCTC
This sequence comes from Planctomycetota bacterium, assembly GCA_044351865.1. GTDB lineage: Bacteria > Planctomycetota > UBA1135 > UBA1135 > UBA2386 > UBA2386. The sequence continues at coordinate 9,964 of JBILEY010000077.1, read as the reverse complement.
GGCGAAGCGCGCCTCGTCGCCTGCTGCAACTTCGTGCTGCAGGACGACGCCGCATGGCTCTTGCCGCGGCGTATGGAAACGCCGGCGCCGGACTTCCCGTACGCGCTCGGCGCCGCCGAACTGTGGGGCCGATGGTGCTACATGGACGAAGAGCCGTTCGCCGCGGCGACCTCGGCGATGCTCGAACGCGCCTTCGTCGCTGCGACGATGCCGAAGCTCGACTGACGTGCCCGTTCACCCGCGCGCAGCGGTCGCCACGCGCCGCGCCGGATCCTGGCCGTAGAAGCGGCGCAGCTCGGCGTAGAGCGACGGATGGCGCTGTTCGAGCGCCGGTCCACGCTCGAAGAAGCACTCGGTCGCGACGGCGAAGAACTCGGCGGGGTCCGTAGCGCCGTAGTGGTCGAGCAGCGTGCGCGTGCCGCGATCGGCGGCCTTGGTCAGCGCCTCGAACTCGCGCTGCATCGTCGTTCGCCACGGCGCGGCGTCGCCGCGCGCGCGCAGCGGCGGGCGGCCGTCGGCATAGCCGTCGACCAGGTCGAGCTTGTGCGCGAACTCGTGCAGCACGAGGTTGCGGCCATCGTCCGCACGGAACGAGCCGTGCCGCGACGCGTCCCACGCCAGCACCACCGGGCCGTGGCGCCACGCTTCGCCGAGCACGCGGCGGTCGGGTGCCAACTCGCCCGTCGCGTCGATGCCGCCGGCCCGATGCCAGCTCGACGGATAGATCAGGATCGACGAGACGTTGGCGTAGTGGTCGTGTTCGAGCCCCAGCAGCAGCAGGCACGCGGTCGCCGCGATGACGACGCGCATCTCGTCGGTGACGACGACGCCGTTGCAGCCTTCCCACTGCCGTTCGGCGATCACGATCCGCAAGTCGCGCCGCAAGCGTTCCTGGCAGGTGGGCGGCAACTGTCGGTAGAACGGCAGCCGCTCGAGGGTCTGCAGCCATTCGGCCGGGAACGGCTGCGCCAGCAGGCGACGGCGGCGCAGCGTGCGCCACGGCGACAGCAGCCAGTCGGGGAGGTTCAGCATTCGCGAGGTTCGGGCAGACCAGGCGGGTGGACCCGGTGCAAGGCGCGGGAGTCTGCAGCAGGGCCCACTTTCCGCCAATGCACTGCCCGCGGTCGAACGACGCGAGCCCCTCGTTACCGCGGCGCAGCGCCGTGGTATGCCAGACGCCCTTCCCGCGTCCTTGCCCCCGCGAGACCGATGCCCGCCCCCCTGCTGCTGCGCTTCTTCGCCGCCACCGCCCTGGCCACCACCGCGACAGCCCAGGCGAACTGGACCGTCACCACCGCCACCGGCTCGCCGCCGCCGTTCGGCGCCTTCGCATGGGACAGCGCGCGCCAGCGGCTGGTGACGTTCGGTGGGGCCTCGGGCTCCGGCATCGGCCAGTTCGACGCACTCAACGAGTGGAACGGCACCAGTTGGCAGCAGTTCTTCCCGTCGTTCCGGCCGATCGCGCGGCGACGCGGGGCGATGGCGTACGACAGCGCACGCGGCGTCTGCGTGCTGTTCGGCGGCGTCGGCAGCACCGGCTACTCGGCCGAGACCTGGACCTGGGACGGCACCACGTTCGCCCAGCCGTTCCCGCCGATCGTCCCGCCGCCGCGCGCCGGGGCCGCGATGGCCTTCGACAGCACGCGCCAGGTCGTCGTGCTGTTCGGCGGCTTCACCTCCACCGTCGACGCCAGCGACACGTGGGAGTGGAACGGCACGACGTGGACGCAGCGCACGCCGTTGGTGCAGCCGAGCCCGCGCGGCAGTGCGGCGATGGCCTTCGACCAGAAGCGCGGTCGCTGCGTGCTCTACGGCGGCTTCTCCACGAGCGGCAACCAGACGCTCGGCGACACCTGGACGTGGAACGGCACCAGCTGGAGCACCGGTGCCACCGGCCCCGGCACGCTGCGCGACGCGACGATGGTCTACGACCAGAACCGCGAGCGCGTGGTCCTGTTCGGCGGCTTGCGCGTGCCGGCGGGCGGCTCGCCGAGCGTGCAGTCGGCAACGTGGGAATGGAACGGCTCGACGTGGACGCAGCGCACGACGGCGGCGAGCCCGACGGCGCGCCACGGGGCCGCCGCCGGCCAGGACGCGGCGGGTCGCATCCTGGTCGCCGGCGGCGCCAACGGCAGCAGCGCCGCCACCACCGACACCTGGGGCCTGCTGTCGGCGCAGCCCGGCACCGCGAACGCGTTCGGCAGCGGTTGCCCGAGCAGCCTCGGGCCGGTGACGAACGAGTCGCTGACGCTGCCGTACGTCGGTGCTGGCCACGTCGTGCGCCTCGGCGGCGGCCCGGCCAACGGCATCGGCCTCCTGATCTACGCGGTCGACGCGACGCAGTGGGCCGGCACGCCGTTGCCGATCGACCTGACGCCGCTCGGCGCGCCCGGGTGTTCGTTGCTGGTGGCAGGCGATCTGCCGTTGCCACTGCTGCTCGATGCCACGGGCCGAGGCACGTTGACCTGGAACCTGCCGAACACGTCGAGCCTCGCCGGGGCGGAGTTCTACGTGCAGGGTGCGGTGCTCGACCCGGGCCTCACGGTGCCGCTGCAGCTGGCGTTCAGCCAGGGCCGGCAGTGCACGATCGGCGCGCCGTAGGCAGCGGCAGAACGTCCGGCCCCCGCTCTGGCGCCCATCGCAGCGCTGCGCTCTGATCACCGAATGGACCCCAGGATCGAGCGCGCGCGCGACATCGTCGAGCGCGAAGCTGCGGCCGTTCGCCAGGTGGCGGAACGGCTCGGCCCGACCTTCGTGCGGGCCACCGAACTGATCCTCGGGCTGCGCGGCCGCGTGGTGACGGCGGGCATGGGCAAGGCCGGGTTCATCGCGCAGAAGATCTCGGCGACGCTCGCTTCGACCGGCACGCCGTCGATCTTCCTGCACCCCGCCGAGGCCATCCACGGCGACCTCGGCCGCGTCGATCCGGGCGACGTGCTGCTGGCGTTCTCGAAGTCGGGCGAGACCCAGGAACTGCTGGTGATGCTGCCGCACGTGAAGTTGGTCGGCGTGCCGGTGGTCGCGATCACCCAGGAGCAGACCTCGACGCTCGGCAAGCACGCGGACCTCGTGCTCGAGCTCGGCCGCATCGACGAAGCCGGTCCGTACGGCCTGGCACCGAGTGCGTCGACGACAGCGATGCTGGCGCTCGGCGACGCGCTGGCGCTGGTCGTGCAGGAAGGCCGGCGCTTCGGCCCCGAAGACTTCGCGCGCTTCCACCCGGGCGGCGACCTCGGCCGCCGCCTGATGAAGGTCGGCGAACTGATGCGCACCGGCGACCGCAACCCGCGCGTGCAGAGCGGGCAGACGGTGCTGCAGGCGATCGAGATCATGACCCGCACGCCGGGCCGCCCGGGTGCGACCAGCGTCGTCGACCAGGACGGCAAGCTGCTCGGCTTCTTCACCGACGGCGACCTGCGCCGTTTGATCGAACGCGGCCTCGCCAACCCGCGCGAACGCACCATCGACGACGCGATGACGCGCAACCCGCGCTCGATCGGCCCGGAGATGTTCGCGCTCGAGGCGCTCGCGTTCCTGCATCAGAAGGAGATCGACCAGCTGCCGGTGGTCGACGGCGGCGGGCATCTGCTCGGCCTGCTCGACGTCCAGGACCTGTTGAACCTGAAGATCGGATGACTCGAAGCCACCCCCTTCCCGGCCGTGCGCGCCCCGCCGACAGCGTGCTCGCGGCGATCGAGTTCCTGTTGCTCGACGTCGACGGCGTGCTGACCGACGGCCGCATCTGGTTCGACGCCGCCGGCACCGAGATCAAGACGTTCCACGTGCACGACGCCGCCGGCCTCGCGCACTGGCATCGCCTCGGCGGGCGCACCGGCTTCTTGTCGGGCCGCGGCGGCGAAGTGGTCGAACGGCGCGCGCGCGAGCTCGGCGTCACCGAGGTCGTGCTGAAGCGCCTCGACAAGGGCACGGCGTTCCGCGAGATCCTGGCGCGCCAGAAGATCGATCCCGCGCGCGTCGCCTACGTCGGCGACGACCTCATCGACCTGCCGGTGCTGCACAAGGTCGGGTTCGCCGCGACCGTGCCGGAAGCGCGCGACGAAGTGTTCGCCGCCGTGCACCACGTGACGCAGCGCTCCGCTGGCTTCGGCGCCGTGCGCGACGTGGTCGAGCAGCTGCTGCACGCGCGCGGCCTGTGGCCGGACGTGGTGCGTCGCTACGAGGCTTCGTGAAGCGCCTGCTGCTGTTCCTGCTGCTCGCGGCCTGCAGCCTGGTCGCGCTGCAACTCGCCGTCGGCGAACAAGCGCCGACGCGCGCCAACGGCAAGGACGGCAACGGCTCCGACGACAAGCAGCAGCCGAGCGATCGCCCGAGCGGCATCACCGTGGCGCAGGGCAAGCTGAACGCGTCGGCGACGCTGACCGGTCCGGCGACGCTGCCGCAGTGGCGGGAAGTGCGCACGCCCGACGGCCGCGTGCGCAAGGAGCTCGTGTTCGAGGTCGCGTTCGAGGACAGCAAGCCGGTCGGTGAAGGCCTGCAGCAGCTCGATCGGGTGCACGCGAAGCTCTACGACGACGGCCAGTACATCGCCGACCTCGAAGCGCGCCAGGCGTTCGCCGAGCTCGGCAAGGACGGCAACGGCCGCGCGTCGCTGGTCGAGAACAAGGACCTGGACCTGCGCGACGCCGTGCTGCGCACGCGCCCCGGCACGCGCCTCGCCGGCCTCGAGCTGCTGCTCGGCGACGCGCACGTGACGATCGGCGACGACGCCATCGTGATGACGACGCTGCCGACGCAGGCGGTGCTGATGGTGCTCGAAGGCGAACGCAAGGTGACGTTGCGCGGCCTCGGTGCGCAGGCCCGGCTGCCGCGCAGCAAGGACGCCGAGTTGCAGCGCGCCGACATCGAGCTGCTGAGCGAGCCGGTGCTCGAGACCGAAGGCGTCACCGCGCGCGCGCGCGGTCGTCTGCACTACGTCGAGGACCTGCGCACGGGCATCGCCAGCCTCGTGCTGCAGGATCGCGTGCAGCTCGACCTGCAGCGCAGCGACCTGTCGCTGCCCGGATTCACGCGGTCGAAGCCTGCCGCCGACGCCCCGGCGAACACGCCGCCGGGGCGCACGACGGTGCGCGGCGATCGCTTCCAGGCCTGGCTGCTGCGCGGCAAGGAGATGGAGGCCACCGACAAGGGCGACAAGGAACGGCAGACGGTGGTGTGGCGGCAGATGGTTCTGCACGGCGCGCCGACGTCGGTCGAGGTGCCCGGTGGCCGCTTGACGACGCCGCGCTTGACGGTGCTGCCGGGTCTGTCCGGTGACGCGTTCCTGCTGACCGCGCACGGCGGCGAGTCGCGGCTCGAACAGACCGAACCGGTCGTCGGCAAGGATGGCAAGGAGCGCGAACCGATGGTGGCGACGGCGCGGCGGCGCATCCACCTGCTGCGCCCGCTCGAGACGACCGGCGCCATGCACCGTGCGTTCGGCTTCCCGCAGTGGTCGCTCGGCGCCGTCGCCGACCAGCAGGTCGTGATCGCCGAGGGCGCGTCGCACTTCGAACAGGGCCGCCGCCTCGGCAACGCTGCGCAGGGCGTGCGCGTGTTCCGCCGCGACGGCCACGAAGGTGTCGTCGTGCATGGGCGCGGCGAGGTCGATCTCGAGCTGCGCGCCGAGAAGCCGGACGCACCGCCGCTGCTCGCCAAGGGCAGCGACGGGTTCCTGTTGGTGCGCGGCAAGGACGGCGACGACTTGCAGCTCGGGCCCGCGGCACCCGCCGGCTACACCGACCTCGCGACCGATGCGACGACCGCTGCGTGGCGCGCGCATCGTTGGGACGTTCGACAGGGCGACACGCACCTGCGCGGCCGCGGCAGCTGCCGCGTGCAGCGCCGCGGTGACCGCAGCGAGCTCGACGTGCTGGCGCCCGACGCGGGCATCGCCGGCGACGTGCCCGGCGACGGCCTGCAGCTGCGTTCGGTGCGCCAGCTGCGCGGCACCCTGGTCTCGTCCGCCGCCGGCAGCGAACTGCACGACCTCGACCTCGCCGGCTGGCCGGTCGAAGTCACGGTCCAGCGCGGTGGCGAACAGATCGTCGCGCGGTCGCCGCGCCTCTTGCAGCTCGGCACCAGCGCGCTGCGTCTGTTGCCGGTGCCCGCGGACGCACCGCTCGGCTTGTGGCGCGACCTGGCCGAGGCCGATCGCATGCCGCAGCTGCGCCAGCATGGTTCGCTCGGCACCACGAAGGAAGGCAAGTCGAAGGGCGAGCAGGAAGTGCTCGTGCGCGGCCCGCGCATCGACGTGCACCACGCCGGCGGCCGCCACGTCCTGGTCGACGCCGACGAGGTCGACGACGACGAGCCGACGATCCACGCGCGCGTGCTGCAAGCGGACCGGACCGAGCCGACGACGATCGCCTGCACCGCCGGGCGACTGCGGCTGCTGCCGTTCCTGCTGTCGCCGCAGGCGCGGCAGTTCCACACCGGCAGCGGCGCCAGCGTGTTCGGCGATCTCACGTTCCAGTCCCTCGGCTCGCCCTGGCTCTGGCTCGAGGAAGTGCGCGACTTCCAGCTCGACGATCCGAAGGATGGCCACGTCGACGGCAGCGGTCATCGACTGCTGGTGTCGCAAGGCGCACGTTCGGCGCTGTTCGTCGGCGACCCGGACCAGCTGCGGCCGACGGTCGTGCGTCGTGTGCACGACGGCCGCGAAGCGACGATGCGCGGCGCGCGCGTGCGCGTGCAGCAGGGCGCCGAGAGGAACCTGCTGGCGATGGGGTCGTTCGCCGATCGCGACACGTTCCTGCCGCCGAGCGTGACGTTGCACGAGCTGGGCAAGAACGGTCTCCTGTCGCACATGCAGGCGTCCTGCCACGGCAACATCGAACTGCGACCCGACGGCGCCTCGTTCTTCGGGCCGGTGGTGGCCGTCAGCCTGCTGCCGGACGGCGACGTCGACCCGACCGGCATGCGCATCGAGGCGCAGGAACTGGCCGTGTTGCGCAATCCGACGCGCAACAGCACGAACGACCCCAAGCGAGGCGGCGTGACCAAGGTGCAGGCGAAGCAGGTGGTGCTCGACTGGCCGCGCATGCAGGCCCGCACCGCCGAACTCGAGATCGACGTCGAACGCCAACGCTGCATCGTGCGCGATCCGGCCGGTGCCGAGGTCGCGGTGCCGGGCTGGCCGACGTTCCGTTCGCCGCAGGTCGAACTGAACTACGCGACGATGACGCTGCGCGCCCCGCGCCTGCGCGCCGTGCAGAGCGCGCCCAAGGCCCCCGCCGACGTGGAGGCGAAGGACCGGTGAGTCGCGATCGCCTGCTCGCCCTGGCGACCGCGGCCGCGCTGCTGGCTCCGGCCGGAGCCCAATCGGCGATCGCTCCGCCCAAGCCGACCCCACCGGCCGCCCCGACCCAGTCGTCCACCAGCACCGAGCCGCAGGAGCCGGGTTCGATGACGCTGCTGAAGCTGGTGCAGGACGTCGGCAACATGCAGTCGTTCGAGCGTGACGACTACCACGAGGTCCACCTCAACAGCAGCTACCGGCTCGTCCTGCCGGAGCTGAAGCTCGAGATCCGCGGTGAGAACGCGCTGCTGATGCTCGATCTCGATGCCTTCCGCTCGGCGATCGCCCAGCGCAACGGCAGCGGCCTGCCGTCGCGCGGCATCACCCCGCTCGAACCGCGCCGCGTGCTGTCGAACGCCGCGATCCGCGAACGGCTGGCGTCGACGCTGCACGCGATCGGCCGCAGCGACGGCATCCCGGCGTCGCCGACCGTCGACCGGTCGCTCGAGCTGCTGCGCTACCTCTACTGCGAAGGCGGCATCGTCGTCGTGCGCGAAGGCGTCGAGGTTCTGCGCTGCGATCGCCTGTGGATCTCGCCCGCCGACGACCGCGTGGTCGTCGAGAACGCCGAGCTGCGCTACTTCACGACCGACCAGGGCCCCGGCCACATGTTCGTCGTGCGCGGCCCGCGGCTCGTGCGCGAAGGCCGCCGCTGGACCGGCCGCGACGTCACCGTGTCGACCTGCACGGCCGGCAAACCGCACGCCGCGCTGTCGGTCGACGACCTCGAAGTGATCGAGCGCGAAGGCGAGTTCGAGATCATCGCGCGCGGGCAGACGTTGCAGGTCGGCGGCACCAACGTGCTGCCGCTGCCGAACGCGCGCGTGTTCACCGGCAGCCAGGACGAGTTCCCGATCAAGCGCGTGCGCGCCGGCTACAGCCAGCAGCTCGGCTACCAAGGCGAAGTCGTCTTCGGCCTGCCTTGGAACGGCACCGGCGGCGCCATCCACGAATGGATCACCGGTCGCCCCGCCAGCGAGTTCCGCGGCGAGTGGCAGGCGGGCATCGGCTGGATCCAGGAGCGCGGCGTGCCGCTCGAAGGCCTGCTGCGCTACCGCGCGGGCCGCATCTACGAAGGCCAGATCGAGACGTTCTGGCTCGACGACAGCGGCAAGAACATCCGCGAGGTCCGCACCAGCCTCGACGGCGCGCCGGTGACCGAGCAGACGCGCACGTTGGTGCACACACAAAACCGGCTGCGCCTCGGCCAGAACACCAACCTCGACCTCGTCGCCTACCAGATGAGCGACGAAGCGGTCTGGTCGGAGTTCTTCCAGGCCGACTACCGCACGATGGAGGTGCCGGAGAGCAGCCTCTACCTGCACCACGGCGACGGCAATCGCCTGCTGACGGCAGGCACGCGCTTCAACCTCAACGACTTCAGCTACCGCGACGACCGCGCGCTCGCGGACCGCTTCGTCGAAGAGCTGCCGGTCGTCACCTACCAGTGGTTGGCACAGCCGATCGGCACGACGCCGTGGGAGACGCCGATCGTGGTCGACTTCGCCACCGACATCGGCGAACGGCGCAGCGACTACGACCCCCGCTCCACGCTCGCCGAGAGCGACCGCACGCTGCGCCTCGACCAGGTGGCCGAGGTGTCGACGCCGTTCCCGCTGTGGGGCCTCAACCTGCGCCCCTACTTCAACGGCCGCGGCACCTGGTGGGACAACGGCGTCACCGGCGACGACGTCGGCCGCGTCGCCACCGAGACCGGCTTCCAGCTGGGCACGTCGCTGCGGCGCACCTGGCAGTGGCTCGACGGCGAGGACATGCGCGCGGTGCGGCACGTGATGTCGCCGAAGCTGACCTATCGGAACCGCTTCCACGCCGAGGACCGCACCGCCGACGTCTACACGTTCGACGCCACCGACACGATCACCGAGCAACAGCTCGTGCGCCTCGAGTTGCGCAACCAGCTGCAACGCATGGAGAACGTCGGCATCGGCACGCAGCCGCGCGACTTCCTGTTCTTCGACGTCGCACAGGACCTGTTCCCCGACAAGGCGCGCGACAACGGCGGCGACGGCCTCGGCCTCCTCTACTACGACTTCCTGGTGCGCCTGCCGCGCAACTGGAGCGTGTTCGACAACACCAGCTTCGCCGTCTACGGCGACCACGACTGGCGCAACGGACTGCGCACGTTCGACAGCGAGCTGTCGTTCGGCCCGATCGCCGGCATCGGCTGGGGCCTCGAGTATCGAACCGACTCGCTGACCAGGGGCGCTGTGCTCTTGGTGGCCAGCACGCAACTGCGCGAACGCTGGAGCATCTTCGCCGTCACCCAGCGCGACATCGAACTCGACGAGTGGCTCGCCTACTCCGTCGGCCTCACGCGCAACGACCACGATTGGTCGATCCGGCTGTCGGTCGTCTACAACCCGTTCGCCGAGGACACGACCTTCCGCGTCGACTTCTTTCCGCGGCTCGGCGGCATCGATCGCTCGAACCGGGATCGCTTCGGTACCGGCCAGATGATCGATCCAGCTGGCGCACCGCACTGATTGCCGGGGCGCGCTGGCGTAGATCCGTCGGCGTCGTTTCGCGGCAGCGGGCAACGACGCGTGGCGGCGTCTCGAGAGGCCTGATTCGGGTCGCCCCGTTCGGGGCGAGCCGCGAAAGGAGACGACGCAGCGGAGCCTATGGCGTCGTTTCGAAGGAGCAGGA
>JBILEY010000403.1:0-4843 GCA_044351865.1 Planctomycetota bacterium | reverse complement strand
GGCTCGCGGCCCTTCAGCTGCGTCAGCTTCTTGCTGACGTTGCGCAGCTTGCTCATCGTCTCGATCATGTGCACCGGGATGCGGATCGTGCGCGCCTGGTCGGCGATCGAGCGGGTGATCGCCTGGCGGATCCACCACGTCGCGTAGGTCGAGAACTTGTAGCCGCGGCGGTACTCGTACTTCTCCACCGCCTTCATCAGGCCGGTGTTGCCCTCCTGGATCAGGTCGAGGAACGACAGCCCGCGGTTGCGGTACTTCTTGGCGATCGAGACGACGAGGCGCAGGTTGCCCGACGACAGCTTGCGCTTGGCGTCCTCGTAGTTGGCGTAGGCCTGGCGCAGGAAGTCCAGGCGCTTCTGCAGGCGCTCGATGGTCTCGAGGCCGTCGATCTGCATGTCGAGCAGGCGGCGGCGCGTCTCGACCGCGTCCGGATTCTGCAGCTGGGCGCCGCGATAGCGCAGCAGACGATGCTGCAGGCGGTTCATCTCGGCGATGCGGCTCTCGACCAGGTCGATCATCGGCCGCACCTTCTTGCCCTGCAGGTTCAGCTCCTCGATCAGCGTCACCGCCTTGCGGCGGCGCGAGAAGATGCGCTTCTTCAGCACCTGCGCCGACTCGGGCGACACGCTCTCGGTCTGCAGCTCGGCGAAGTCCTTGCGCGCCGCCTCGTAGATCAGGCGCAGCGTCGCGATGTTGCCGGGCAGGCGGTCCGACAGGTCGGCCTTGCCGACCTCGGGATCCTGCTGGTTGACCTTCAGCGTGCGATCGAACGCCAGCTCGCCCTTGAGCACGTCCTCGAGGATCTCGATCGCGTTCTTCATGCCGTGGCCCGACGACAGCACTTCCTTGCGGAACTGCTTGCGCGTCAGCTCGATCTTGCGCGCCAGCGAGATCTCCTCCTCGCGCGTCAACAGCGGGATCTCGCCCATCTGCGTCAGGTACATGCGCACCGGGTCGTCGATCTTCTCGGTGATGTCGACCATCGGCGCCGCGAGCTCGGCCTCGGTCGGCTCGGCGATGTCGAGGTCCGGCGCGAGATCGGACTCCTCGCCGCCCCCCTCGTCGCCGCCCTCTTCGTCCTTGCGGCCGCCGGCCTTCTTGTTCTTCGCCTTCTCGTCCTCGACGACGTCGAGGCCGGCCTCCTCGATCATCGCGATCGCGGACTCGATCTTCTCCGGCGACGACATGTCGTCGGGCAGCACGCTGTTCAGCTGTGCCAGCGTGATCGACCCGGACTTGCGATGGGTCTTGATCAGGGCCTTGATCTTCTTGTCGAACTCGGTCGGTGCGGACATTGCTGGTTCTCGGGGGAAGGTCGCGCGCATCCCGCGGACGGTCCGCGGGGATGCCATGTTGGTGGGACGCTGCGTCGGAACGCCTGGGCTCGGCGCGAACGCGGCGTGGTCGGGATTGGAAGGTCGGGGAGTTGCGGAGGTCCGGAGCGGACCGGCGATCAATACGAAGGGGACGGAGTTGCGGGGAAGGTCGGTGCCAGGAAGGTCGGCGCGCGGAAGGAAATCACGTGGGCTCGGTTCCGGTCGGCGAACCACCCTTTTGCGGCGGCGGTTCGTCGTTGCGGTCCTTGTGCGGTCGGTCCTCGCGCATCAGCTCGAGCAGCTGGCGCTGCAGTTCGGCGGCGCGCACGGCGTCGCCGGTGGCGATCGCCTGGCTGAGCTCGATGCGCAGCCGCCGACGAAGGGTTTCGATGGAGAGGCGTCGGCGACCGTGGATCAGGCCGGCCAATTCCACGTGCGGCTCGCGCATCTTGCTGGCGCGCTCGTGGGCCAGGCCGAGGTAGGAACGCAGGTCCTCGCGTTCGCCGGCGCGCGCCATCAGGTAGCGCAGCAGTTCGGCGGGTGCGGTGCGCCCGAGCGCCAGGGCGTCGACCGACCAGGCCAGCAGCTCCGCTGGCACCGGCGCGAACTCGCCGCAGGCCTCGAGGTCGAGCGTCTCCAGCAGCGACGGCCGCGCCAGGATGCAGGCGAGGATGTCGAGTTCGGCCCGATCGACCAGCGCCGCCGGGCGCGTCGGCGCCTGCACCGGCGCCGCCGGCTCGCCGTCGCGGCGCGCCGGGGGCCGCTTGCTCGCCTGGTCGAGGCGGCGCTGCAACAGCCGCTCGAGCGCGTGCTGCGGCATCGCCAGATGGCGGGCCATCTGCTCGGTCAACGCGGCGCGGCGCACCGGCGTCTCCACCAGTTCGAGCAGCTTGGCGCACTCCTCGGCGGCGGCTTCGACGTTCGCCGGCTGCGTGAAGTCGAGCCGGCGCCGCAGCAGCCGGAACCACACCACCACCCAGTCCTCGGCGCCGTCGAGCACGTCGGCAAAGCGCGCGCGGCGCTCGGTGACGAGCTCGGGGTCTTCGCCCGGCCGCGCCACGACGACGTCGGCCGGATCCTTGGCGGTGCCGTCGGCGTCGCCCATCATCGCGATGCGCACCGGCAGCCGGCTGTTGACCAGTTCGCGGGCGGCGCGTTCGGCCGCCTGCACGCCGGCGCGGTCGCCGTCGAACATCAGCACGAGGCCGTCGGAGGCGTAGCGCTCGACGGTGCGCGCATGGTCGGCGGTGAACGCCGTGCCGAGCGAGGCGACGGCGCCGCAGAAGCCGGCGAGATGGCAGGCGATGACGTCGGTGTAGCCCTCCATCACCACGATGCGCTTCTGGTGGGCAAGCTTCGCGCGATGCAGTCCGAACAGCACGCTGCGCTTCTTGAAGATCGGCGACTCGGGCGAGTTCAGGTACTTCGGCGGCTTGAACTCGCCATCCTCGGCGGCGCTCGGCGTGCCCGGCACGATGCGGCCGCCGAAGCCGACGATCCGTCCGCGCGTGTCCTCGATCGGGAACATCAACCGGTGCGCGAACTTCTCGCGGCCGTTGTGCAGCAGGCCCGCCTCTTCGATCACGTCGAGCGGCAGTTGCTTCTCGCGCGCGAAGCGGCTCAGCGCACCTGGCGCCGGATGGTAGCCCAGGCGCCATGGCGCGATCGCCTCGACGAGGCCGCGCTGCTCGAGGTAGTCGCGCGCCAGCCGGCCTGCTTCGGGGGCCAGCAGCGCCCGCTGGAAGAACCCGGCGACCTCGGCCAGGGCCTCGAACGGATCCGGCGCCTTCGGGTCGCGCTGCATGCCGCCCTTCCACACGCCTTCGAGCGAGACGCTCGCCTGGTCGGCGAGCTGTTCCATCGCCTCGCGGAAGCTCAGGCCCTCGCGCTCCATCAGCCAGGTGAAGACGTCGCCGGTCTTGCCGCAGCCGTAGCAGCGGAAGAACTGTTCGTCGCGGTAGACGGTGAACGACGGCGAGTTCTCGGCATGGAACGGGCACAACGCCACCAACAGCCGGCCGCGCGGGCGCAGCGGCAGGTAGCTCTCGACGAGGGCGACCAGGTCGGTCGCCTCCTTGATGCGGAGCTTGGCGTCTTCGAAACGATCCATGCGGGGGTGGGACGACAGGGGGCGGGCGCCGACGAGCCCGCACGATCGACCCGGGCCTGCAGCGCCGTGGACCCGTTGCAACCAAACCGGTGCAACCGGGGCGGACGCCTAGGGAACGGGGCCCGGAGGACACACCCCAGGCAGGACAGGGTACCCCGTGCTGCGCCCGAGGCTGGACCTCGGGCGGAGCCGGCGACCTGCTTGCTGCCAGGTGCTCCCCCGGTGACCACGGTGCTGGGGCGACGTTGGCGACCATGCCAACCTCGACTCCCAGTGCCGCTTGCCGACCGACGGACTGCCGAACTTCCGATCCGACCGACGGCTTCGCGAACGCGAGGACCGCCGACCGGTTGCCCCAACTGCTTTGCCCTGTGCTGTGGCGACCGGCCTCGCGCGCGAGGAACGGGCCCACAGAGGTCCGGAATGGATGGTGGAAGGATCCGGGGACGCTGCGAGTTGTGGAACCCCGGAGAGTAGCACGGCCTAGCTGTCCGTCAAGGCTGCGGTGCAAGCCCGCAGCCGGTGCGCGCGGGCGCGGCACGTGGCACCGATGCCAGCGGTCCCTACCATCGCCGCCCCCATGCGGTCCCCCGCCGTCGCTGCGTTCCTGCCGTTCCTCCTGCCGCTGCTGCTCGCGACCCCGGCCCTGGGCCAGCGACCGAAGACCGCCGACGAAGCGGTCGCACGCCTGCAGAAGCTCGCCGACAAGCCGGAGAGCGAACGCTTCCGCGCCGTCGGCGACGTCGGCGACTTCGCCGACGACAGCGCCACGCAGAAGCTGCTCGGCGAACTGCAGGGCGCGCAGAGTCTCGCCTACCGGCAGGCGGTGATCCGCGCGCTCGGCGAGCACCGGCGGCCGCCGGCGGTGCCGGTGCTCGGCCAGGAGCTCGCGGACGCGCGCAGCGTGCGCCTGTTCGAGACCGTCGCGCAGGCGCTGGCGAAGCAGGGCGACGACGGGGTGCAGCTGCTGGCGAAGGCGCTCGCCGACGAGAAGGGCGGCAGCCCGCGCGCCAACGCCGTCTGCGACGCGCTCGGCCGCGCCGACGGCGACGCCGCGCGCGATGCACTGCTCGCAGCGCTGCAGCAGGCGTCGGGCCGCGATCGGCTGGCGCCCTTGCGCGGCCTGCAGAAGAAGCAAGGCGACGCGAAGGTCGACGAGCAGCGTGTGCTGCTGGCGCGCGACAAGGACGCGCTGGTCGCCGCCACCGCCGTGCAACAGCTCGGCGAACATGGCCACGCCGAAGCGGCGACGCTGGCGCTCGAACTGGCGCGACGCGCTGGCGCTACCGCCGGCAGCGACGTGCACAGCGCGGTGCTGGTCGGCCTGCTGACGGCGCCGAACAAGGACCACGCCGAGCCGCTGCTGGTCGCTGCGGCGCGCGCCGAGGATCCGTTCGCGCCGGCGCGCACTCCAGTC
>JBILEY010000402.1:0-4869 GCA_044351865.1 Planctomycetota bacterium | reverse complement strand
GTGCGATGCCAGGTGGCATTTGCCCAGTAATGGGTGAAGTGGCGAGTCATGGTGGGTGTGCGAGCGCGCATTGGGCTCAGCCGCATCGATCCTGGCGCTCAAAGGGGCCAGGGCTCGGATGATCGCTCCCATCTACACCCAGCCACAGCACACCGCTGTCCCGCCCGCTCTCTCAATCGGACCGGCGGGAGGTTCGCGATCGGCCGAGTCGGGAGGACCAGAGGGGCCGCGCGACTCAACCCGCTCGCCTCACTTGGCGATGCGTTCCTTGAACTCCATCGTCTCGGTGTCGATGCGCACCTTGTCGCCGACGTCGCACAGCAGGTTGACCTTGACCTTCATGCCGTTCTCGAGCACGGCTTCCTTGCCGCCGCTGCCCGCACCGCGGATCGGCGGCGCCGTCTCGGTGATGGTCAGGATCGAGTGCTTGGGCGGGAACACCGCGACCAGCTGGCCGTCGACGAAGAAGCCCTTGTAGGCCTCCGACGGCCACTGCAGCGCGTCTTCGGCCGCCGCGATGGCGCAGCGCACTTCGTCGCCGTCTTCGGTGAAGAAGACCTCGTCGATGCCGTCGCGGTACGAGTGCGACAGGTCCTTCTCTTCCTTGTCGAGCACTTCCCACTTCGAGTCGGTGTGCTCCTTCAGCTCGGTCTGGCGGCCCGTTTGCAGGTCCTTGATGCGCATCTGCACGAACGCGCGGCGGTCGTTCTTCAGGATGTTCCACCACACCACGGTGCACATGCGGCCCTCGTAGCGGACGAGGGTTCCGGGACGGAGTTCGAGCGCGCTGACTTGCATAGAGGGCGAGCAAGCTAGCGGCGGAGGCGGCGGCCCGCCACGGGGGAGCGCGCAGGGACTTCGCCGACGTGGGTCGGCGCGCGATGGGATCGGGGAGTGCTGGGTGGATCGCGGCTCGGCCGTGGCTAGGATCCCCCGCCCGCTGAGCGCTCGGGAGGGCATCAGTGCTGGTGTGCTGCCTGGTCTTCAAAACCTGTGGGGCGTCTCCTCGCGAGGGGCCCGGTGGGTTCGATTCCCATGCTCTCCCGCCATTCTCGGCTGCTGCCGTGAGATCGCTGCCGTCGCGCTTCGGCGCGGCGGCGGCGGCCCGTTCGGGGTGAGGATCGCGTCCGGGATCAGCGCGGGCTGATCGCACGCACGGTGACGCACAGCGGCAGGTGGTCGCTGCCGAACGCTGCCCCGGTGTGCACGTCGAGCACCTCGAGCCCCGGCCCGACGAACGCGTGGTCGATCGGGATCCTCAGCGGCAGCGGCCAATGCGTCGGCCACGTCGGCAACCAGTCGGCGAACGTCGCCGGCCGCAAGGCACCGTCCGCCAGCAGCGCGCGCAGGGCTGGGTTCCACGGCGTCGCGTTGTGGTCGCCGATCACCAGGTGGGTGGGCGGCAGTTCGCGCACGGCGGCGGGAATCGCGGCGAGCGCCTCGTCGCGCAGGCGGTTCCGTTCGCCGTCGCCCGGCCGTGGCGTGTGCACGCCCAGCAGGCCGAGGCGGTGGCCGCCGCCGGCTTCGACGACGGCCAGCAGGGCCGGCGCCCAGGTTTGGGGCAGGCCCAGCGTGCGCGCCGACTGCAGCGGCAGCCGCGAGAACAACGCGACCCCGTAGTAGCCGGGGTCGGGGGCGAGATGGCGATGCGGGAAGTCCGCCAGGCCGTCGGCGAGCCCCCGGCTCCACGCGGGGGTGACCTCGCTGCAGAAGACCACGTCCGGCTGTTCGGTGCGCACCACCGCGAGCGCTTCGGCGAGGTGGGCTTCGTTCCCGCGCAGCAGGTTGAGCGCCAGCACCCGCACGGAGGGCGACGACGCGCCGTTCGCCGGCAGGGTCGGCGTCGGTCCGGGTGCAGCCGGCAGCCCGCGGCACCAGTCCGGCATCGCGCCGAGCGCCGCCAGCAGGGCGCCGCCGACGCAGGCCAGCGCGCGGCGGCGGGCGCGCAGCGCGAACAGCGCGGCGGCCGCCAGCAGCAGGCCCCACAACGATTGCACGACGAAGCAGGCGGCCAGGTCGGGCAGCCAGTGCCACGAGGCCACGAACACGGCCAGTGCCGGCAGGGCTCCGAGCACGGCGAAGGTGCTGACGATGCGGACGGCAGCGGCGCGCATGCGGCGACCATGGCGCCTCGCCGGCCTTGCCGCCAGAGGCGGCTAGTTCGTTGCCTCGTGCCGCGCCCTTGGCGATGATCCGCGGCCCGCGATGCCCTCTGAACTGCCGCCGAACCCCGCCACGGTGCTGGCCGAGATCCGCACCTTCGTCGCCCAGTGGTTCCGCGACGGCCGCGAGGACGGCCTCGAGGCCGACACGCCGCTGGTGACCTCCGGCATCGTCGACTCGGCCGGCGTGGTCGAGGTGGTGGAGTTCCTCGAGCGCCGCTTCGCCGTGCGCCTCGGCGACGACGACATCTCGCTGCGAAATTGCAACACGCTGCGCGGCTTGAGCGAGCTGGTGCTGAGCCGGCGGTGAACGGCGAGCGCGGTCGGCGGACGCGCGGCCTCAATCCACCTTGATGCATCGGCGTTGCCCGGCCTCTCGAAACCGGCAGCGCAATCGCTAGCCTCGTCGGACCTTTTTCCGCGCGCCACGGTGTCCACGGTCCTTCTCCCCATCCTGGTCTTCACGGTCCCCGTGCTGGCGATCGTGTTCCTCGCCCTCGGCGGCCGCCGTCTGTCCGGCTCGTGCGGCGGCACCAACCCCGATGGCTCGTGCAAGCGCTGCGGCAAGGCGGGCGACGCTCCTGGCGTCGACGCAGGGGAACCGTGCCACCGCTGATCGCTGCTCCCTCGATCGCCGGCGCCGCGGCCCCGGGGCCGCACGCCGAACGCCTCCGCTCCTTCTTCCTTTTCGTTCCGTCACCGCTCGGATGACTACCCACACCATCAAGAAAGGCTTCGACCTGCGGCTCGCAGGTCGCCCCGAGCTCCAGCTCGTGGAGGCGCCGGAAGCGGCGCGCGTCGGCATCGAGACGGCCGAGTTCCCCGGCATCAAGCCGAAGGTGCTGGTCAAGGAAGGCGACCAGGTCACGACCGGTCAGCCGCTGTTCCTCGACAAGACCGACCGCGACCTCGTGTGGTGCTCGCCGGTGACCGGCACCGTGTCGCGCCTCGACTTCGGCGAGCGCCGCTTCCTGCTGCGCCTGGTGGTCGACAACGCCGTGGCGAGCGGCGGCAAGGAGCAGTTCGCGGCGATGCCGAAGCCCGGCAACGACCGCGCGTCGCTGATCCAGTCGATCAAGAACGCCGGCCTCTGGCCGCTGTTCCGCCAGCGCCCGATCGGCAAGATGGCGAACAGCAACAAGACGCCGGTGGCGATCTTCGTCAACGGCATGGACAGCGCGCCTTTGGCCGCCGATCCGGCGTTCGCCGTGCAGGGCCGCAAGGCCGACGTGCAGGCCGGTGTCGACCTGCTGCAGAAGCTGTGCAGCACGGTGTTCCTGGCGCTGCGCGCGGGCGGCGACCACCAGGCCGAGCTGCGCGACCTGAAGGGTGTCCAGGTGCACGACTTCCACGGCCCGCACCCGTCGGGCCTGGTCGGCACGCACATCAGCCGCATCCGGCCGCTGAAGGTCGGCGAGGTGGCGTGGACGCTGACGCTGCAGGACGTGGCGCGGCTCGGCGAGTGGGCGCGCACCGGCCGCTACCCGGCCAAGGTCGTGGTGGCGCTCGGCGGCAGCTCGGCGCCGACGCGCAAGTACTACCGCATGCGCCAGAACGGCGCGGTCGCGGCGATGAACGGCGGCCAGCCGTTCGCCGGCGACGTGCGCGTCGTCAACGGCACCGTGCTGCACGGCAACGTGCTCGGCAAGGACGGTTGCCTCGGCTTCTACAACGCGACCGTCAGCGTGATCCCGGAAGGCACCGGCCAGCGCGACCTGTTCGGCTGGGCCCTGCCGCAGTTCGGCAAGCTCAGCTGGCACCGCAGCGT
The DNA here is from genome assembly GCA_044351865.1 of Planctomycetota bacterium. Lineage (GTDB taxonomy): Bacteria > Planctomycetota > UBA1135 > UBA1135 > UBA2386 > UBA2386. Next base: position 939 of record JBILEY010000402.1, on the reverse strand, counting down.
GTTCAGCTGGCTGATGCCGAAGAAGGAATACGTGCTCGACGCGCGCCTGAACGGCGGCCACCGGCCGATCGTCAACCTCGGTGCGTGGGAGGGCGTGACGCCGCTCGACATCCACCCGTCCTACCTCGTGCGCGCCATCCAGGCGAACGACCTCGAGGAAGCGGTGAAGCTGGGGCTGCTGGAAGTGACCGAAGAGGACGTCGCCCTGTGCACGTTCGTCGATCCCTGCAAGATCGACGTTGGGCAGGTGATCCGCCAGGGCCTCGACATGTACGAGAAGGAGGGCTGAGCCGTGCAGTTCCTACGCAACCTGATCGAGAAGCAGAAGAAGCTCTACCACGCCCCGGACAGCAAGTTCCACAAGGTGTGGCCGCTGTTCGACGCGTTCGAGACGTTCCTGTTCGCGCCCGACCACCGCACCGGCACGAGCCGCGTGCACGTGCGCGACTACGTCGACCTGAAGCGCGTGATGAACACGGTCATCCTGGCGATGCTGCCGTGTCACTTCCACGGCTGGCAGATGGTCGCCGACGCGGCGGTCAAGGCCGGCAAGCCGGCGCCGGAGTACGTGCTCGGCTGGCTGCAGTCGCTGCTCGGCGCGCCGAACCTCGGAGCGCTCGGCGCCTTCGACAACATCGTGTTCGGCCTGCAGCGCATGCTGCCGATCTTGATCGTCAGCTACGGCGTCGGCCTCGGCATCGAGATGACGTTCTCGGTGATCCGCAAGGAAGAGGTCAGCGAGGGCTACCTGGTCAGCGGCATGCTGATCGCGCTGATCGTGCCGGCCTCGATCCCGCTGTGGCAGCTCGCCATCGGCGTCGCGTTCGCGGTCGTGCTGGGCAAGGAGGTGTTCGGCGGCACCGGCATGAACATCTTCAACCCGGCGATGATGGTGCGCGCGTTCCTGTTCTTCGCGTTCGCCGCGCAGATGTCGGGCGA
>JBILEY010000076.1:0-15933 GCA_044351865.1 Planctomycetota bacterium | reverse complement strand
GGTCAGCACGTGCGCGAACGGTTCCGTCGCCCAGCTCGCTTCGAGGCTCGCCTCCGGCTGCACCTCGGCCCCTTGGCCGTCTTCGGCGCGCCAGCGCGCACCGATCGTCGCCGCGACGCTGGCGCCGAGCACGACGTCCTGCACGAAGTCGAGCGTGTCGACGTTCTTGACCTTGCGGAAGCCCTGGATCCAGCGCGTGCTCCAGGTCGGCCCGAAGAACACGCTGTCGGTGTCGCCGGGCACGCGGAACGCCGGCGCCAGCACGCCGCGTGCTGGCTCGTAGTCGCGCTGCAGCGCGGTCAGCACGAAGCCGAACTTGTCGCGATGTTCGCGTGGGCCACTCGCCCACAGCAGGTCGGCTGTCAACGAGCTGCGCAGTTCGGGCACCTCGGCCACCGAGTCCCCGTTGCGGAAGAAGTCGGTCGCCAGCTCGTCGTGCGCCAATGCGACGCCGTAGCTGCGTGGATCGGCCAGGTGCTTGAACGGTCGCTGCAGCTCGAAGCCGATCGAATCGCCGTCGTCGGTGCGGCTCAGGCGCACACCGCCGGTGTGCCACGTGTCGAGCACGTGCAGGTCGCTGTAGACGAGGGTGCCGCGATACTCCCCGTCGCTGCTCTCGGCGAACGAGCCGACCAGACGATTGCCGTAGCCGAGCAGGTTGCTCTCGCCGATCGCCGCTCGCACCCCGGTGACGCCGCCGACGAACGACGCGCCGCCGCCGAACGTGATGCTCAGCCGGTCGCGCGTCGTCACCTCGAGGTCGACCTCGCCGGCCACCTCCGTCGGTACCAGTCGTGCGCGGGCTTCGGCGAACAGACCGAGCGCGCGCAGGTTGCGTTCGAGTTCGGCCACCATCGAGGCGTCGACGACGTCGCCTTCGGCGAACCACAGTTCGCGGCGCACGACCTCTTCGCGCGTCGTCCAGTGCAGCGCGTCGACCAGCGCCGCCAGCGGGCGTTCCGCCTTCGTCTTCTCGTCGAAGATGTCGCCGGTCGTGAACCGGATCGTGCGCAAGCGGCCGCGCAATGCTGGTTCTGCCGTCAGTGCGTTCCCCGTGGCACCGCTCCCGGTGCCGGCATCCTGGGCGGCGACGATGGTCCCCAACGTCGCGATGGCCAGGAAAGGGAGGAGACGCATCGGTGCGGACGGGAGCCGGGCCCGGCAAGATGCACGCCGACACCCGCGCATGCCAGACGAGATCTACGTGAGCACCGACGTCGAGGCCGACGGCCCGATTCCTGGGCCGAACTCGCTGCTGAGCCTCGGCTCGGTCGCGCTGCGCGCCGACAAGACCGTCCTCGGTGAGTTCTCGGTCAACCTGCTGCCGCTGCCGGGTGCGGCACCGCACCCGCGCACGATGACATGGTGGGCCGGTTTCCCCGAAGCGCTGGCGAAGGCGCGCGAGAACCCCGAGGACCCGGCGACGGCGATGCCGCGCTACGTGAAGTGGCTGCGCCAGCTGCCGGGTCGCGTCGTCTTCGTCGGCCAGCCCGCGGCCTACGACTTCCTGTGGGTCTACTGGTACCTGATGCGCTTCGTCGGCGATTCGCCGTTCGGCCACAGCGCGCTCGACGTGAAGACCTACGCGATGGCGATGCTGAAGCGGCCCTACCGCGAATGCGTGAAGGGCGCCTTGCCGCCCGAATGGAGCGACAACCTGCCGCACACGCACGTCGCCATCGACGACGCGCGCGAGCAGGGCGCGATGTTCTGCAACATGCTGCGCACGAACGGTGCGGTGCCGCCGGCCGACGGCGGAGGTGGGGCGTGAAGGCCACGCTGGCTGCGGCGTTGTGCGCGGTGGCGCTGCCGGCGCAGGCGCCGTGGACGTTCGTCGGTGGCGACACGAGCGCGCGTGTGCAGGCAGGAGCAGAACCCGCGACGCTGCTGCGTGGTCCGCGCGCGACGCACGACGACGGTCCGACCGGCGACTGCAAGGTCACGTTCGCCGCCGATGCGCTGGGTCGGCCGCTGCCGATCGCGTTCGCGGTCGCTCCCGCGGATCGTGTGCAGCTCGCGATCTGGCCGGTGGGGCCGGCAGCGACGACGCCGGTGCCGCTCGACGGCGACGGTTGGCAGCCGCAGGCCGGCGAATGGAACGTGCGCACCCGCGCCGAAGGTGCCAGCGGTTCGCAGTGCGTCAGCGTGCGCACGACCGCCAGCGACGGCACCACCGGGCTCGGCCTCGTCGTGCGTTGGCGTTCGCCGGAGAACTGGTGCCGCTGCGTCTGGGACCTCGAGCAGGGCGAGCTGCGCTACGAACGCTGCCTCGGTGGCCGCATCGCGACCATGGCACGCACACCGCTGCCGGCCGATCGGCGCGAGCATGCGCTGGCGCTGCAGGTCACCGGCTTCCGCGTGCAGGCGTTCGTCGACGACGTGCCGGCGTTCACCTGCTTCGACGGCGGCTCGGCGCCCGGCGCCTACGGCACGAGCCATCGCGGCGTCGCACCGCAATGGAATGCGCTGGCGTTGGCCGAGCCGAGCCAGGCCACGGCCAGCATCGCCACCGTGCGCAGTGCCGGCGCCACGCAGTTGTACGCAGCACTGCCGTGGTCGCCGGGGCAGACGTTCGTGCTCGAGCTGGCCCTCGATCGCCCGCATCCGCTGGTGCTGGCGCCGAACGGCTTCGAGTCGCTGTTCTTGCTGCGACCTGCGGCGCCACAGGTGGTGCTCGCCGATTGGAGCCAGCGCCTCGGTCGGGGCTCCGTCGGCCAGCTTGCTCGCGACGGGCTCCTGCACTGCGAACTGCCCGCGACGGCGTCAGGGCTCGCGGGCCAAGCGGCGCTCGTCCGCGTGCTCGCGATCGCCGGCGGCGAAGTGGTCGTCGACGCCTCGCCGCCGGTCGCGATCCACTGGTGAGCCGTGAGGCTTGCGGCCCGCCGGGGCTGCCAGCCGGCGTTGCGACCCGCCCGAGGTTCTCGGGATCGCCGCGCTGCGTTACGCGTGCGAGTTCGCTCACTACAGTGGCCCGCATGGTCGCCACTCCGAAGCACCAGCGCGGCCGTTCGGTCGCGTGGATCGCCCATTGCGCCCTCGCGGTGCCGTTGCTGCTCGCCGTTCCAGCGCTCGCGCACGGCGGCGAATACCGCGGTCCTGGCAATCCCGGGCCCGGCCTGCCGATTCCGGGCGTGCCCGGTGGTGGGGGCGGGCCCGGACAAACGACACCCGGGCCGGGCACGCCGACGACCGGGGCCAACCAGGTGATCAACGACGAGACCGGCTGGCAGCTGTGGTGGTCGTTCAACCAGGACGAGTTCCTGCAGATCGGCGGGGCGGGCCAGATCGCCGCGAAGAGCCGCGACGACGACTACCTGATGAACCGCACCAGCGTGCCCGTCGACCTGCTGCAGCCGGCGGACGTCGACGTGCGCGATCGCATCGTGCCGGCGCTGGCGCGCATGCTGGCGCGCGAGAGCAGCCGCGACATCCAGAGTGCGTGCGCCGTGGCACTCGGCAAGATCGGCATGGACGCGCCTGGCTTCGACCTCGAGCAGGCGTTGGCTGCGCTGGTCGCGCGCGACGACCAGGAAGTGCGCGAGTCGGGCGTGCTGGCGCTCGGCATGAGCGGGCGGGCGAAGGCGCTGCCGCTGCTGCTCGGCCTGCTGCGCGACGACGCCGTCGGCCGCAAGCTCGCCGCGCGCGCCAACGTCGGCGACCGCACCCGCGCGTTCGCGGCGTTCGGCCTCGGCCTGTTGGCGCGCCACGGCGACGATCCGGCGCTGAAGCTGCAGATCCGCGACGCGCTGTGGGAGCTGCTGCAGCAGAAGGACGAACAGGGCCGCGACCTGCGCAGCGCCGTCGTCAACGGCCTCGGCATCCTGGTCGCGGATCCGGAGGCGTCGCTGCACAAGCGCCTCGCGTGGGAGACCGCCGAACGGCTGCTCGAGTGGTACGGCCGCGACCTCGGCCGCGGCGACGAAGCGGTGCAGGCGCACGCGCCGGTGGCGATCGGCCGCTTGCTCGGCCGCGGCGACGGGCAGATCCACTTCCGCTGCAAGGAGGTGTTCGCCGGCGAGTTCACGGCGGCGAAGAAGCGCAGCCTCCCGATCCTGCGGTCGGCGTCGCTCGCGCTCGGCATGCTGTGCCTGCCGCGCGACGTCTGCGCGCGCGACGGCGTGTTTCTCGACGCCCTGCGGCGGTTCTGGACCGACGGCTCCGATCGTCTGGCGCGCAACCTGGCGGCGATCGCGCTCGGTCGCATCGGCGGCGCCGAGAACCGCACCTGGCTGCTGGAGACCTACGCGCGTGCGTCGCGCAACGTCGAGCAGCCGTGGCTCGCGATCGCGCTCGGGCTCTGTGCAGCCCGCGCGGCCAAGGAAGGCGTGCCCGACGAAGCGCTGGCGCGGCTTCTGCTCGGCGAGATCGGTGGCGCCACCAAGCCCGAAGGCCAGAGCGCGCTCGCCGTCGCCATCGGCCTGACCGGTTGTCGGCTGGCTGCGCCCACGCTGCTGCGGCACCTGAAGGACGAAGAACGCGACGAGATGCTGGCCGGCTACTTCGCCGTGGGCCTCGCCTTGCTCGGCGATCCGGCGTCGGCCACGCCGTTGATCGCGGTGATGGAGCGTTCGAAGCGGCGGCCGTTCCTGCTGCTGCAGTCGGCGATCGCCCTCGGGCGCATCGGCGACCGCCGCGCCACCGAGCGGCTGGTGGTGATGCTGAAGGCGAGCGAGAGCGCCGTCGTGCTCGGCGGCATCGCCAACGCGATCGGCCAGATCGGCGATCGGCGCGCGATCGACCCGCTGATCGAACTGAGCCAGGACGACCAGGTGACGCGGCTCGCGCGCGCGTTCGTAGCAGCAGCGCTGGGTGGCATCGGCGATCGGCGGCCGCTGCCGTGGAACATGCCGCTGAGCCGCGACAGCAACTACGCCGGCGCCGTCGACACGCTGACCAACGGCAGCACCGGCGTGCTCGACATCCTCTGAACGGGCTCCTCGTCGGTCGACGAAGCGTCTGGAAACGACGACGCCACGGTTTGCCGTGGCGTCGTCCTCGTCGTGCAGGGCGGCCGAGCGCCCCGTTCTCACGCGCTCACAGCATGCGCATGTCGTGCGCGTTGGTCAGCGCGAACAGGCCGTTGCTCGCACCGGCCATCAGCACGATCGCCTGCCAGCGCAGGTAGTCGCCGGCGACGCCCGGGGGCAGCGTGAAGTTGAACGTCCAGCCGCCGGTCGGCACGTTGACGATGTAGACCGTGGCCTGGATGTCGTTGATCCACAGGTTCGGCAGCAGGCCGCTGATCGGCGGCGCCGAGGCGTCGTGGATCTGCAGGAACAGGCCGCCGAGCGTCGTCGTGTGCGTGCCGTTCGGCGAGCTGACCTCGAAGTGCATCGTGTCGCCGGCGCGCACGTCCTTGCCGCAGGTCTCGTCCAGCGGGCCGTTGTTGATGCCGGTCTTCAGCACCAGGTCCTCGTTGCTGCCCGGCATGCGGCACCAGTGCGCGGTCGACATGACCTCGGGCGTCGAACGGCCGGTCGCCATGTAGGCGTCGAGCAGATCCTGGCCGGCATTCGCGAGCGTCGGGCTGGTGCCCGGGTTCGCCAGCGCCAGGAACTGGATGTACTCCCAGCTCGCCGTCTGGTAGAGCAGCTCGACGTCGGCGCGCGTGGCACCGGCGGGCGGCGCCAGCGTGACGTCGTCGAAGTGGTTGTAGAAGCCACCCGGTGCCGGGTTGCCGAACTGCGTCGCCGGCAGCGGCTGCGCGTTGCGATCCACGGCCATGTTCCGGTCCATGCGGAACGGCGGGATGCGGTTGTCCGAGATCAGCTTGTTGTTGAGCACGAAGTGGAAGGTCTTGTGCTCGCTGCCGGCCGGCATCGACGCCAGCTGGGCCAGCGTCATCTGCACCGCACCGGTCGTGCGATCGAACGACAGCGGCAGGTTCGGATTGACGCCCGCGATCAGCAGCTGCAGCGCCCAGTCCTGCGTGATGCCGAGCTCCGCCTCGTAGACGTGCGCGTTCGGATCGGTGATCGACGACACCGTGTAGGGCGTGCCGTTGACGACGCTGGTGAACGTGCCGTAGCTGCCGTCTTCGCGCAGCACGGTGTTGGTCTCGTCCATCCAGCGCGTGCGCAGCCAGATGCGGCGGCCTTCCGGATAGCCGGTCAGGATCTTGTGGCCGGTGAGGTTGGTGACGCGCACCGTGTCCCCGGTGATGTCGAGCGCACTGCCGCGCTTGAGGCTCGCGCGCGCACGCAGCACGCCGCGGTCCATCGCCGCCGACATGCCCGGCGTGATGTTCTGGCCGAGGCGCAGCCGGCTCGGCACCTGGCTGTCGAGCCACTTGATGGCGTTCGGCGCCCAGGTGTTGCCACCGGTCAGGTCGTGCAGCGGCAGGTCGTAGCGCACCGGCGCGATGCCGAAGGCCGCACCTTCGCCGACCACCGGCTCCATGTGGCAAGCCTGGCAGTTGTAGAAGCGCTGGGTGCCGTCCTCGTAGTCACCGCCGTTGCCGGCGAGCAGGGCCTGGTCGTAGGCGCGCTTGATCGCACCGCGCTTGACGTCGGCCGGCAGCGTGTTGAACGCGCTGATCGGCGTCGACGACAGCGCACTCGACTTCATCTCGCTGTACGTGCGCTCGACGATGCCGTACTTGTAGGGCGGGTTGAGGAACGCCGCCTTGTTGGCGACCGGGCCGTTCGACACACCACTGAACTGGCCGGGTTGGAGCGGCGTGGTCGCGCCGTTGTTGGCGGCGAGGTCGCCCGTCACCGGGTTGCTGACCTCGTGGCACGTGCCGCACATCTCCGACGAACGGTGGAACAGCGACTGCGCGAACGGGTGGCCGGCGGTCGTCTGCGCGTACGGGCCGTAGCGCACGTTGTTGCCGGCGAGCACCTGCATGCCGCTGCCGTGGAAGGCCTCGGGCGTCGGGCCGCCGCTGTTCGCGACGTACGGCGCGAACTGCTGCCCCGGGTGCTCGAGCCCGTTCGGGTTCACCATGTTGTGGCAGATGCCGCACTCGATGCCGTTCTGGTCGACGTTCGGCAGCAGCTGCGAGCCGTCGGTCGTCGAGGCGCGGCCTTCGTGCCAACCGCGCGGCGAGTGGCAGCGGATGCAGTAGTTGCCCGCACCCGGGAAGTCGGAGTCGGCGATCGCCAGCGCGGCCCAGAACACCGGATCGCGGCCGGCCTGCGCCATCATGCTGCCTTGCCAGTTCTCACCCGGCTCGACGTTCTGGTCGTAGTAGCCGTGGCAACCTTCGCAGGTGGAGACGCCGCCGAGCAGCGTCGCTTGGAAGGGTTGTGTGCCCGGTTGCTGGACGTCGGTCGTCAGTGCGAAGAACGACGGCGTGTTGGCGAGAAGGAGTGCCAGGGAGGCAGCACTCCAGAGAGTCAGGGATGTCGTGGTGATCCGCATCGGTCGCAGGGACACGTAGGCAGGAAGGCAGGGGAACGGCACAGCCTAGCGAAAGGCTAGCTCCGCGGGGAGGTGCCCGTTCTCAGGCGTATGGGAAGGTTCGACCAAGGGGCGATGGCATCGCTCCCTGGACGGGACGACATCGGACGCGTTTGCGCCGCGCCGCGTCAGCGGCGTTGGAGCAAAGCGACGAGCTCGACGTGCTCGGTGTGCGGGAACAGGTCGCACAGGCGCGCCGCGGTGACGCGATACGCCGGCTGCAACGCCTGCAGATCGCGCGCGAGCGAGTCCGCGGCGCAGGCGACGTAGAGCAGTTGCTTCGGGCGCGCCGCCAGCACGCGTTGGACGCCGGCGTCGTGCAGACCGGCGCGCGGCGGATCGACCACCATGACGTCGACGTCCTTCGGCAGCTCGGCGCCCGGGAACGGCGCCTCGACGACGCGCACGTTCGCCAGCTGGTTGCGTTCGACGTTGTGGCGCGCGTCGCGGCACGCGGCGTCGTTGTCCTCGACGATCGTCACCTGCGAAGCCCCCGCCTTCGCGAAGCGCAGGCCGAAGCCGCCGACGCCGCCGTAGCCGTCGACGACCTGCTTGCCGGCGACGTCGCCGCACATCGCGATCGCCGGGCGATACAGCAGCGCGTGGGCGCCGGAGTGCACCTGGTAGAAGCTGCCGGCGCTGACGCGGAACTCGAGGCCATCGCGCCGGTCGACGACGTGATCGCGGCCGCGCAGCGGCAGGTGGCGATCGCCGAGCAGGAACTCGTCGTCGCGGTCGCTGATGCTGTGCACCACGCCGACCAGTCGCCTCGCGTGCCGATCCTGCGGCAATCCTGCCGCTGCGGCTGTCACCGCTTCGGCGAACGCCGGGCCGTCCGCGAACGCGCCGGGTCGCGTGACGATGCCCGCACAGACTTCGCCGCTGCCGGCGGCGAGCCGCGCCCAGATCGCCTTCACGCTGCCGTTGCCGCGCGACGGCACGTACGGCTGCAGGCGCAGTTCGCGGATCACGTCCTCCATCACGCGGCCGAGGTGCGTCAGCCAGCGGTCCTGCGTCTTGCACTCGTCGATGTGCACGACGTGGTGGCTGCGGAACTCGTAGATGCCGACGATCGGCTGCTTGTCCTTGCCGACGCGCACGGGATACAGCAGCCGCGTGCGGTGGTGCACCGGCGGACGGTCCGGTTCGTCGCAGGCGATGCGCACGTCGCCGAGGAACGGCGCCAGCAGGCGTTCGCAGGCGGCGACCTTGTCGCGCAGTTGCCAGGCGATCGGCTGGTCGAGCAGCGAGCAGCCGCCGCAGGTGCCGAAGTGGCGGCAGTGCGGCACGGAGTCGCCGGTGGGGCGTCGTTGGGGGCGGAGCACGGGGGTGAACATGCTAGCCCAAGCCCGCCGGCGCGCACCGCCGCACCTCGCCATGCTGTGCCTTGTGCTGCTGACGCCGAATGCGTTCGCTGGCGGCATGCAGCGCCCCGACCCCAACGACCACGCGCCGTTCTTCCAGTCCTACGTCGACCGCGTGCCCGACGGCGACGTGCTGGCCCACCTCGAACGTCAGGGCCGCGCCACCTGCACTCTGCTCGCCGGCATCGGCGAAGCCAAGGGCGCGTTCGCGTATGCCGACGGCAAGTGGACGGTGAAACGCCTGCTGCAGCACGTGGTCGACGGCGAGCGCCTGTTCGTCTACCGCGCGATGTGCATCGCCCGCGGCGACGTGCAGAACCTGCCGAGCTTCGACGAGAACGCCTACGCCGCGCACGACGGCAGCGACGGGCGCCTGCTCGCCGACGTCATCGCCGAGTACGCGGCGGTGCGCGTGGCGACGATCCTGTTCTTCCGCGGCCTCGACGCGGTGGCCTGGACGCGCCGCGGCACCGCCAACGGCAAGCCGCTCGCGGTGCGTTCGCTGCCGTGGATCACCGCCGGCCACGAACTGCACCACCTCGCCGTGCTGCGCGAGCGCTACGGCGTCGGTTGAGCGGGCGGCGGGGATCGCCGCCGCAGCCGTGCCAAACGCCGCGATCGGGAACTTCGCCCATTCGTGGCACCGCCGAACGCCTCCCGTCGCCACAGCTCGCACGTGGACGGGCATGCTCCCGCCTGCCCACGCGACCCCACTCCGCCTGCCCATGAACTCGATGTCGAACCGTTCCGTCCTGCTCGCCGTCGCTGCTGCGCTCGCCAGCGGCCTCACCGCCCAGACCGCGGTCGCGGTGCCAGCACACGCCGAGATCACCGAGAGCCACCAGTCGCTCGGCCTGCCGTTCGGCGCGCCGGGCTTCCGCACGCAGCTGCTGGTCGATCCGGCGGCGATCGCGCCGAGCGGCGCGTTGCTGACCGGCATCCGCTTCCGCGTCGATCGCTTGTCGCTGCCGCTCGGCGCGACCAGCGTGCCGAACGTCACCGTGTCGCTGAGCCACACCACGCAGACGCTGCCCGGCGTCTCCGGCATCTTCGCCAACAACGTCACCGGCGTGCCGACGGTGGTGTTCCAGGGCACCGTCAACCTGCCGGGCTACACGGGCGGCAACGCCGGGGCGATGCCGTGGGACATCGACGTGCAGTTCGCGACGCCGTTCCTCTACTCGGCGGCGCAGGGGCAGCTGCTGATCGACATCGTCGGCAACAACGCGGGCGGCGCGCTGCCGAGCTACTGGCTCGATGCGGCGGAGCCGGGTGGTTCGGCCACGTCCTTCGGGCGCGCCGGCGACATCGCGACGTTCGACAACCTGAACCTGCTGGTCGCCACCGGCTGGGATCTCATTCCCCGGCAGATCACCGGCGGCAACTTCGTCGAGTTCGTGACGACGATGTCGTTCGGCTCCCCGCCGGGGGTGTTCGCGATCGGCACGACCGCGCTGCCGACGCCGCTCGACCTGACGCCGCTGGGCGCGCCGAACAACGAGCTCTACCTGTTCCCGGAGGTCGTCGTGCCGCTGGCGTGGACGCAGAGCTTCATCGGTTGGTTCGCGACCGTGACGTTGCCGGTGCCGAACGATCCGACACTGGTCGGCGCCCTGCTCTACGGCCAGTCGGCGATCTTCGAGCCGACGTCGAACCAGCTCGGCCTCGTGTTCAGCAACGCCGTCGAGGTGCGAATCGGCGACCAGCTCGAACCCAGCCTCGTGCGCCAGATCAACGCCGACGACCCGGCAGCGACCAACGGTTCGATCGTCGACTTCGACTTCGGCTTCGGCTCGCCGCGTTTCGGTCACGCCGCCTTCCGCCTCGAAGGCACGTTCTTCTGAGCCGCGGCGCGATGGCCATGGGAGCGCCCTTGCAGTGCCTGCCTCGCGGTGCGGCAGGAACACCTGCCCGGTTGCCGGCGCCGCGGCTGCGTATAGTGCCGCGCGCCATGGAGCCCGAGCAGCCAGCGCCGGCCGCCGACACGCCGCTCACCGAGCTGCTGCGCCGCGCCGCGAACGGCGAGGCGGCGGCGGCCGAGGCGGCGCTGCCGTTGGTCTACCGCGAACTGCGGCGGATCGCGCAGGGGCGCATGGCCGGCGAGCGCAAGGACCACACGCTGCAGGCCACGGCGCTGGTGCACGAGACGTGGCTGAAGCTGGTCGGCATGGGTGCCGCCGACTGGGGCGACCGCGCGGCCTTCTACCAGGCGGCGGCGACGGCGATGCGGCGCATCCTCGTCGACCACGCGCGGCGCCGCACGCGACTGAAGCGCGGCGGCGGACGTGCGAGCGAGCCGGTGACGGTGACCGGCCTGCCGGCGAAGCAGCCCGATCTCGGCTGTGCGGCGACGTTCCTGCAGCTCGACGAGGAGATCGCGCGGCTCGAGGCCGAGGATCCGCGCGCCGGCGCGATCGTGCGGTTGCGCTTCTTCGGCGGCCTCGGCGTCGACGAGACGGCGGCGACGCTCGGCCTGTCGCGGCGCACCGTGCTGCGCGAATGGGCCTGGGCGCGCGCTCGTCTGTTCGCGGCCCTGGCCGACGCGGGCGAAGTGGCCGGCGACGAGGCCGGCGAGTGAGCGGCGCGATGGTCGGCGACGCGAACTGCGAGGTGTGCGGGTGAGCGAACGCGGCAAGCAGCTGTTCGGCGAAGCAGTCGAACTGCCGCCGGCGGAACGCGCGTCCTTCCTGGCCGCGGCGTGCGGCGACGATCCGACGCTGCAGCGCGAACTGGCGTCGCTGCTGCGCGCGCACGACGCGGCCGGCGACTTCCTGGCGCATCCGGCCGAACTGGTGGCGGCGGCGGCCGCCGACGTCGACGACGAGGACGACGATGCGTTCGCCGTCGGCGAACACGTCGGCAACTACGAACTGGTCGAGCCGCTCGGGCGCGGCGGGGCCGGCACCGTGTGGCGCGCGCGCCAGCTGCAGCCGGTCGTGCGCGACGTGGCGTTGAAGCTGCTGCGCGCGGGCTACGACGGCGACGCGTCGACCGCGCGCTTCCGCGCCGAGTGGCAGCTGCTGGCGCGCATGCAGCATCCTGGGGTCGCCAAGGTGTTCGAAGCAGGGGTGCTCGCCGACGGCCGGCCGTGGCTGGCGATGGAACTCGTCGACGGCGCGCCGATCACGCAGCACGTGCACACCGCGTCGCTGTCGCTGCGGGCGCGGCTCGGCCTGTTCGTCGACGTCTGTCGCGCCGTGCAGCACGCGCACCAGAAGGGCGTCGTGCACCGCGACCTGAAGCCGTCGAACGTGCTGGTGACGCTGCGCGACGGCGCGCCGCGGCCGGTGGTCATCGACTTCGGCGTCGCCGCGGCGAACGACGGCGCTCCGGCGATCCGGACCGACGACGGCGCGTTGTTCGGCACGCCCGAGTACATGAGTCCCGAGCAGGCGGCGGCGGACAGCGCCGCGGTCGACGTGCGCACCGACGTGTACGCGCTCGGCGTGCTGCTCTACGAGCTCGCCTGCGGCGAACGGCCGCATCGTCGGCCCGCCGGCCCCGACGGTACGCAGCATTTGCTGCGCGCGATCCGCAGCGAGACGCCGCCGCCGCCGAGCCGCCGCACCGCGCAGCGCGTGCCACACGACCTCGACCGCGTGGTGGCCTGCGCGATGGCGAAGGATCCCGCACTGCGCTACCCGTCGGCCGCCGCCCTCGCCGACGACGTCGTGCGCGTGCTGAGCCACGAGCCGATCGCCGCAGCACCGACCTCGCCGCCGCGGCGGTTCGCTCTGTTCGTGCGGCGGCACCACCTCGGCGCGCTGGCGGCGAGTGCGATCGTGCTGGCGATCGGCACCGGCCTCGTCGCCGCGGCGCACGGCTACCGCGAGGCGCGGCTCGCCGAGCAGGCGGCGCGCACCGACCAGCAGCGCGCCGAGGCGGCCGCCGAACTGGCCCGGGCCGAACGCGACCGTGCTGCACGCGAGACGCAGAAGGCCACGCGCGCGCTCGACCTGCTCGACGAGCTGTGGGGCGACGTCGACAAGGCGCGACTGTCGCGTTCGGACTATCCGGTGCACGAGCTGCTGCGGGACTTCGAGCTGGCGTTGCCGCGGCGCACCGCCGGCGAGCCCGAGGTCGAGCTGCGCTTGCGGCGATCGTTGGCGCGGCTGCAGAACTTCGCCGGCAACGGCGAACGCGCCGAGGTGCACGCCACACGGGCGATCGAACTGGCGCGTTCGCTCGGCAGCAGCGCCAGCGAGGTCGAGGCACTGCTGCTGCGGGCGCGTTCTCGCTTCGATCGCGGCGATCTGGTGGCCGCCGAGAGCGATGCCGCGATGGCCATCGAGCTGGCTTCGCCGGAACGCGGCGTGACGCCGCTGGCGCGCGCCGCCGCGCTCGAACTGCACGCCGACTGCCTCGCGCGCGCCAATCGTCTCGACGCGGCGCTGGCCGAAGCCGAGGCGGCGCTGCAGCTGCGCGAGCGCGCGCAGCCGGCCCAGGACGTCGCCCGCAGCCAGATGCAGTTGGCGCGGCTGCGCGGCAGCATCGGCCACGTCGAACCCGCGATGGTGCACGCGCAGAAGGCGCTGGAACTGCTGGCGCCGTTCGGCGATGGGCACCCGGACGCGGTCGCGGCGCTGCAGCACCTGGCGCTGCTGCAGCAGCGGCGCGGCGATCGGGCCGCGGCGGAGGCGAGCTTCCGCGAAGGGCTGCGCCGGCGGCGGCTGATCTACGGCGACGACCATGCGCAGGTCGCGTGGGGCATGTCGGATCTGGCGTGGCTGTTGCACGAACGTGGTCGCGACGCCGAGGCCGCGCCGATGCTGCGCGACGCCCTGCCGATGCTGCGCCGCCACCTCGGCGAGTTCCATCTCTACGTGTCGGAGACGATGCAGCGCCTCGGCACGGTGGCGACGTTGCTCGGCGACCTCGACGAGGCCGAGCAGTTGTTGACCGCGGCGGTCGAACGGTACGCCAGCCTGCCGGGGCATCCACTCGACGGGCACATCAGCGTGCTCGGCAACCTCGCGACCCTGCAGTGGCGCCGCGGCGATCGGGCGACCGCGCGCACGACGCTGCAGCTGGCCGTCGATCGCGCGACACGCCTCTTGCCGCGCGAGCACTTCGTCGTCTCCGTCAGCATGACCAACCTCGCGTGGATGGCCCGCGAACTCGGCGAGCTCGACACCGCGGTGGCGCTGTTGCGCGAGGCCCTGTCCCGTTCCGAGGCGGCCGGGCGCACTGGCGAAGCGACGATGCAGCGCCAACGGCTCGACGAGTTGCTGCGTCGTCAGGGCGGAGCACCCGATGCCGCCGGCGCCTCCGATCGCTGAGTGAGCGGACGACTGCGCGCGGTGCGCCGCATCGCGTGGAGTTGGTTGCCTCTTCACCGTGCGGCGACAGCGGGCCTCACTTGCATTCGGACACTGCTTGTTATGCTCCTCGCCTCGCGCATGGCCCGGTTCTCGTCTCTGCTCGCCGCAGCCGCCTTCGTTGCGGCGAATGCAGCCGCCCAGGCCTTGTTGCCGGTCGGCAGGCACGACCTGGCATGGACGAACCCGACCACTGCCGGCTCCCCGACGCTGTTCGCCCGCGTCTACTACCCCGCCACGGTCGCCGGCTTCGACACGCCGCCGCTGCCGTCGCCGTCGGGTTGGCCGACCGTGGTGTTCCTGCACGGCTACGGGCAGATCGGCAGCGACTACAACCAGCTGGCGTCGGCGTGGTCCGAACAGGGCTACGCGGTCGTGGCGCTCGACACGGCGCGGTTCGACTTCGCGATGCTGCGCGACGACGCCATCGCGGCGCACCAGGCGATCCAGTTCGCCAACGTCGCCAGCGGCACGTTGACCGACGGGTTGTTCGACGTCAGCCGCATGATGCTCGCCGGCCACTCGATGGGCGGCGGGGTCACGGCCTTGGTGCTCGCCACCAATCCCGGTTATCGCGCCGGCCTGGCGCTGGCTCCGTTCGACCCGACGCAGGTGGTCGGTCCGGTGGCGGCGTCGGTGGTGACGCCGTTCGGCATCGTGGCGGGCGACGGCGACGTGATCACGCCGCCGGCACTGCACGCGGTGCCGTTGTTCGCGACCCTCGGCGTTCCGCAGGGCGTCAAGTTCCTCTACCGCTTCGACGCCAACTGCGGCCATCTCGAGGTCGCCGGCCTGCAGGTCGTATCGAGCAATCTGGCATTCCTCGGCGCGCTGCAGGTGAGCTCCGGCTTCCTCGGCTACGCCCTCGGCACCCGCAACGACGCCCTCGAACAGTGCATCGGCGATGCGGCGCAGTCGGAGCCGCAGCTGGTCTCGCTGACGCAGCAGTTCGGTCTGGCCGAGGCCTGGGCGTCGCGTCCGCTGCAGATCGGCGCCACGACCCGGTACTCGATCGGTGTCGAGCCCGGTCTCGGCGCGGCGGTGCTCGCCGGCGGAACGATCCCGCCGGTGCCGACGCCGTTCGGCGACCTGCGCGTCGACCCGCTCTCGGCGTTCGTCGGTGCGATCGGCGTCGTCGGCGCCGAACGTCGCCTCGACTTCAACGTGGTCGTGCCGTTCGATCCGCAGCTGGTCGGCCTCGAGCTCGCCGTGCAGGCGTTCGGCACCACGGTGACGCAGCCGTTCTGGCTCGGCTCGGTCTTCAGCGGCGTCGTGCTGCCGTAGCCGCGGCGCGGCCGACGGCGAGCGCGATCCGCGCGACCGGCGGTCAGCGCGACAAGCGGTCGATCGCAGCGAACGCGGCGACGTAGATGCCGACCGCGACCAGCAGCACGGCGTTGAAGCCGAAGTTCATCGACACGATCACGGTGACGACCGAGCCGACGACGGTCGACGAGCCGTTGACCGCCCAGGCCCACGGCACGAACGACGGGTCGACCTTGCGCAGCACGCCGATGCCGTGCGCGAACGGCATGCCGAGCAGCAGTGCCGTCGGCGCGATCAGCAGCGTCGCCACCGCGGCCCGCACCGCGAAGCCGCTGCCGATCGCGGCGTCGACCAGCGTCGGCGCCAGCAGCATGCTGGCCACCACGGCGACGCCGATGCCGAGCGGGATCAGGCGCGCGCGGTTGCCGCCGCCGGCGAGCCAGCGCTCGGAGACCAGGCTGCCGATGCCGGTGAACACCAGGATCGCCAGCAGCGTCACCACGATCGAGTAGAGCGGCTGCCCGAGCAGCAGCGTCAGCTTCTGGATCATCGCGATCTCGATGAAGATGAAGCCGGTGCCG
>JBILEY010000088.1:0-15196 GCA_044351865.1 Planctomycetota bacterium | reverse complement strand
GCGAGCGCGTGCTGGTCGAGATCTGCAAGCGCCTCGCCGCCGGCAAGCGGATCCAGGACTGCCGCGACCTGCGCGGCGTCGCGTACTTGCTGGGGTCCAAGGAGACGCTGCCGGCGCACGAGTGGTACGACGCCGCGTGCGACAACCAGACGATCGAACTGCCGAGCTTCGAAGCGGTGACCGACGACAAGGTCGCGTTCGCCACGGCGACGCGGCTGATCCACCACGAGACCAACCCGAAGAACGGTCGGCGCCTCGTGCAGAAGCACGGCGATCGCCTGCTGGTCGTCAATCCGCCGGCGCTGGCGCTCGACGAAGGCGGCATGGATCGCATCTACGACCTGCCCTACACGCGCAAGCCGCACCCGCGCTACCAGGGCGAAGCGATCCCGGCGCACACGATGATCAAGGACAGCGTGACGACGATGCGCGGCTGCTTCGGCGGCTGCACGTTCTGTTCGATCACGATGCACCAAGGGCGCGCGATCCAGAGCAGGAGCCAGCAGTCGATCCTGAAGGAAGTGCGGCAGATGGCCGCCGATCCCGAGTTCAAGGGCCACATCAGCGACGTCGGCGGCCCGACTGCGAACATGTACCAGATGCGCTGCACGCGCCCCGACGTCGAGGCGAAGTGCCGGCGCTTGTCGTGCGTGCACCCGACCGTCTGCAAGCTGCTCGGCGTCGACCACGGCCCGACCAAGGATCTGCTGAAGCAGGTGCGCGAGACGCCGGGCGTGAAGAGCGTGCGCGTCGCCTCGGGCATCCGCATGGACCTCGCACGCTTCGACGACGAGTACCTCGAGGACATGGCGCGCCACCACGTCGGCGGCCAGCTGAAGGTGGCGCCCGAGCACACCAGCGAGAAGGTGCTCGGCCTGATGAAGAAGCCGGCGACGTCGACGTTCGACGAGTTCGCGCAGAAGTTCGCGGCGGCGAGCGAACGCGCCGGCAAGGAGCAGTACCTGATCCCGTACTTCATCGCCTCGCACCCGGGCAGCGGTGTGCACGAGATGATCGAGCTGGCGGTGTTCCTGAAGGCGCGGGGCTACAAGCCGCGCCAGGTGCAGGACTTCATCCCAGCCCCGATGGACATCGCGACGTGCATGTACTGGACCGGCCTCGACCCGATGACGATGCAGCCGGTCGAGACGGTGAAGAAGCTGAAGGACCGCGAAGTGCAGCGCGCGCTGATGCAGTACTTCAAGCCGGAGAACTGGTTCGTCGTGCACAAGGCGCTGGTCGAAGCCGGCCGCAAGGACCTGATCGGCTCGGGCCCGCAGTGCCTGATCCCGGCCAATCCACCGAAGGTGGCGATGGATGCGAAGCGTGCGGCGGCGAACGGTCGCGGGCCGCGGCGCGGGGATCCGACGTACGTGCACGCGAAGGACGCCGGTGTCAGGAGCAAGGGCGGCATGCCGTGCGCGCCGGACGACGACGAGGACGACGAGGACGACGGCGACGGCTAGACCGCCGCGCGGAGGAGGCGGCGCGGTGGACGTGTGCGGATTCACTCCGCACGAGCCCTGTTCGGGTTCGAGGTCGCACGGACGACCGCCACCCACGGCGACCATCTCGCCACAAAGTCGGTGGGGAGATCGCCAGGGATGTCGTTCCAGGCCGGTGCCGATCACGCCCGTTCTTGCTGAGGACGCGACCGCATCCCAGCCCATGTCGCCGATCCGTCCCCGCCGCCAGCTCCCTTCGATTCTCAACCTGTGCCGCACTGCGCTGGGATCGAGCTGTACGGCCCTCCTGGTTCTCGCCCACACCGCCGCGGCGCAAAACACGGTTCGAGCCTGGCACGCGAACGGACAGGTCTTCGTCGTCTGGCGCGTCGACCCTGCCGCCCCACTGACCTACGACGTCTACCGTTCGCCGACGCCGATCACGTCGACCACGCAGGGCACGCTCGCCGGCCGTGTGTTCGAGCCGGAGTGGCAGGGCACGCGGCTCAAGCTGGCGAAGAACACCGCGACGTGGCGCATCCCGTCGGCGACCGGCGGCATCTACCAGCTGGCGGCGAACGAGGGGCTGTTCGTCTACACCCCGCGCGCCGCCGGCAATGAGCACTTCGCTGTCGTGCGCGACGGCAACACCACGGTCAGCGCGACCAACAGCACGGCGGGCGCGGTCGCCGTCGGTTACGACCCGGCCAACGACCCGGTGACCTGCCACCTGCAGCTCGCCGACGTCACCTCGCGCGGCTACCCGTTCAAGACCTACGCGCTGTGGGTCGACGGCAACGACGACCCGACCAACGCGCGGCCGGACTTCCCGGTGATGGCCAACGCCGCCAAGCGCGGCGCGCCGCACGTCTTCACCGTGTACGAGCCCAAGGCCGGCTTGCCCGCCGGGCCGCTGCCCGCGGCCATCTGCCTGCACGGCGGCGGCGGCGTGGGCAGCCACTGGTCGTGGGCGCCGGAGTCGGTGCACTACGCCAACACCGAGGCGACGCCGGTCGGCGGCGTGACCGTCGCGATGGACGATCGCCTGTACATCGCGACCAACGGCGTGGTCAGCGAGGATCGGCCGACCAACTGGTTCGGCTGGCACACCGGCATGAACCCGTTCACCAACACCGTGCCGGGCAACAACGCCGTCGTGGTGCCGTACACGCTGCGGCGGCTGGTGTGGACGCTCGACTGGCTGCAGACGCGCTCGCCGTACGCCATCGATGCGCAGCGCACGGCGGTGATGGGCTGCTCGATGGGCGGCGCTGGCACGCTGCTGCTCAGCCGCTATCGGCCCGAACGCTTCGCCGCGGCGACGGCCTTCGTGCCGCAGCACTACACGCCGGACACCGGCCAGCGGCTGTTCGGCACGCCGGCGCAGAACCTCGCCACCAACGAATCCGGCCCGAACGGCCAGCCGCTGCGAGTCAACGACTTCTTCGACGCGGCGGTGCGGCTGTCGGCGGCGCAGCGCGACTTCTGCTTCACGCGCATCTTCCGCGGCCGCCGCGACACCGCGGTCGACTGGGACGCGCGGCAGCTCCAGCTGTTCAACAGCATGAACGCCGGGCGCTTCGGCACGCACCTGTACTGGGACAACCGCGACCACACGGCGTCGGACTGGACGACCGACGACCCGACGACGCCCGCGGTCGACATCGGCGAATGGGTCGCGCCCGTGCGCACGTCGCGCTCCGGCGCGCAGTACCAGGCGCGCTTCCGCGCGCGGCAGTCGTATCCGGCGTTCTTCGACGACGACCAGCAGCCGGCGACGCCGGGCCGCCAGCCGACGCTCGGCAACGGCACGCCCGACGACGGCACGCCGTGGGGCACGTGGGGCGGGTACTTCGATTGGGACGTCGGCACGATCGTCGACCAGCCGGCGGGCTGGGCGTGCACGCTGTGGCTCGTCGGGCAGTCGCCGGTGTCGGTCGACAACTACCCGGGTGCTTCGGCGGTGGCGGGCGTGGTGGTGCGCATGCCGCGGCGCTTCGCGCCGACCGCGGGCGCGGCCGTGCAGTGGACGCTGCGCGACGACGCGACCGACGCGGCGCTGCAGTCGGGCGCGGCGACGGCGGCGGCCGACGGTCTGGTCGCGGTGACCGGCCTCACGATGCCGAAGGACCCGCAGCGCGTGCGGCTCGAACTGCGCGTCGGCGGCGCGCCGCGGCCGGGCGACGGCAACGGCGACGGCGCCATCGACGAAGTGGACCTCGCCGCCGTGCGCGCCGTGCCGGTCGACCTCGACGGCGACGGGTTCGCCGACGCCGCCGACGTCGACCTGATGGAGCGCTACGTGCGGCGCGCGAGCGCGGTGGCCGCCGGCAGCGCCGCCTATGGCCTGGGCTGCTACGCGCAGTCGCGCAGCTTCTACGAGCTGTTCGCACCGCCGCTGTTCGACCTCGCCGGAGCGAGCCTGCGGCTGTCGCTGCAGCCGACGGGCGGCTACGCGGTGACGGCTGCCGGCGCCTACGTGCCACCGTCGGCGGCGGCTGCGGTGTTGCCGCTCGCCGACGACGGCGCGGCGACGGTGACGCTGGCGAGCCCGCTGACCTTCCCCGGCGGCACGACGACGACGCTCGAAGTGTGCGCCAATGGCTTCGTCAGCGCCGGCAGCGGCAACGGCACGGCGTTCACGCCCGCCGCCGCGGCGTGGCTGGCGTCGCCGCGGGCGCGCTGGGGCTGCTGGCACGACTTCAACCCGTCGGCGGCGGCGTCGGGGCGCGTGAAGTTCGAGCAGGTCGGCAGCGTCTCGTACGTGACGTGGGACGGCGTGTTCAGCTACGGCACGAACACCGCGGCGACCTTCCAGCTGCAGTTCGACCGCGCGAGCGGCCACGTGACGCTCGCGTTCGGCGCGGTGGCGGTGGCGGGCAACGGCTGGCTCGTCGGCTTCGCCGCCCCGGCCCCGAACGTCGATCCCGCCAGCCGCAACCTGTCGGCGACCGGGCCGCTGGGCTTCGCGACGGCGGCGGTCGACGCGCCGGCGCTGGCGCTCGCCGCGAGCGCGCCGAAGCTCGGGACCAACGCGACGCTGACGACGACGAACCTGCCGGCCGGCGCGCTCGGGTCGGTGCAGGTGCTCGGGCTCGCGCGCTTCGATCCGGGCATCGACCTCGCGGCCGTCGGCATGCCGGGCTGCCTGCAGTCGACCGACCTGACGGTCGTCGAAGTGGCGATGGCGAGCGGCGGCGCGGCGACGTATGTGCTGCCGGTGCCGTACGACCCGGCGCTGATGGGGCTCGCGGTGCACGCGCAGAGCGCGGCCTTCGCGCCCGGCGCCAACGCCGCGGGCCTCGTCACGTCCAACGGCGTCACGTTGACGGTCGGCATCTGAGGCGGGTTGGCGCCGCACGCGCGGCGCCACCGGATGTCCATGCGACGTCGTCCGCAAGCTGGAGCAGGAGATCCATCATGAGCAAGAAGACGAACCCCAGCGAGCGTGCGTCGGTGCGCCGGACGAACGCGCGCGCCGTTGTTGCAGCGCTCGCCCTGGCCCTCGCCGTCGCCACCGGCGGCCGCGCACAGACGCCGCCGCCCGCGCCGCCCGCGCCGAAGCCGGCGGCCGACAACCCGCTGCTGCGCAAGCTCGACGCCAACGGCGACGGCGTCATCGACGACGCCGAGCGCCGCGCCATCCGCGAGCAGCTGCGCGCGCGCGGCGAGCAACCGGGCGCGCGGTCGCCGTCGACCGCGGTCGAGCAGGTCGGCGACCGCGCGATCACCGAAGGCACGTACCCGTCGAGCGACGGCCGCGCGATCCCGTACGTGCTGTCGCTGCCGGCCGGCGACGGGCCGTTCCCGGTCGTGGTGACGATCCACGGCGGGCAGGGCGACCGCGACCTGACCTTCCTGCGCACGATGGCCGTACCGGGACCGGCGTCGGCGACGGTGACGGCGCTCAACGAACGGCCGTGGGCGGTGCTCGCCATCAGCTACCGCGCCGGCGACGGCGCGCTGTTCGGCATGGAGCACGACGATGTGATCGCCGGCATCCGCTTCGCCAAGACGCTGCCCAAGGCCGATCCCGCGCGCGTCGCCGTCGTCGGCGGCAGCCACGGCGGCCACCTCGCGCTGGTCGCCGCCGAGGCGATGGGCGACGAACTGTGCGGCGTCGCCACAGGTTCGCCGTGGCTGACCGACCCGCTCGTCTACCTGCGCGGCGACGCCGCGGCCGCGCCGATGGCACAGGCGCCGGCGTCGGCGCGCGCCGACTTCGAGCGATTCAGCAAGCTGGTCCGCATGGTCTGCGCCAACCGCAGGCTCGGCGCCGCCGAGTCGGAGGCGTTCCTGCGCGAACGCTCGCTCGAAGCGAACAGCCACAAGATCGCCGCGCCGACGCTGTTCGTCACCAGCCGCGGCGACGACCAGGTGCCGCACGTGCTCGTCGAACCGATGATCCGGCGCATGCAGGCGGCGGGCCAGGACGTCAGCGTCTACACCGCCGAGAAGAGCCCGCACGGCTTCTACTGGGGCCGCGCGGCGGGTGCGGCGCGGGCGCTGCGCGGCCCGCAGACGGACGTCGAAGCGGCCGAGGAAGCGGCCGCGCGGCAGGCGATCCTCGACTTCCTGGCGGCGCGCTTCGCGGCGAACACGGGGGCTGGCGCCGCGGCGCCGGGCAAGCCGGTGACGCCGGGCGGCGCGCCTGGCGCGCCGGCGACGGACGTGCCGACGGGCAAGCCATCGACGACGCCGAGGCGCGGCACGGCATCGACCGCGCCGTCGGTCGAAGCGAAGCCCTCGCCGGCGACGGCGCGCCCGGGGCCGGCGCAGTCCGCGGTCGACGTCGCGGCGAGCGTGCCGCCCGCGCCGGGTCGTGCCGCGCCCGCGGCGCCGCCGGCCGGCGGCGACCCGAAGCGCACGCCACCGGTGCGCCTGACCAGCGGCCAGATCGTCGGCGAGCGCGCCGGTGACGTGCACGTGTTCCGCGGCATTCCGTACGCAGCGCCGCCCGTCGGCGACCTGCGCTGGCAGCCGCCGCAACCGCCGCGGCCGTGGACCGGTGTGCGCGACGCGCTCGCGTTCGGCGCGCCGGCGCCGCAGAACCCCGTCTACTTCGCGCGCGAGGCGCAGTCCGAGGACGGCCTGTTCCTCAACGTCTGGACACCCGCGCAGCCGCCGGCCGGCGGTCCGCTGCCGGTGCTGGTGTGGTTCCACGGCGGCGCCTTCCAGCAGAACTCTGGCGCGCAGCCGCGCTACGACGGCACGGAACTGGCGCGCCGCGGCGTCGTCGTGGTGACGATCAACTACCGCCTCGGGCCGCTCGGCCTGTTCGCGCATCCGCTGCTGACCGCGGGCGCGGCGCCGGACGCGCCGCTCGGCAACTACTGCCTGCTCGACATGATCGCGGCGCTGCAGTGGACGCGCGACCACATCGCCGCGTTCGGCGGCGATCCGAACAACGTCGCCATCTCCGGTTCCTCGGCTGGCGGCACCAGCTGCCTGTTCCTGATGGGCATCCCGTCGGCGCACGGGCTGTTCCACAAGGCCGTGATCCACAGCAGCGGCGGCATCCGCAACATCCAGGACCTGCGCACGGCGGAGGCCGCCGGCCTGCGGCTCGCCGAGCACCTCGGCTTCGGCGAGGACGTGACCATCGCGCAGCTGCGCGCGGTCGCCGCCGACCGCGTCGCCGGCGACATCGCGCTGGTGCGCCGGCTCGAACTGCCGGTGAAGCCGCTGATCGATGGCCGCCTCGTCACGCAGGTCCCGGAGGCGACGTTCGCGCAGGGCAAGCAGGCGCGCATCCCGGTGCTGATGGGCGCGGCGAACGGCGAATCCGGCGCGCGCGCGTTCGGCGACGACATCGCGCCGGGCGGTGCGTTCGGCTTCCAGCGGGGTCTGGCCGACGACATGGTCCGCGCCGGCCAGCGCGTGCACCTGTTCCAGCTGACGTTCGTCCCGCCCGAGGCGCGCGGCAACCGCATCGCCGCGCAGCACGGCGAGTCGGTGGCGTACGCCTTCGGCACGATCGGGCCGGCGGCCGCCGCGCAGCACGGCTTCCGCGATGCGGCGCAGGCCGAACGCGCGGCGCGCAACCGGCGCGGCGGTGGCGCGGGCGGCGGGCGGGGCGCGGCCGCGCGCGGCGGCAGGGAGGACGACGGCGCGCCGGTCGAGGACTCGCAGCAAGGTCGTGCGCTCAGCGACGCGATGATGCGGTACCTCGTCGCCTTCCTGCGCACGGGCACGCCCGACGCGGACGGGCTGGCGCCATGGCCGGCGTACACGCCGGCGGATCCGCAGACGATGGTGTTCGGCAACCATGCGATCGCGGCGAAGAAGGCGCCGAGGTAGCGCCGATGCGCCACGATGCAAACCTCAGCTTCTCGTCCCCGCCAGCCCGTCGGCCCAGCCCGCCGTCGCCGGTCCTCGGGCGCGCAGCGCCGCGTCCGGCGTGCACGGACGCGACCCGCCACCGGACTTCACCCAGCCAGCTCGTTCTCACGCCGGCTTCCGTCGAGACGCAGCATGCCCCTTGTCCTGACCATCCCTTCGCAGACCATCGCCCTCTTCACGCCATGATCATCTGTCGCTCCCTCGCCCTGTTCGCGGCCATGCTGGCGCCAGCCGGATTCGCTGGCGCCCAGACCTTGGAAGCGACCATCCCGCTTCCTGCCCAGGCTTCCGCGCGCGACCTGCTCTACAACCCGATCAGCAACAAGGTCTACACGGCGAACACGCCGCAGGTCGGCCAACCGCCGGTGCAGAGCGTGACCATCCTGAACGGCGCGACCAACGCCGTGCTGGCGTCGCTGACGGTGGCCGACGGGCCGCGCGACTTGTGCCTCAACACGAGCCGCAACAAGGTCTACGTCGCCAACTACTTCACCGATCAGGTCACCGTCATCGACGGAGTCACCGACCAGATCCTCGCGGTGGTGCCGGTCGGCGACGGCCCCCGCGCCCTCTGCTACAACTCGCAAGGCGATCGCATCTACTGCGCCAACGAGTTTGCCGGCACGGTCACGGTGCTCGACGGCGCCACCGACGCGGTCGTCGCGACGGTGGCGGTCGGCTCGACCCCGCGCGTGCTCTGCTACAACGCGACGAGCAACAAGATCTACGTGCCGAACGCCGGCAGCCAGAGCTTGTCGATCATCGCTGGAGCGACGAACGCCGTGATCGCCACGGTGCCGACCGGCGTCGTCCCGCGTGGCGTCGTCTTCAACCCGCAGAACAACCGCGTCTACTGCTCGAACTACGGTTCCGACACCGTCACGGTCGTCGACGGCGCCACCAACGCCGTGGTGGCGACCGTCGCGGTCGGCGACGGCCCGACGGCGCTGTTCCACAATCCCGTCGGCAACAAGATCTACTGTTCCAACGTCGGCGCACCCGGACCCAACACGCCACCGGCCTGCACGGTCTCGGTGATCAGCGGTGCAACCAACGCCGTGATCGCCACCTTGCCCGCCGGGGACGAGCCGACGGCATTCTGCTTCAGCAGCAACAACCGGAAGATCTACTGGGTCAACGAGTGGAGCCACACGGTGGCCGTCGTCGACGCCGCCACCGACACGCAACTGCAGCTGATCCCGCTCGGTAGCCCTCCGGTCCAGCCGGTCGACATCTGCTACAACCCGATCAACGAACGCGTCTACACGGCCAACAAGCTGACCTACACGATCGGCGTCATCACCGATTCGCGCGACGTCGCCCAGCCAGCCTTCGGCAGCCCGATCGGCGCACCGTTCGATTTGCGCGCCCCGGTCGACCAGCGAGTCGCCGCGATCGACGTCAGCGTGACGTCGGGCTTCGACGGTGTGCGACTGCGCCACGCGGCGCGCAATGGCGCGGCGACGACGACTTCGGCCTGGGCCGGCACGCCGAGTGCCACCCCGATCACGTTCACCCTGCCATCCGGCGACCACCTGGCGCGCGTCGAGGTCTGGCACGATGCAGGGAGCGCACGGCTGCTCGGCCTGGCACTCCAGTCCCGTGGCGGCCAGCGACAAGTCATCGGCCAACAGGTTGGCGACTTCGCCGCGTTCGACGCCCCGACGGGATCCGAAGTGGTCGGCCTGCGCGGCACTGCAGCAGCGCAGATGGCGTCGCTCGGAATCGTCCATCGACCGCTGCTAGGCAGCTACTTCGTGACGGGAGTCGGGTGCAGCAGCAGCTTGGGTGTGGTAGGCATCGGCCTGCGGGCGAATGCCGACCGGTTGCGGCTCGGGGACCGGGCCATCGTCGAGGTCACCCAAGTCGCCGGAACCATCGGCATCCTCGCGGTCGGCTTTGCCGCCACGACCACCCCACTCGACGGGCTCGGCGCACCAGGATGTTGGAGCTACGGTTCCGCCGATGTGCTGCTGCTCGGACCGACGGGCGGCAGCAACACGGCTGCGATCCACGTCGACCTACCAACCACGGCTGCGTTGGTCGGTGCGCGACTCGAACTGCAGGGCGTTTCGCTGTTCGCACCGAACGCACTCGGCCTGGCGACTTCCGCCGCCCTGCGGGCGCAGGTCGGCGCCCTCTAGTTGCAGGGATCGTGACGCCCACTCCGCCCACTCCGCCCGCACGTCCGACAGCCTGAAGCAGCGGAAGGACCGCGAGGTGCAGCGCGCGCGGATGCAGTACTTCGAGCCGGAGAACTGGTTCGTCGTGCACAAGGCGCTGGTCGAGGCCAGCCGCAAGGACCTGATCGGTTCGGGGCCGAAGTGCCTGATCCCGGCCAATCCTCCGAAGATGGCGATGGATGGGAGGCGTGCTGTAGCGAACGGGCGCGGGCCGCGGCGCGGCGATCCGACCTACGTGCACGCGAAGGATGCCGGCGTGAAGAGCAAGGGCGGCATGCCGTGCGCGCCGGACGACGACGAAGAAGACGATCGCGAGAACTGAGCGGCCGCGACCTGGGTCACGCGGAGGCATCGCGCCACGTCATGGGATCCATCGACCTCGGCGCCGGCAGCTGACGCAGCCCTTACCGAACGGGGCCGTTCGTGGGCCACCATGTAGGCAAGGAGCACTGCTTGCCATGAACCCGCTCATCGCCCTGGCACTCGCCGGCCTCGCCGTCACGACCGTCTTCACCGTCGCCCCGCAGGATCCCACCGCGGGGCAGCGCCCGCCTGCCGCGATCCCGAACCCGCAGATCGACTACCCGGGCTTCCTCGAACTCGCGCAGCAGACCGAGGCACATCGGGCGAGCCGCCGGCTCGAGGTCGCCGAGTTCGCGCAGAAGATGGCCGAGCCCGGCACCGTGCTGCTCGATGCGCGCAGTGCCGACAAGTACGCACTACGCCACGTCGGGGGCGCGGTCAGCCTGCCGTTCACCGACTTCACCGCCGAAGCGCTGGCCAAGGTGATCCCGACGAAGACGACGCCGGTGCTGATCTACTGCAACAACAACTTCGTCAACGAGCCGGCCGCATTCCCGAGCAAGCTGCCGGCCGCTTCGCTGAACATCTCGACCTACATCGCGCTGGCGACCTACGGCTACACCAACGTCTACGAGCTCGGGCCGGTGCTCGACGGGAAGGGGACGGCGCTGCCGTTCGCGGGCTCGGCGGTCGCTCCGCTTCGCCGCTGAAGGACGCGGCGGCGGCCGAACGGGGCCACCGCAGCTTCTGGCGCCAGCTGCGCACGCCATCGCCTCGCGTGCCCGCGGAGTTCTCGTTCCGCCGCGCCCAGGCTGGCGGAGGGTCTCCTGGCCACGGCCCCGCCGCCGGTTGACGGACGGCCTCTCCACCGCTACAGATGTAGCGGCAAGGAGCGCCACCGACATGACCGAGAACGACGGACTGAGTCGACGCGAGCGACAGATCATGGACCTGGTCTACGAGCTGTCCGCCGTGACCGTGCGCGACCTCGTCGAACGCCTGCCCGATCCGCCCACGGACGGCGCCGTTCGCACCATGCTCGCGCGCCTCGAGCAGAAGAAGTTGCTGCGCAAGGGGACCCGGGCCGGTCGCACGAGCTGGACCCCGGTCACCCCGCGCGGCCGCGCCAAACAGAACGCGCTCCGCCGGCTGCTGCGCACGTTCTTCGGCGGTTCGGTCGAACAGGCGGTCGCGTCCCTGCTCGACGATCCGGAGAAGCTCGACGACGAGCAGCTCGATCGCCTGGCGAAACTCATCGAGCAACGACGGGAGCAGGCGCGATGACGACCTGGCTGCACGAACTCGAGCTCGGCGCGCTGTTGGCTGCGATCGCTCGCGCGACCGTGCTGGCCGTCGTGGCCCTGGCCGTGCTGGCGGCGATGCGCCGCCGCAGCGCCGAGGCCCGCGAAGTCGTCGGACGTTGGTTCCTCGTCGCGATCGGCCTGCTCCCGCTGCTCGCGGCGAGCGGTCTGTCGATCGGCCTGCTGCCGCCCGCCTTTGCCGCCGAGCCAAACACGGCGAGTCTCGCGATGCCCGGCGGCGACGATGCCCTGGCCATGCCGGCGCATCCGTCGTCGACGCGGCACCCGGCTCCGGCGTGGCCCTCGTTGGCCGGGTGGCTGGTCCTGCTGTGGGGCGCGGGCACGCTGCTGCTGGTGACGTTCACCGCCCTCGGTCACCTGGTCGCCATGCGCCTTCTGTCCGGCGCGGCGGCAACGCCACTGCCCGAGCCGCTGCGCTGTCGCCTTGGCTTGCCGCCCCGGATTCCAGTCCAGGTGACCGCCGCGACCGCGCAGCCCGTGGTAGCCGGCGTGCTCCGGCCGCGGATCGTGTTGCCGCCGACGTTCCTCGACTGGCCGCTGGCGCAGCAGCGCGCGGTGATCGCGCACGAACTCGCCCACATCGAACGCGGCGACGTGCGCACAGCACTCGCCTGCCGGCTGGCACGCGCGCTCTGGTGGATGCATCCGCTGGTCTGGCTGCTCGATCGCCGGGTCGCCCTGGCCCGCGAGCAGGCCTGCGACGACCGGGCGCTCGGCGCGGAGTCGGACGCGAACGCACCGAACTACGCCGCCGCCCTCGTGGCGGTCGCCCGGCAGGTCCGCGCCTCGCACCGATCTCCTCCACCGACCCTCGCCATGACCTCCACTTCGCAGCTCGCAGCGCGCGTGCAGTCCCTCCTTCGTCCCGACGTGGATCGTTCGCGAGTCGGGCCAATGCTCCGGTGGGCCGCAGCCAGCCTCGTCCTGCTGGTCGGCCTGGGCTGCGCGGCGGTCGATGCCGCGAAGCAAGACCCGGCGCAACCGGTGGCCGAGGCGAAAGACGTGGCCCCGGAGCCGGCGGAACGGGTCGCACAGGAACGACCGATCGAGCTCGCCATCGACGCGAGCGGCGAGGTGAAGTACGCCGGCAAGGGGATCGGCGTGAGCGGCGTGCGCACGCTGGTCTCCCGCCTTTCTCATGGCCAGCTGCGCCCGGTGAGGATCGTGTACGCAGAAGCGGCCCGCTCGGAGGTGCTGCTGCGCGTGATCGACGAAGCCAGGCTCGGTGGCGCCGCCGGCGTCTCGATCGCGGCGGAGGGCGATGGCCAGGACGGCCTGGGCGAGCCGGTTCTCGGCGTCGTGCTGGACGCCGACTTCGACACGCCGCTCGAGAACGCCCGGATCGAACTCGTCGAGACTGGCACCGCGACCGAGACCTCGAAGACGGGCGCCTTCCGTCTCCGGCAGCCTCCCGGCACCTATACCCTCCGGATCACCAAGGCCGGCTACTTCCGCCAGGAACAGCCAGTGGTGGTCGTCGACGGTCGGCCAACCGAACTCCGCGTGCAGATGCGTCCGTTCTACGTCGACCAGCCGCCGCTGGAACGACGGTGATGCGAGCCGCTGGCGCGGCGATCGCGCCCGGGCGGTCTTTCCCCGGCTGCGCCCCCTGCCGCTTGTTCGTGCATGCGAGCAGCGTGGCTTTCGGGATCGGAGGGCATGGACGCAGTCGGCAGGCGACGATCACCCCCGACCGGCAAACAAGCGCCTCGAGCCAAGTCGTTCGGCGGCGTCCTGGCGCCGGTGCTGCAGAGCCACGGTCGTCACGCCGAGCAGATCCGGCTGCTGAGCACCGCTAGCATCGTCCGCCATGGCTCACCTCCTCGCGCCCACCACGCTCGCGTTCGCCGCCCTGTTCGACTCGACCAGCTTCGGGACCATGCCCGGATCGCCACCAACGCCGCGCGTCTGCACCGGCGTCTCGCTGGCCGCCGCCGACGGCACCCAGGTGGTCGGCCGCACCGTCGAATGGGCGCTCGGCGACGCCGGCCACGATCGGTTGCTGGTCGTGCCGCGCGGCGAGACGTTCCGCGCGCTGACTCCCGACGGCGAGAACGGCCACACGTGGCGCGGCCGCCACGGCTTCGTGACCCTGACCGCATATGGCACCGACTACGGGCCCGACGCCGTCAACGAGCACGGCCTGTACGTCGGCATGTACTACTTCCCCGGCTTCGCGAAGTGTGCGCCCTACGAGCCGAGTGCTGCCGCACGGTCGTTGAGCGTCGGTGACTTCCAGCGTTGGCTGCTGTCGATGTGGACGACGGTCGCCGAAGCCAAGGCCCACCTCGAGGACCTGCGGATCGTCGACGTCGCCGACCCGCGCTTCGGCGGCGCGGCTCTGCCGTTCCACTGGAAGATCGCCGATCCGACCGGTGCCTGCATCGTCGTCGAGATCGTCGACGGCGGCCGGGTGCGCGTGTTCGACGCATTCCTCGGCGTCATCACCAACTCCCCGAGCTACGACTGGCACCTGACCAACCTGCGCAACTACGTCGGCCTGTCGGCCAGCCCGGACCAGCCGATCACGGTCGCCGGGCGCAGCGGCGGTCCGTTCGGCAGCGGCTCGGGCCTGCTTGGACTTCCGGGCGACTTCACCCCGCCGTCGCGCTTCGTGCGGGCCGCGGCGCTGACGGCCTCGGCGCGCCCACTGCCGACCGCCGAGGACGCCGTCTTCGAGGCGTTCCGCATCCTGGACAACTTCAACATCCCGATCGGCGCGTCGGCACCCGCCGGGGCGCAGGCGAAAGACATCCCTTCGGCGACGCAGATCACGGTCGTCACCGACCTGACCCACCGGACGCTCTGGTTCCACACCATGCACAACCGCGAAGTCCGCAAGCTCGACCTCGGCAAGATCGACTTCGCGACGGTGCAGCGCCAGGTGCTCGACGAGTCGCCGCGACGCACACAGGCAGTGCGCGAACTTTCGATCGCGCCGCGCTGAGGGTGGCGAAGCCGCGCCGACGCACGCCAGCGCGCCGCTCAGGCCCAGTGGTTCAGCGGGCCGACGTCGCCGAAGCCCGGCGCACTGGCGATGCCGCGGCCGACGAAGTCGCTCGCGGCCGCGACCGCAGCCACCAACGGCTCCCCGTGCGCGAGGCGCGCGGTGATGGCGGCGCTGAACGTGCAGCCGCTGCCGTGGCGATGCGGCGTCGCCAGCCGCGGCGACGGCACTTCCACCACCGCCCCGTCGGCAGCGACCAGCAGGTCGCCGGCGAGCCCGGGCACGTCCTTGACGACGACCGCACGCACGCCGGTGGCGAGCAAGGAACGCGCAGCCGCCAGCGCCGACGTTCGCTCGGTGACGGCGACGCCGGTGAGCGCTTCGGCTTCGAAGCGGTTCGGCGTCACCACAGTGGCGAGCGGCAGCAGCCGCTGGCGCAGGGCTTGCGCCACGTCGGCGGCGGCGAGCGCGTGGCCGTGCTTGCTGACCAGCACCGGATCGACGACCAGGGCCCCGAGCGGCCGTGCTGCGAGTTCGTCGGCGATCGCGGCGACCAGTTCTGCACTGCCGATCGCGCCGGTCTTCGTCGCCTGCGCCCCGAGATCGTCCGCGACGCTGCGCAGCTGCGCCCGCACGACGTCGACCGGCTGCACG
>JBILEY010000075.1:0-15996 GCA_044351865.1 Planctomycetota bacterium | reverse complement strand
CGTGGTCGTCCGTGATGCCGACGCACCACGCGTCGCGGCGGCCCGACGAGGTGCCCGACTTCCACGCGACGTCGCCGGGCCGCGTCTGGCCGGCGACCAGCGGCAGGCGCCGCAGCGACTGCAGCGTCCATTCGACACTCGACCGCGACAGGCCGGCGTCATCGGGCCGTTCGACGAACCGCCAGTAGGCCTGCGCCAGGCGCCGCGGCGACACCGCGGAGGTGCCGAGCGCCGCGTCGAGGTGCAGCGGCCGTTCGTCGTCGTGCAAGCCGAGCAAGCCCAGCAGCTCGGCGAACGGTGCCGTGCCGACGGTCTCGAGGCAGCGCACCGCCGCCAGGTTGCTCGAGGTCGCCAGCGCGTCGCCGGCGCGCGTGCGGCCGAGCCAGCCGCGGTCGAAGTTCGCCGGCCGCCAGTCGTCGAACGCGCGCGGCAGGTCGTCGACGAAGCCCTGCACCGACACCGCACCCCGTTCCCGCGCGAGCGCGTAGAGGAACGGCTTCCACGTGCTGCCGGCACTGCGGCGGCAGCGGCTCAGGTCGAGCGGTGCGCGTGGATCGCGATCGCCGAGCACCACCGGCAGCGAGCCGTCGTCGCGGCGCACGACGACGACCGCGAGAGCGTCGCCCGGCAGGTCGGGCTGTTCGTTCACCACACGCTGCACGCGCTGCTGCAGCTCGAGGTCGATGCCGACGGCGAGCACATCGGGACGTTCGCCGGTGCCCAACTCGGCGAGTGCTCCATCGCACGCGTGCGGTGCACGCCAGGGCCACGGATGCCGTTGCATGCCGAGGTCCCTAGCCAGCGCTTCGGCGAGTGCTCTGGCGTCGAGGTGGCCCCGTTCGTGCATGCGGCGCAACAACGCGTCGCGCCGCGCGCGCAGCAGCTCGGGACGACGTTCGGGCGAACGCGCCGACGGTGCCGGCACCATCGCCACCAGCGCCGCCGCGGCCGCCGCGTCGAGTTCGCGCGCCGAACGGCCGAACCAGTGCCGCGCAGCGGCGTCCATGCCGCGCAGCGTGCCGCCCATCGGCACCTGCGTCAGCCACACCGCCGCGATCTGCTGCTTGTCGAGCAAGCGCTCGAGCTGGCGCGCGCGCACGACCTCGAGCGCCTTCGACGCGAACGTGCGCGGCCGCGGCTCGACCATGCGCACGACCTGCATCGTCAGCGTCGACGCGCCGGAGACCACGCGACCGGCAGCGACGTTGCTGGCGAACGCGCGCACACCGGCACTCCAGTCGACGCCGCCGTGGTCGAAGAAGCGTTCGTCCTCGCCGACCAGGATCGCGGCCTGCAGCAGCGGCGCGCAGCCGTCCCAGGCCAGCGGCAGCGCGCGCTCGCCGGCCGGCGTCGGTGCCAGGCGCAGCCACGTGCCGTCGCTGGCGGTCAGCACAGTCGAACACGGCATCGCCTGCAGGCGTTCGAGCGGATATGGCCAGCAGACGTCGACGAGCCGTTCGGCGCACCACGTGGCGACGACGCACGCGAGCGCGGCCCACGCCGCGCGCCGCAGCCATCGCCAGCACGAGGCACGCCGGGCCGCGTTCACGGCATCACCACCAGCGGCTTCTCGGCGGCGCCGACGCCGCGCACCTCGGGGTCGTACATCGCTTCGCCGCGCACCGCCGGCCACGCATACGAACCCGGCAGCGTCGCGCGCACACGATGGCGCAGTTCGCCGCGCATCAGCATGCGGTCGAGGAAGAACAGCACGCGGTCGTCGCGCCGTTCGACGTTGCGCGTGGCGAGCCGCGGCCAGTTCTTGGCATCGCCCGCGGTGCCAGCGTCCTCGCCGCTGTCTTCGTCTTCGTCCTCGTCGTCGCTCGAACGGAACCGCATTCCACCGACCGGATCCGCTTCGGCCTCGAGCCCACCCGGCAGCAGGTCCTGGATCGCGACCTGCGCCAACGCACCATCGCTCTCGACGCGGATGCGCACTTCGTACTGCCGCCCACGGCGCAGCGTCGTCACCGGCTGCCCGGTCTCGACGTCGACGATCGTGCGCGCGAGCGCCAAGCGATCGCGTCGTTCGGCGTCGTCAGCCTTGTGCAGGCCGCGCAGCTCGACCAGGGCGAAGCCGTGGCCACCGGCGGCGAACACCAGCTTGCTGCCGGCGCGCAGGATGTGCGTGCTCGGCTGCTCGGACAGCTCCACCGGCTTGCCGTCGATCGCCAAGCTGCCACCAGGCGCCTGCTGCGGGGCTGGCTGCCGGCGGTAGTGCTCGGCGAGCGCGCAGAAGCAGGCGACGTTCTCCTGGGTCGTCGCGTGCTTCTGCGCGGTGATCGCCCGCTGCAGGCCGCGCGCGAGCCCGGCCAGCCGTTCGTGCTGCGGCGACACCGCCAGCCACGCGCGCAAACGCAGCGCCTGACTGCGCAACGGCGACGCCAGATCGCCGGTCGCCGGCCGGCGCGGCGCCGTCTCCGTGTCGTCGCCGAGCAACGCTTCGGCGCGCGCCTTCTGGCCGAGACGACCGAGCACCGCCGCGAGCCGCAAGCGCGCGTCGACGTCGAGCGACTGCGCCAGCACCCAGTCGAGCCACGGCTGCACCGGCTTGCCGGCGAGCGACAGCACGTCGAGCAGCCGCGCGCGCAAGCGAAGGTCGTCGTCCTGCGCGATCCACGTCTGGCAGCGCGCCAGCGCTTCGTCGAGCGCCGAGGCCTCGACGACGACGCCCTGTTCGCGCGCCGCCAGCAAGAACTCGAGCACGTGCGCGGTGACGTACGGATCGTCGCTGGTGCTGCCGCTCCACCAGCCGAACCCGCCGCGGCCGGTCTGCATCGTCAGCAGGCGCGCCACCGCATCGTCGAGGCGCTTGCCGATGTTCTTGCCTCGTGCATCCTCGGGGCCGAACCAGCGCGGCAGCAACGTGCGCGCGGCCAGCAGCGCCATCGCCGTGCTGGTCGTCTGCTCGGCGCAGCCGAACGGATAGTCGAGCAGCCGCTGCAGCACCGGCACCAGCTGCGGGTCGGCGCGGCCGTCGAGCCGCACCACCGCTTCGACCTGCGTCCAGGCGTCGCCGATCGCGAGTTCGCCGCCGGCGGCGAGATCGACGCCGATCGCGTCCTGGCGCCACGACGTGCGCGTGCGCACCGTGAACTCCGCCGTGATCTCGCGCACGACGTCGCCATGCTGCGCGCGCACGACGAGACGCGCCGCCGACTCGCCCGGTGCGGGCTCGAGCGCCGCCACCGGCACCAGCAGCGTCGTCTCGCCACCGTTCGCCAGCTGCACCTCGGCGGCGACGTCGCCGCGCCGTTCGAGCGCGCCCGCCGCCTGCACCGCGAGTTTCACCGTGCCGTCCGGCAGGCGCGAACGCAGCGTCAGCGGCAGCGTGAACACGTCGCCCGGTGCGACCATGCGCGGCGTCGCCAGCTGCACCGAAAGCGGCGCAGCGACCGTCGTCTCGGCGCGCGCGGCCCCGATGCCGAGCGGGCCGGCGGCGACGACCATCGCCCGCACGCGGCCTTCGTAGCCGTCGAGCGGGAACACCACCTCGCCGCGGCCGAAGCCATCGAGCTCGACGCGCGCGCAGCGCACGTAGGGCCGGATGCGGTTGTCGATCGAGCCGGTCAACAGGCCGCCGCCGCCTTCGCCGCCATCGCCACCCGACTTGCTGCCGGCGGCGAACTGCATGCGCTGCAGCAGCGCCGCCGCGGTGTCGGCGCCGTCGGTCGCCAGCGCACGCTGCGCCAGCAGGAACGCCAGCGGATCCGGGTCGTCGTGCCCGGTGATGCGCAGCACGCCTTCGTCGACGAGCGCCACCAGCGCAACCGTGGCCCCCGGCACGTCGATCTGCGCACGCCACGTGTCGTCGGGCTGCAGCGTCGCGGGCGCCGCGATGGTGGTCGGCAGACGCAGCTCCGGCCGCGCCAGCGCCAACGACGTGCCGCCGATCAACCACGCGGGGCCTTGGTCCGGACCGCTCTTCGGCACCGGCCGCGTCAACGTCACCACCGCGTGCACGTTCGGCAGCTGCAGGCCCGCGGGCACCGGCACGTCGAGCTCGGTGTCGCCGCGGCGCAGGGCCACGACCACCGCGCTGTGCACCCGATCGCTCTCGAACGTCACGAGGCCGCGGCCCGCCGCCGGCGAGGTGACGACGAGCTTCGCACGTCCACCAGCCGCGACTGCTTCGCTCGGCCCGCGCACGCGCAGCCGGTCCGGCCGCGCCGAGCTGTCGCCGAGCGCCTGCTCGACGGTGCGTTCGCCGAGCGTGACGACGACGCTGCAGTCGCCGTCGCTCGGCGGCAGTTCGAGCGACGCCCTGCCGTCGCGCACCATCACGTTCCATTCGCCGATCGGCGACCGCAGCCGCTCGGTGCGCCACCGCCAGCGGCCGTCGCCGCTCGGCACGTAGTGCCACGTCCAGTCGCGCTGCTCGAGCCGCACCGTCGCGCGCTGCTCGCCGCCGAGCAGCTCGCCGGCACCATCGAGCACCACCAGCTCGCAACGCTGGCGATCGGCGCGCACACCGAGGTGGCGATCCGGCCGCTGCACCGGCGCCGACGTGCCAGCGCGCACGACGCGGCCCGACGGGTCCTCGAGCTCGAGGGCGACGTTGGCCAACAGCCCCTGCTGGGCGGCGTCCTTCGGCAGCGCGAACTGCAACTCGGCGAGGCCTTCGGCATCGAGTTCGCCATGGACCGCCGCCAGTTCGCCGGGCGGCGCCTGGTCCAGCGCCGACGCGAACGTGAAGCCCGCCGCCGCCGGGAACTGCAGCGCATGCGCCAGCAGGCGCACCCGCGCCGTCACCTCGCGGCCGGCCGCCGGCGCGCCGTCGAGCCAACGGCCGCGCACGCGCACGGTGCCCACTTCGCCAAAGCGCAGCGGCGTCACGTCGATCACTTCGACTTCGAGGCGATCGGGCACGAACGCTTCGACGCGGAACGACGTGCGACCGATCGCGGCCCCGCCGTCCTTCGGCCGCACGCTGAGCGTGTAGTCACCGGTCGGCGCATCGAGCGCCAGCGCGAGCGACGCCTGCATCAGCCCCGAGCCAGGCACCACCAGCGGCTGCTGGGCCATGACGCGTCCGCTCGGCGTGGTGAAGCACGCGACCAGTTCGCTGCCGGCCCGCGGCAGACCGCGGCCGTCGCGCACCAGCACCGCCGCGTCGATCGTCTCGCCCGGCCGCACGATGCCGCGCGTCGGCCACACCCAGGCTTCGAGCTGCTCGCCGGTGTAGGCGCGCCCACCGAGCCCTTCGTCGGCCAGTTCGACCGCGGTCGCATCGGCGCCGACGAACGCGACGTCGTCCCCACGCTGCGCCAGCACGAGGAACGGCGTGCGATCGCTGCCGGCGGCCTCCGCCCACTGCAGCGCGAGCAAGCCCTGCGTGTCGGTGACGCCGCGAGCGAGTTCCTGATTGGTCGCGGTCAGCACGGCGACCGCGGCGCCGACCACCAGCTCGCCGGTCACCAGGTCGACGACCTGCACCATGCCCGAGCCGCGGCCCGCGCGCCACGTGACGCCGAGGTCGGTGACCTGCAGCCAGCGACGTTCCGGATAGTACGACGCGCGCCGATGCGACAGCGACACGCGGTAGAGGCCGCGCAGCGGGCCACCGGCCAGCGCCTGCAGGTCGACGTCGTGCGTCCAGCGCTCGTTGCGCGCCGCCACGACCGGCAGCGGCGCTGTCGGTGCTGGCGCCATCGTCGGCTCGTCGCCGTGCTGCAGCGCCCGCACGAGGTTGTTCGGATAGACGCGTTGCAACTGCACCCAAGGCTCGTCGACGTTGCAGCCGCGCACGCCGAGGCGCTGCTGGGCCGACGCGCACAGCACGTTGCCGCCCTGCGTGAAGTCGAGCGCGGTGTCGCGATCGGGCATCAGCACCGCCTGCTGCGCGGCGTCGGCGAGGCGCAGTTCGCCATGGCCCGGGAAGCCCTGCAGCACGTGCACGTGCACGACGCTGCCCGGCGCGAACTCACCGACGAAGCGCAGGCCGCGCGAGGTGGCCAGCGCCTGGAACGCGACCGCCGGCTCGACGCGCAGCAGCGACGGATCGAAGCTGGCGATGCGGCGGTTGAGCACGACCTCGACGTAGCCATCGCCGCCGTCGACGTCGACGACTCGCAGCGGTTGCCGCAGCAGCACGGTGTGCGCCTGGCTCTTGCCGAGCGGGACGCTGCCGCCGACCGGCAGCAGTTCGCCGTCGACGACCACCTCGAGCTCGTCGGGCAGCCTGGCGTTGCTGCGCGGCCGCAGCGTGATCGCCGCCGCCGACGGTGCGTCACCGGGCACCAGCACGTCGCAGGCGATGCGTTCGTTGCGACCACGGGTGCGCAGTTGCAGGCACTTCCTGGCTTCGTCGCGCGCAACCGGCTGGTCGAACACGACCGTGACCGACGGCCGCGACGTTCCCTCGCCGCCCGGCACCACCTGCAGCACCCCGACCGGCGGTGTGGTGAATCCCTTGACGGTGCCAGCGGCGATGCGACCGCGTTCGGCGTCGCCCAGGGTGTCGCCGAAGACGAGCCCATAGCGGCGGGCGCGCGGCAGCGGCGTCGCCGGCACCACCGCCAACAGGCGCGGCGTGCGCCACGAGGTCAACACCGGCTGCGGCGGATCGAGCCGCACACCGAGCTGGACCGGTTCGCCGCGGGCGGCGGCCGGGCCGAGATCGGCGCCGACGTCGACGACCAGCACGCTGGTGCGGCCATCGGCGGTGAACTCCGGTGTCACCTGCAGCGACGCCGCGGCGATCTCGCGCGCGGGCACGGCCGCCGCAGCGACCGGGGATTGCAGGGCACGAACGAGCAGGAACAACGCCAATGCAGCGTTGACGACGAGCAGAAGACGATTCACGACCCCTCACAGGCAGCGCGGCGTGGCGACCGCGCTTCGGCCCGATTCCGGCGCGCGCCTGACCGGGCGCTCGCCGTTCGTGCCGATGGACACCCGACCCGTGTCCAATGTCGAAGCTGCCACCGAACGCGACCACATACAAGCCACGAAGCCTCGCGCCCAAGATCGCGCCGCCGTCTGTATGTTGCGGTCTTCGTCAAGAACATGCCCAGCCCCGATCCGCAACCGACGCAGCGCGCTTCCGAGGAAGGGTTCGAGGACGTGCTGGTGCAAGCGCTCGACGCGCTCGAGCGCGAAGGCGCTTCGGGCATCGAGAAGGTGCTGCGCGCGCACCCGTCCCACGCCGCCCGGCTGCGTTCGCACCTGTCGCGGCTGCATGGACTCGGCCTGCTGGCCGACAGCGACGTCGAAAAGGCCCCTTCGACCGGCGGCGAGCCACGGCCGTTCCCGGAACGGCTCGGCGACTTCCGGCTGCAGCAGCGCCTCGGCGGCGGCGGCATGGGCGTCGTGTACCGCGCCGAGCAGGTGTCGCTCGGCCGCACCGTCGCGCTGAAGCTGGTGCGCAGCGAGCACCTGTTCTTCCCCGGCGCCAAGGAACGCTTCCGCCGCGAAGTCGACGCGATCGCGCGCCTGCAGCACCCGGCGATCGTGCCGGTGCACGCCGCCGGCGAAGACGCCGGGGTGCCGTGGCTGGCGATGGAACTGGTCGACGGCGCTTCGCTCGACGCCGTGTTGCAGCAGCTCGCCGGCCGCGACCCGGCACAGCTGCGCGGCCAGGACCTGCTGGCCGCGCTGCGCTCTGCGATGGGCACCCCGGCCGGCGAGCCCCCCACGACGCCGACCAGCGACACGGCGGCGGCCTTGTTCCAAGGCACCTGGGCCAGCGCCTGCCTGCGGCTCGCGCGCACGATCGCGCTGGCGCTGCAGCACGCGCACGACCGCGGCGTGCTGCACCGCGACGTCAAGCCGAGCAACGTCATGCTGACGCCGGACGGGCGCGCGCTGCTGCTCGACTTCGGCCTCGCGCTGGCCGACGGCGGCGCCCGCCTGACCGGCACCGGCGCCCACCTCGGCACCCCAGCCTACATGTCGCCGGAACAGATGCGCGGCGAGAACCGCGGCATCGACGCCCGCACCGACGTCTACTCGCTCGGCGTCACGCTGTTCGAACTGCTGACCCTGCGCATGCCGTTCGCCGCCGAGAGCACCGCCGCGACCCGCGAACTGGTGCTCGCCGGCAAGCTGCCGCCACTGCGCGAACACAACCGCGCGTTGTCGCGCGACGCCGAGATCGTCGTGCGCAAGGCCTGCGACGCCGACGCCGTGCGCCGCTACGCCAGCGCCGCCGCGTTCGCCGACGACCTCGCCAACCTGCTCGAGCTGCGGCCGATCCAGGCGCAGCCGCCGGGGCCGTTGCTGCTGGCACGGCGCTGGGCACAGCGGCGCCCGGCGGCGGCGATCGCGCTGGTCGCCGGCGTGCTGCTGTTCCTGGTGGCGCCGTCGGTGTTCCTGCTGCAGCAGCAGGCAGCGAACCGCGAGATCCGCAACGCCCTCGCCGACGTGCGCACGCAGAAGTTGCAGGCGGAGACCGCACGCGACGCGGCGCGCGAACAGGAGCGGCTGGCGAACGAACGCGGCGAACTGGTCAAGAAGCAGCGCGACCTGGCGATCCAGGTCATCCGCGACCTGCTGACGCGCGTCGCCGACGAAGAGCGCCTCGACGATCCGCGGCTCGTGCAGTTCCGCCGTGAGCTGCTCGACAAGGCGCGCGACTACTTCGAGCGTTTCCTCGCGCACGAGACGAACGATCCGGACCTGCTCTACAACACCGCGCGCGCCGCGATGGACCTGGTGTTCGCCGAAGGCGAGCTCGGCCGCGTCGATGTCGCCGCCGGCCAGGCCGCGCGCGCCGTCGAATTGGCGCGGCGCTACTGCCAGCACCCGGGCGCCGGGCTCGCCGGCGAGTTGTTGCTCGCCGAAGCGCTGATGACCTTCGGTCGCATCCACCTGATGCAGGCCCACTACGACGACGCACGACGGACGCTGATCGAAGGCCACCGCATCGTCGACACGCTCCTGCAGCGCGAGCCGCAGAACATCGACGCGAACGGCTTGCTGCTCGGCATGCTGCGCGGCGACGGCGTGCTGGCCACTGCGACCAACGACATCGCCGGAGCACACGCGGCGTTCGCAGCGATCGGCGACGCCTGGACGCAGGGCATGGACCGGCTGCTCACCGATCCGGACGACCGCCGCATCGCCCTCGGCCACGTCGTCTGTTCGCTGGCCGACCACGCGCGCTTGTTCGCGGAGAGCGGCCAGCTCGCCGTCGCCGAGGACGTGGCGGACCAGCTGCGCACGATCCTGCGCGACGAGGCCAGCATCGAGCTGCCGACGACGGTGCGCCTCGCCGCCGCACGCATCGAGATCGTCATGGCGTCGGTGGCCGCGGCCGACGGCCAGCAGGACCGCCAGGAACACTGCCTGCGCGAATGCCTGCGCATCTGCGACGAGATCCTCGAACGCACGCCCGAGCACGGGAACGCGATGCGTGCTAAGGGGATGGCGACCAACAGCCTCGGCCTGCTGTTCGACCGGCGCGGGCGCAGCCAGGAGGCGATGCAGTTCCTCGAACAGTCGTTGGCGATCACCCGCCGCATCGTCACGGTGTCGACGTCGGTGCACGACTCGCAGGTCAGCCTGGCGGCGACGCTCGTCAACGTCGGCTCGCTGCACAAGGACGCCGGGCGGCCGACGGTGGCGCTGCCGCTGCTCACCGAAGCCGAGCAGATCGTGCGCACGCAGCTCGAACTGGTACCGGGCAGCAAGTCGGCCGAGCTGACCCTGTTCAACGCGTTGTGGTTCCAAGGGCAGGTCGGCGGCGATCTGGGCGATGCCAACCTGCAAGCCGACGCCGGGCGGCGGATCGCCGTGCTGCGGCCGACCGACGGGCGCGCGTTGCGCATCGCCGGCGCGCTCTACAGCGAGGCGCTCGGCCTGCTGGCGAACGACGCCACGGTGGCGGCGAACGACAAGGCGACGCGGCAGGCCGCCTGGGAGAAGGCCGGCATGGAGCTGCTGCAGCAGGCCGGAGCACATGGCTGCATCGACCTCGTCTACCTGCAAGAGCACGAGCACCTGCGGGCCCTGCGCGCGTTGCCGGGCTACGACGCCGTGCTACGGCAGGTCGCCGCCAACGTCGAAGCGGCCGAGCGCCAGGACCGCTGACCGCGCAGAACCTGCCGCCGCGGGGAACCCGCCCCGCGCCCCTGCATTCCAGCCGCCCCGCCGCTTGCCGCTCGCCTGTTCTTCGCCCGCTTCGCAGACTGCCGTGATCCGGCGAGCCACGTGCTCCGTTCCGCCCGCCATACCGCCGATGCCACGCCCCTCCGCTCGCGCCGTCCCCGCTCCGTTCGTGTCCCGTTCGCCGGTGGCCATCGCGGCGCTGCTGTCGGCCTTGCTGGCGCACACGAACGCGCAGCAGCCAGCGCCCGACTTCGCCGAGACGTACGCGCTGTCGCCGGACCGCCAGAAGGCGGTGGCGACGCTGCTGCCGGGCACCGACGACCACTTCTACTGGCTGTGCCGCGAACGGCTCGCCGCCCGCGACTTCGCGACGGTGCGCACGCTGCTGCCGCAGTGGATCCAGGCGCACGGGCGCAACACCCGGGTCGTCGAGATCGAGCGTCGGGAAGTGCTGCTGTCGGCCGGGCAGGACCAAGCACGCTCGTTCGCGTGGCTGCGCGAGCAGCTGCGGCCGAACCTCGACCACCAGCCGCAGATCCCGGGCGCCCCGTCGTCGCTGCCGACGCAGCTCGATCCGGCCCTGCTGGCGCCGGCGGCGATCCGGGCGCGCGGCTTCGCGGCAGCGCCCGACACGGTGGATGGCTTCGGGCCGCTGGCGCTGGTCGACCTGGCGGCGGGCGAACTGACGGCGCCGCAACGCCGCTCGCTGCTGCAGTCGCTGCAGCGCGTCGACGTGCCGGGGCTCGCGGCGCTGGTCGTGCAGGACCTGCAGGCGAACGACAGCGGCGGCTTCGGCTCGCTGCCGATCCACTCGCAGTTGCTGCGCGACCAGCTCGACGCCCTGGCGATGGCGATCCCGCAGCTGCTCGGCGACGA
Source organism: Planctomycetota bacterium (assembly GCA_044351865.1). Taxonomy (GTDB): domain Bacteria; phylum Planctomycetota; class UBA1135; order UBA1135; family UBA2386; genus UBA2386. Next base: position 5,070 of record JBILEY010000075.1, on the reverse strand, counting down.
GCGCTTCGTCGACGCCTACCTCGTGCGGCTGCGGCCGAATGCGGACGAGAATCCGAACGTCGATGCGAGGGTGCGCGAGGCGTTCCTGGACCGGCTGTGGCAGTTCGCGCGGCGTTTGCCGCCGGCCATGCAGTCGCTGCAAGCCCACGTGCTGTTCCACCGGCTGCAGCACGACCTCGGCCAGGGGGTCGTCGACCGCGAACGGCTGCTCGCCTACCTGCAGCTGCCGCGCGAGCGCCACTACGTGCGGCGCGAGTACCACGAGCAGGCGGCCGAGCGCCACGGCTACATCGATCTGCAGAAGCGCTACCTCGCCGAGCTGCCGGCGATCGGCGACGACGAAGCCTTGGTGCGTTCGTGCCTCGAAGCGTTGCTCGCCACCAGCGACGAAGTGCGCGCGTTCGCGCCGTTCCTCGATGCCGACTGGCTGCGCCGCGTGTTCGCCGAAACGAAGCTGCTGGCTGGCCAGGGCGACGCGGCGCAGTGGACGGCGCAGATCGGCGACCCGGCCTACGTCGAGGCGCTGCAGCGGCGCGTCGAGCTGGCGTTCGCGCCGACGCAGAAGCAGGCCTTCGGCGCCGACGACGCGGTGTCGCTGGTCGTCGACACCAAGAACGTGCCGACGCTGCTGGTGCAGGTCTACGCGCTCGACGCCTACCGGCTGCTGCAGGACGGCAACGCACCCGACCGCCTCGACCTGCCGCTCGACGGTGTGGCGCCGACGCACACGCGCACGCTGCAGTTCGCCGAGCCGGCGCTGCAGCGCGTGCGCCGCACGCTGCCGCTGCCAGAGCTCGCCGGACCCGGCACGTGGATCGTCGAACTGGTCGGCAACGGTGTGCGCAGCCGCGCCCTGATCCAGAAGGGCGTGCTGACCGCAGTCGAACGCGTGACCGCCGCCGGCCACGAGTTCACGGTGTTCGACGAGCAGCGCACCTTGCAGAAGGAGGCCGTGCTGTGGTTCGGCGGGCGCGAGTACACCGCCGATGCGAGCGGCACGATCCTGTTGCCGTTCTCGACCGCGACCGGCAACCACACGGTGGTTCTGCGCAGCGGCGCAGCAGGCGCCATGCGCACCGGCCGCCACACCTTCTACCACCGCTCCGAGTCGTACCTGCTGCAGGCGCCGGTGTTCGTCGATCGCGGCGAACTGGTCGCCGGCGGCACCGCGCACGTCGTCGTGCGGCCCGCCCTGCGCATCGCGGAGCACCAGGCGTCGGTGACGCTGCTGCAGGACGTCGTGCTGACGATCACCGCCGTCGACGTCGACGGCATCCAGACCGTGCAGGAGGTCAAGGTGAAGGACCTCGCCGACGACCGCGCGTTCGTGCATGCGCTCAGCGTGCCGCCGCGGCTGCAACAGCTGGTGTTCGCGCTGCAGGGCAAGGCGCGATCGATGGCCGGCCAGGACGTCGCCATCGCCGCCGATGCGACGACGGTCGCGATCAACGGCATCGACCAGGGCCCGGCGACGCGCAGCGCAATGCTGCGCAGTGGCCCCGGCGGCCACTGGCTCGAGCTGCGCGGCAAGAACGGTGAAGCGCGCGCCGGCGTGCGGGTTGGCGTCGACCTGCACCACGAAGACCTGGTGGCGCCGATCGCCGTCGAACTGCAGAGCGACGCCGCCGGGCGCATCGAGCTCGGATCGTTGCCCGGCGTGCGCGGCTTGACGGTGCGCGATGCGAACACCGAGACGATCGCGCTGCAGCCCCATGGCTGCACGTGGCCGACGGCGCTGCACGGCGCGGCCGACGGCACGCTGCGGCTGCCGTACGACGGCAGCGAGGCGGCGCCGACGCGGCGCGCATTCTCGCTGGTCGGCAACGACCGCGACGAGTTCGCGCGGCTGGTGATCGCCGACGGCTGCCTCGAACTGCGCGGCCTGCCGGCGGGCGACTACCTGCTGCTCGACCACCGTCGCGGCCGCATGGTGTCGATCCGCGTCACCGCGGGCACGGCGGCCGGGCGCTGGCTGGTCGGTGCGCATCGGGTGCTGCAGCAGAGCCCGGAGCAACCGCTGCACCTGCGCCGTGCGACGCTCGGCGACGCCGGGCTCGAAGTGCTGGTCGGCGGCGCCACGCCGTCGACGCGCGTGCTGGTGATCGCCTCGACCCATGCGCCGACGTTCGATCCGCTGCGGGCCCTGCGTGGTGAGCGCTTCGCGCTGCGACGCGGCCGCATGGAGTCGTCGGCGGCGCGCTTCGCCAGCGAACTGCGCCTCGGTGACGAGTACCGCTACGTGCTCGAGCGGCGGCAGGCGCGGCAGTTCGCCGGCAACATGCTCGCGCGGCCGAGCCTGCTGCTGCACCCGTGGGAGCTGACGACAAGCGGCAACTCGCACGAGACCGCGCTCGAGTCGAACGAGTGGAAGAGCGCGGTCGGCCTCGGCGGTGGCGCCGGTGGCGGCCCCGCGCCGAATCCGTTCGGTCCGTGGCAGCAACCGACGAACCTGAACCTCGGCGCGTTCAGCAACCTCGACTGGCTGCCGCAGGGCGCCACGGTGCTGGCCAACCTCGCGCCCGACCAGGACGGCGTGCTGCGCGTGCCGGCAAAGGACCTCGGGGCCGGCGGGGTCGTGCAAGTCGTGGTGATCGACGGCGAACAGGCCGTGCGCACGCAGCTGGTGCGTGCGGAAGCCGGCGCCGCGCCGCGCGCGCGTGTGCTGCCGAAGGCGCTCGACGGCAAGGAGAGCAAGAGCGAACAGAAGCGGGTCGAGTTCGTCGCCGCCGGAGGCACGGTGACGATCGACACCACGCAGAGCGTGCAGGTCGAGACGTTCGACACGGTCGGCAAGGTGCTGCAGCTGTTCTTGTCGCTGTCGGGTGACCGGGAGCTGGCGCCGTTTCGCTTCGTCGCCGACTGGCCGACGTTCGAAGCCGCGAAGAAGCAGAAGCTCTACGACGAGCACGCGTGCCACGAGCTGCACCTGTTCCTGTGTTACAAGGACCCGGAGTTCTTCGCGTCGGTGGTGAAGCCGCTGCTGGCGAACAAGCTCGACAAGACGTTCATCGACCACTGGCTGCTCGGCGACGACCTGCGCCGCTACCTCGAGCCGTGGACGTTCGCGCAGTTGAACCTCGTCGAGCGCGTGCTGCTGTGCAGGCGCCTTGGCGGCGACGACGGGACGGCGATCGCGCGCGCGCTGCGCGAGGCGCACGAACTGCGGCCGGTGCCGAGCGAGCGGATCGACCTGCTGCTGCGCACGGCGCTGCAGGCGAACATGCTGAGCTACGTCGCCATCGGCACGAACGGCTGGGTCATCGACATCAACGGCTTCGGCCAAGGAACGGCCGGCATCGACGACTTCGGCCCACGCAGAGCGACCGGAGCCCCTGCGGAGGCGAAACCAGGGGCACCCGGCGGTGGTGGCGGCGCCCGCCGCTACCGCAACCGCGACGAGGATGGCGCGGCGGACGCCAAGGAAAAGAAGGCGGAGGACCGTCCGGAGGTGGTCGGCACCGCGGAACCTGGCGAGCAGGAGAAGCAGAGTGCCTTCGACAGCAACCAGTGGAACTCCGCGGTCGGCCTCGGTGCCGGCGGCGACGTCCAGCTCGGCTTCGTCGCGGAGGCCGAACGCCGCAAGCAGGTGCAGCAGCTCTACCGCGTGGTCGCCGCGACGCGCCTGCTCGTCGAGCACAACTGGTGGCATCGCCGCCTCGAGCAGACGACCGCCGACGTCGTCGCCCCGAACCGCTTCTGGGTCGACTTCGCCACCGCTCCCGCAGGCCAACCGTTCGCGTCGCCGCACCTGATCGAAGCCACCACCAGCGTGCTCGAGATGATGACGGCGCTCGCCGTGCTCGACCTGCCGTTCACCGCCGGCAAGCACGAAGTCACCAGCGACGGCAACGCGCGCACGCTGAAGGCCGCGACCCCGCTGCTGCTGGTGCGCAAGGAAGTGCAGAAGACCGAGCCCGCGACCGACCAGCAGCCGCTGCTGCTCGGCCAGAACTTCTTCCGCCTCGACGACCGCTATCGCTTCGAGAACGGCGAACGCCGCGATGCCTTCGTCACCGGCGAGTTCGTCGTCGACGTCGCCTACGGCTGCCAGGTCGTCGTCACCAACCCCACCTCCAGCAAGCGCACCACCGACGTGCTGCTGCAGATCCCGGCCGGCGCCGTGCCGCTGCAGAAGGGCTTCTGGACCAAGGGCCACAGCGTCGAGCTCGCCCCCTACGCCACCGCCACGCTCGAGTACGCCTTCTACTTCCCCGCCGCCGGCGACTTCGCCCACTACCCGGCCCACGCTGCCGAGAAGGGCAAGCTCGCGGCGCACGCCGAGCCGCGCACGCTGAAGGTCGTGGCCGTGCCCACCACCGTCGACACGCGCTCGTGGGAACACGTGTCGCAGCAAGGCAGTGCGCAGGACGTGCTCGCCTTCCTCGATCAGCAGAACGTGCAGCGCCTCGAGCTCGGCAAGATCGCGTGGCGCATGAAGGACCGCGAGTTCTTCACCCAGACGCTCGCCAGGCTGCGCGCGCGCCACGTCTACGACGACACGCTATGGTCGTACGCGTTGCTGCACCGCGATGCTTCGGCGTGCGGCGAGTACCTGCGCCACCAGGACGCGTTCCTCGGCCAGTGCGGCATGGCGATCGACTCGCCGCTCGTGCGCTTCGAGCCAAAGGAACGTCGCCAATACCAGCACCTCGAACTCGACCCGCTGGTGCACCAACGCGCCCACCCGCTCAGCGGCAAGCGCGTGCTCGGCAACCAGGATCTGGCGCGCCAGTACTCGCAGCTGATGACGCTGCTCGGCTACCACGACACGCTGTCGCACGACGACTGGCTCGTCGTCGCCTACTACCTGCTGCTGCAGGATCGCATCGAGGAAGGGCTCGCCGCGTTCGCCAAGGTCGATCCGAGCAAGATCGCGGCGCGCGTGCAGTACGACTACCTGGCCGCCTACACGTGCTTCTTCACCGGCGATGCGGCGAAGGCGCGCGAGCTGGCGACGCGGCACAAGGACCACCCGGTCCCGCACTGGCAGCAGCGCTTCGCCGCCGTGCTGGCGCAGCTCGACGAAGCTGCGGGTGGTGCGGCGAAGCCGAGCGGCGAACCGGTCGCCGA
>JBILEY010000401.1:0-4920 GCA_044351865.1 Planctomycetota bacterium | reverse complement strand
GCGGCAACTGCCGGGCGCCGAGCGCTTCGCCGGCCTGTTCGGTGACGAGGTCGCCACGGCCGCCGACGGCACGTTCGAACTGCTGCACGTCGAACCGGGCACGTTCAGCGTGCGCGCGCGCCACGACGAGCATCCGACCGTGCGCGTCGACGACGTCGTGGTCGCCGCCGGGGCCGCGCGCGACGGCGTCGTGTTGACGTTCGCGCCGAGCGGTGCCATCACCGGCAAGCTGGTCGGGGTGCCGACCGGCGTGCGCGGCTTGCGCGTCGTCGCGGCGCCGGCGGCGGCCGCCACGCCGGCGGCGAACGGCGGCGCCAACGCCGGTCCGTTCCCCGGCATCGACTTCGGCGAGATCCAGCAGATGGCGCAGTCGTTCGGCTTCGCCACCGAACGCGACGTGGCGCCCGCCGCCGACGGCACGTTCGCGCTGCGCGGGCTGCGCAGCGGCACCAGCTACCGCGTCTACGCGGTGCAGCGCGCCGCGGGTGTCGTCGGCGATGCGGTCTGCTCCGATCGCCGCGAACTCGGCGCGCCGGCCAGCGACGTCGAACTGCGCTTCGATGCCGGCGTGCAGGTCGTGTTCCAGGTGGTCGCCGCCGACAGCACGGCCCCGATCGTGTCGATGGCCGTCGACCATCGCTTCCGCGGCGGCAATGGCATGGAGGCGTGGATGGCGATGCTGCAGCAGGGCCGCGGCCGCATGCGCGACTATCCGGACGGCAAGGTGCAGCTGGTCGGCTTGCGTCCGCGCAGCGGCCAGAAGCTCGAAGTGGTCGTCGAGGCGCTCGGCTTCAAGAACCACCGCGTCGCCGACCTCGAACTGCCGGAGAGCGGCATCGTCGACCTCGGTGTCGTGAAGCTGACGCCGGGCCCGGTCGTGCGCGTGCACGTCGTCGAGGGCGCCTCCGGCAAGCCTGTGGTCGGCGCCAACGTCGCGTTCACGCCGGTCGCCGAGGCCGCGGCCCGCAACGGGGCCGGCGCCATGGATCCGGCGGCGATGGCGACGCGCATGCGCGAAATGATGGCCCGCGGCGAAGGTGGCTTCGGCGGCTTCGGTGGCGGTGGTGGTGGCCTGCGCACCGACGCCGACGGCCGCTGCGTCGCCAACGCGCCGGACGGCAGCGAGCGCTTCACCGTCACCGTGCGCCACCGCGACTTCGCGCCGGCGAGTTCGGCCGAACTGCGCCCGGCGGGTGCATCCCCGCTCGACGTCGAGCTCGTGCTCGACAACGGCGGCCAGGTCGAGATCGCGGTCGTCGATCCGGACGGCAAGCCGGTGGCGAACGCACGCGTCGACCACCGCGGCAGCGAAGGTGCTGCCGGCATGCCAGACAGTCGCGCCACCGACGGCAACGGCATCGTCGTGTTCGATCGCCTCGCCGCGGGCGAGCACCGCTTCAAGCTGTCGCCGCGCGGTGGCGGTGGTGGCCCTGACTTCGCAGCGATGGCCGCGCAGTTCGCGCCGACCACCACCGACGACGCCAGTTGGCAGCGCGCGACCGTGACCGTTGGCCAGCGCACGATGCTGCGGCTGCAGCAGGAACGGCGGGTCAGCGTGCAGGGCGTCGTTCGCCAGAACGGCCAGCCGGTGTCCGGCGTGCGCGTGGCGTTCGCCGAGGGCAGCGAGGACCAGGGCGGCGACCTGCGCAGCATGATGGCCGACTTCGGCGGTGGCGGCCGCGGGCGCAATGCTCGCAGCGGCGAGGACGGCGCCTTCGAGCTCAGCAACCTGCCGGTCGGCAGCCACCGGCTGCGCATCAGCGGCGGCGGGCGCACGATGCCGATGGTCGTGCCGGTCGTGCTCGGCTTCGGGGCCAACCTGGTCGACGTCGTGCTCGACACGACGTCGCTGGCCGGGCGCGTCGTGGGCCCGGACGGCGCGCCGATGGCGGATGCGCAGGTGTCGGTTTCGGTGGCGCGCGCCAGCAGTGGCGACGACCCGATGGGCGGCCTCGAGCAGATGGCGGGCGACCTCGGCGCGATGGGTGGTGGCCGCGGGGGCCGCGGGGTGAAGTCCGACAGCGACGGCCAGTTCGTGCTGCCGGGCGTGCAAGCGGGCGCCAGGCTGCGGCTGCGCGCGACGGCGAAGGGCTTCGCCGCCGCCGGGCTCGAAGTCGACGCGTTGACCGCCGGCGAGCAGCGCACGGGGGTCGAGCTGCGGCTGTCGGCCAGTGGCAAGGCCAAGGTCACCGTCGCCGGCAGCGCGGGGCCGTTCCAGGTGCTGCGGGCGCGCATGCTCGATGCCGCCGGCCAGCCGCGCGCCGACGTCGGTCCGGAGATGCAGATGCTGCGCCGCGGCGAGGCGACGATCGACGGCTTGCGGCCGGGGTCGTGGCGCATCGAACTGGTCGCTGGCCTCGAGGGCGTCAAGGACAGCCGCGTCGTCGAAGTGGCGGCCGGCCAGACGGTCGACGTGTCGTTCTGACGGTTGCTCCGCCGGAGACGGTCGCTCCGAGTGCGGCGGCCGCGGTGGCGCGCGGATCCGGGCGGTGGCGGCTCGCGCCGGGGCGGAAGAAGCCGCTAGCATCCTCGTCCCAACCGCCCATGTCCGCGCCCGCCACGTTCCTTCGCCAGCCTGGCCCAGCCCACGCCTCTGCGGCGGTGGCGACGCAGCGCGGCGTCGCCCTGGTGCTGACGCTGATCTTCGCGATCCTGCTCTACATCCTGGTCGCCGAGCTGGTGGTGATGGGCAGGATGGTCCGCGCGACCGGCGAGAACGACGCCCTGCTGGCGCGCATGCGCACGCAGAAGCTGTTCCAGATGCGCGAGGCCGAGGACCAGCTGCTCGCCGACAACGCCAGCCAGGCGGAAGGCGGTGACGATGCGGGCGGTGGTTCGCTCGGTGGTGCCCTGGGGGGCGCGCTCGGCGGTGCAGGCGGTGCAGGCGGCGCAGGCGGCCAGGCCGGGGGGGCGGGTGGGGTGGCGCCGGAGGGCGAAGGGGCGGCCGAGGATCCGGCGGCCGGGTGCGACAGCAGCCGCGACGGTTGGTTCCACCCGACGGCGCACGCCGACAACGACCTGACGACCTACGTCTTCGTCGAGGACGAGAACCGCAAGTTCAACATCCTGGCACTGTGGAGCCCGGACGAGAAGTTCGCCGACTTCTCGCGTGATCGCATGGTGCGACTGATCGACGCACTGCGCGAGGACACCGAGTTCGACATCGCCGCCGGCGACGCCGGCCGCATCGTGCAGGACCTGCTCGACTGGGGCCGCCGCCCTGGCACCGATGCGATGCCGCGGCCGCGGTTGAAGACCGAGGATCCCAAGCGCCGTGAGATCGCGGCGCCGCTGCACCTCGACGAGCTGCTGCTGTTGCCTTCGGTCACCGAGGACCTGTTCTACGACAAGGTGCTCGACGGCCGCGTCTACCTCGGCCTCGAGTCGGTGCTGACGATGTGGACGTCGGTCCGCGTCGATCCGGGCAATCCGGAGAAGGCCGCGCGGCTGCGCGCCGCCGCGATCGCGCGCGGCGAGAACCCGCCGGACGCTGCTCCCGGCGAAGGCGGCAGCGGCCAGCCGGGCGGCGCGAACGGCAGCAGCGGCAGCCAGGCCGGCGGGGCGCAGGCTGGCGGGTCCCAAGCCGGCGGCAGCCAGGCCAACTCGGGACAACCCGGGGCCGAGGATGCGCCGCCGCAGCCGGACGGCCTCGGCATCCGCATCAACGTCAACACGGCGACCCGCCCGGTGCTGCGCGCCCTGTTCCCGCCGGAGGTCATCCCGGACCGCGTCATCGACGCGATCATCAAGTACCGCAACGAGGTCGACGAGGACGCGCAGCGCAAGGCCGAAGAAGCCAGCGGCACCGGTGCTGGCGCCACCACGGCCGACTTCGGCGACCTGCGGCTCGAGAACGACGTGAAGCGCAAGTTCTTCGCCGAGGTCGCCGACCTCGAGAAGGTCGAGGACTTCGCCAAGATCGCCGACCCCGAGGTGAAGACCAAGTTCCAGAACGCGCTGACGACCAAGTCGGAGGTGTTCAGCATCCACCTGGCGACGATGTTCAAGCGCAGCGAGGAGCACCGCGTCTACGTGCTGCGCCGCGCGCGTTCGATCGTGCTGCGCATCGACGACGGCGCCGACGGCAAGATCGTGCCGCTGGTGCCGTTCGAGGACCGCATCGGCCTGCGGCTGCAGCCGATCGACATCCAGGAGGTGACGCCGGACCTGGCGCCGCTCTACATGAACATCGACCAGTTCGCGCAGGAGGAGCGGGCGTGGAACCCGTTCCTGATCGACTTCTACCTGCCGCGGTCGCAGCGCTCCGACTTCTACCGTCCGCGCTGAGCCGCAGCCGCCGATGGCCCGCATCGCCGATCCCGAACTGCGCGACCGGCTGATCGCGGCGGCCACGCAGGAGTTCGCCGCTGCCGGTTATGCGGGCGCCACCCTCGACGGCATCGCCGCGCGCGCCGGCGTCACCAAGGGCGGCGTCTACTTCCACTTCGCCGGCAAGGAGGAACTGTTCTTCGCCGTGCTCGACCACTGGCGCGAACGGCGCCGCCGCGCCCTCGTCGTGCCCGTGCCCGGTCGCTCCGGCGCGGGCTCGGCGCTGCGCGAGTTCCTGGCCGCCTACCTGTCGTTCCACTTCGGCGAGCCGGCGGCGACACAGCTGCTGCGCGTGCTCGCCACCGAGCTGCGCGGGCGCTTCACCGCGCGGTTGCGCGAGGACGACCGCCAGGAGCAGCGCTGGCTGCGCGCCAGCCTGCGCGAACTGCTGGTGCTCGGCGTGCGCGACGGCTCGCTGGCGGTCGAGGATCCGGCGCGCGCGGCGTTCGTGCTCGCCGCCGGCGTGCGCGGCGTGCTCGACCAGTGGATCACGGCGCCCGGGGACGTCGAGATGCACTGCGATCCGCGGCAGATCGCGCAGGTGCTGGTGGTGCCGTTCACAATCGCCGACGGCGGGCCGCGCTCCGAGAT
>JBILEY010000400.1:0-4932 GCA_044351865.1 Planctomycetota bacterium | reverse complement strand
CCGCCGCCGCGAGATCCAGGTGCTGGTCAACTGCTCGCTGTTCACCGAAGGCTTCGACGTGCCCGACATCGCGCTGGTGGCGATCGCGCGGCCCGTGCTGTCGCGCTCGTTCTACGCGCAGATGGTCGGCCGCGGCACGCGCCCGGCGAAGGGCAAGCAGGACCTGCTGGTGCTCGACTTCGTGCCGAGCAACTGCCGCCATTCGCTGGCACAGGCGGTCGACATCTTCGCCGGCGGCGACGACGAACTGGCGCAGCTGGCGCGCGCGCGCGTCGCCGCGGCCAGCGCCGATGGCGAAGCGATGGCGCTCGAGCTGGCGATGGAGCTGGCGCAACAGGAACGCGAAGCGCAGCAGGCGTCGGTCGTCTACCAGCTGCGCCGCCGCGATCCGTTCGCCGCGGTCGGCATCGACCTCGCGAAGTACCGGCCGCGCAAGAGCGATGGCGAGCGCGCGTCGGCGGAGCAGCTGGCGTTCTTCCGCAAGGCCGGCCTGCCGATCGGCGAAGTCGCGGCGCTGTCGCAGCGGCAGGCGGAGGCGCTGCGCGAGCAACTGCTCGAGCGCAAGGCCGTCGGCTTGTGCACGCCGAAGCAGGCGAAGCAGCTGGTGGAACTCGGCTACGACCCACGCGACCTCTACTACGACCAGGCGCAGGAGCTGCTGCGCGAGGCGAAGGCGAAGCGGCGCGCCTCGGCGACGGACGCCTGACGCTGGGGTGCGGGGATCAGCGCTGGTTCGGCCCCGCCGCCAGCAGCTTCTCCACCACTGGCCGGATCGTCGCCGTCCAGTGCCGGTAGCCGTCGGCGTTCAGGTGCAGCAGGTCCTTCTGGAACCACTTGGGGTCCGGCACGCCGTCGCTGCCGAGCATGCCGCTCGCGGTGTCGACGAACACGAGGCTCGGATCGGCGGCACAGCGCGCGGCGATGCGCGCATTGGCGTCGTCGACGAGCGCACGATGCTCGGCGCGGCTCGGCGCCTTGGTGATCGACACGTAGACGAGCGGGGCGCGGCAGCCGAGCGCGCGCAGCCGCGCGACCAGTTCGACGAAGCGTTCCTCGAGCCACGCCGCACTGCGCGGCGTCTTGCCAGAGAGGTCGTTGGTGCCGGCGAAGACCACCACGACCGCGGGGTCGTTGCGCACCACGAGGCGGTCGAGCCAGTACGTGGTGTCGAACAGCCGCGAACCACCGAAGCCGCGGTTCACCACCGGCAGCGGCGCCATGTCCGCGGCCAGCGTCTTCCAGCCGCGCATGCTCGAGCTGCCGACGAACACCACCGGCCGCACGCCGGGCGGCAGCGGCGGCTCGCGATCGAACGCCGCGAGCTCTTCCTGCCAGCGCAGCGGGTCTTCGCCGTCCGGCACCGGCAGCGGCGTGCGCGCAGCGATTGCGCCGACCAGCGCCTTGCCGAGCGCGTCGCCGATGCGCAGGTAGCTGCCGCCGTTGCCGTACCAGTGATGGCCGTGGGTCGTGTTCGGCGAGTCTTCGGCCTTCTGCAGGAACTGCCGCGTCGCCACGAAGCGCGTGTTCGCCGCCACCGCCGGATCGCGCGTGCCGAGCTGCTGCGCGCGGCGGAACGCTTCGCCGTCCCAGTTGCCGGTCTCGCCGACGACGATCGGCAAGGTCGGCTCGCCGAACTCGCGCCGCAGGTCGCCGATCAGGTGCGTCAGGTTCGCCGCGTAGCTCGCGGTCGCGGCGTCGTCGCAGGCGTCGTTCCAACCCTGGAACCAGACGAAACCAGCGAGCTTCGGCGTGTGCTTCGCGAGCTGCGGATGGTCCTGCGGCAACTGCGCCAGCGCCTCGCGGTACTCGGCCAGCATGCGCGTGTAGAACGGCCCCGGCCCGCCCGCACTCGGCGGCTTGAAGTCGACGGCGAGGCTCTTGCCACCCCACGCGGTCTTCACCAGCAGCACCGGCTCGGCGAAGTGCTCGCCGAGGGCGCGGCCGATGCCGAGTTCGGGGCCGATGTGGTGGCGCCCCGGATACGCGCCGAAGCCGACCGACAACGGCCCGACCTTGCGTTCGCCGTGTTCGGGGCGGTAGGTGACGAAGACGTCGTCGCGCGCGCGGAAGGCGCCGTCGCTGGCGCGCAGGTCCGGGAAGCGGGCCGCGTTCGCCGGCTCGGCCAGAAACGCCGCCAGCGTGCCGCGCCCGCCGTTGTAGTCGCGGGCATCGTCGAGATCGACGACGCCGTGGCCCTCCATGTTCGACTGCCCGGCGAGCAGCACGACGTGCAGCACCTGCGGCGGCGTCGGCGCCGGCGTCTGTGCCCGCGGAGCCGAGAGAACGAACGCAGCGACGAACAGCGACGGGACGAGCGAGCGCATGAGGGCGCACACTACCGCGGCAGAGCGGCGATGCGTTCGCGGCCTCGCACCGCCTACGGCGTCAGCCCGCGGCGATGCCCGGGCGCCCGGCGCGCACCGTGAACCGCGCCGCCGATCGCGTGCTGCCACCCGGCTTCGTCACCACGTCGACCGTGCGGTAGTCGCTGCGCCACTCGTCCTTGGTCACTTCGCACAGCACGTAGCCGCGGCGACGGTCGAGGAAGCGCAGCCCCGGGTTGAACGCCTGCAGCGCCGCCAGCTCCTTGCTCGCGTCACTGCCGTCGCCGCCGCTGCTGATCGACGTGCCGACGAACTCGGTGGCGACGATCGGTGCCTTGGCATCCGCATCGTCGACGCGCAGTTCGTTGACGAAGTTGGCGTGGATGTCGCCGGTCAGGACCACCGGATTGGCGACCTTGTGCTCGGCGCAGAAGCGCAGCAGCTCGGCGCGCTCGTGCACGTAGCCGCCCCACTGGTCCATCGAGTAGCGGCGCTCGTCGCTGCGTGGTGCACTCGCGTCGACGACCGCACCTTCCTTCGGCTTCGCCGGCGGGAACGACACCAGGCCCATCATCACTTGCTGCGCGAGCACGTTCCACGTCGCCCGCGACGCCCGCAGGCCGTCGCACAACCAACGCTTCTGCTCGGCGCCGAGCAGCGTGTTGCGCGGATCGCGCGCCGCGTCGTTGATCGGCTTGCGGCCGTCGCCGTTCGGCTGGTCGCTGCGATGCTGGCGCGTGTCGAGAACGAACAGTTCCGCCAGGCGGCCGTACGAAGCGCGGCGATACAGCTGCATCGCCGACCCCTGCGGCAGCGACGAACGGCGCAATGGCATCGCCTCGTAGTAGGCGCGGTAGGCGGCGGCCCGCTGCCGCAGGAACGCCTCCGCGGTGACGCCCTTCCGCTCGCTGACCGCATCGGCGTAGTTGTTCTCGAGTTCGTGGTCGTCCCAGGTGACGAGCCACGGGCAACGCGCGTGCATGCCGTGCAGCAGCGGATCGCTGCGGTACTGCGCGTGGCGCATGCGGTAGTCGCCGAGCTCGGTCAGCTTGCCGCCGACGTGCTTGCGCACGAGTCCGTCCTTGCCCGCGTACTCGTAGATGTAGTCGCCGAGGTGCACGACGAAGTCGGGATCCTGCTGCGCCATGTCGGCGTAGGCCGTGAACAACCCTTGCTCCCAGTGCTGGCAGCTCGCGAACGCGAAGCGCAGGCGCGAGGGCATGGCATCGGGCAGCGGGAACGTGCGCGTGCGGCCGATCGCGCTCGTCGCGTCGCCCGCACGGAACCGGAACCAGTAGGGCCGATCGGGCGCCAGTCCGTCGCACTCGACGTGCACGCTGTGGCCGAGCTCGGGCAGCGCCGCGACGGTGCCGCGCGCGACGATGCCGCGCATCGCGTCGTCGGTGGCGAGTTCCCACGCGACGTCGACCGGCTCGGTCGGCATGCCGCCCTCGGGCTGCAGCGGCTGCGGGCACAGGCGCGTCCACAGCACCACGCTGTCGTGGCGCGGTTCGCCGGAGGCGACGCCAAGCGCGAACGGGTCGACCAGGAAGCGATGCGGCCGCGGGCGATGCCGCGGCCCGAACGACGGGACCAGCGGCAAGCAGAGCGACGAGGCGCCGAAGCGCATCAGGTCGCGGCGAGTCCAGGAGCGGTCGATGGCCATGCAGAGGAGCCTGCAGGTCCGCGCCAACCTCCGGCGATCGCGGGATGAAGAAACCCGGCCCGAGCGCGGGACGACGTCCGCCGCGCGGCGTTCGATCCGCGCGGCTAGAAGGCGCCGACCGTCGCCGTGATGGCGTTGGTGCTGCTGGCGCCGACGATCGCCAGGCTCGGATCGAGCTCGAGCGCGACCACCTGCTGGTGGAACACCAGTCCGACCAGGATGGTCGTGTTCGGCAAGACGAGGCTGTAGTTGGCGACGCCTGCGGCCGGCAACCTCACTTCGAGCACGTCGGGGCTCACGTAGAGCGAACAACCGGGCGCGCTCTGGGCGAGCACGGCGGCGAGCGGCACGGCACCGCTGCTGAACCCGGTCACGGCCGCGGCGAAGCCGAAGGCCGGCATGCCGCGCGCTTCGGTCGCGAAGGCGGCACCAGCCCACGGCAAGCTCGCCGTCAGCGTGTTCGGACCGCCGGAGCCGGAGCAGCCGGCGCCGAGGTTGCTCGTCGACGCCGGGCAGTTCGTGGTCAGCGCCGCCCATCCCTGGTTGGTGGTGAGGCTGCCGAGCGTGGCCGCAGTACCGAACACCAGCCGGTCGCCGTTGGGCTCGGCCGGGCCGAAGGCGATGCCGGAGTCGATCGACGTCCCGGGGATCGCCGTCCAGCTGGCGCCGTCCCAGCGGCGGCACGTGGTGATGATCCAAGGCTGCGGCGACGGGAACGATCCGACGACCGCGACGTCGGCGGCGAGCACGTCCCCGTTCGGCAAGACGGCCAGATTCGAGCCGACGCCGAGCCCGGCACCGAGCGGCGACCAGCTGCTGCCGTTCCAGCGGGCGATGTTGTTTGCGGCGACGCCGCCGGCGGATTGGAAGCGGCCGCTGGCGACGACATCGCCGCCAGGCAGCAGCACCATCGGTCCGGCCCACGGATTCACGCCGCCGAGG
>JBILEY010000399.1:0-4936 GCA_044351865.1 Planctomycetota bacterium | reverse complement strand
CTCCGGCGCCTGCTGCAGCTGCAGCACGCCGTCGCGCCAACGCAGCCGGTCGGTGCGCGCCAGCTGCAGCGGCACGACGACGACGTCGGGACGGTTGTCGGCGGCGCGCAGCACGAACGGCTGCGCGAGCGGCGTCCACGCGCCCTTCGCCTCCGCCGCCGCCGCGCCGGCCACCACCGCGTAGCCCGGAAAGGCGAACGAACGCTCGACCTGCAGGCCGGCGCTGGCGCGCTCGCAGCGCATGCGCACGACGAAGCCGGGGAAGTCGGCGTGCGTCACCAGCTCGAGCCGTTCGCGGTGCTGGCTCGAGTGCGTGTCTTCGACCAGCTCGGCGCGGCAGCCGGCGACCGCGCGCGCGTGCGCCTCGACGCCGACTTCGCCGAGTGCGCGCAGGCGCACCCGATCGAGGGCGACGGCGCCACCGAGATGGACCTCGAGGCGCACCAGCCGCGAACCAGCGCGTGCACTGTGCACCGGCACGGTCAGCGGGTTGCTGCCCTGCCCGGCGACGAACGGGATCGCCTGCAGCAGCACGTCGTCGAGCGACACCGTCAACAGGCCGCTGCCGCGCAGCGCACGCAGCTGCAGGTCGAGTTCGTGGTACCCCGCTTCCGCCGGCCACGCCAACACCACCGCCGCCGGCCAACGCGGGGTCTCGCCGACCGCGAGCACGGCCGGCGGCAGTGCGGCCCCCGCCGCGGCGCCGGCGCGCAGCACGGGCGCGTGGTTGCCTTCGCCTTGCTGGCCGTTCGCCAGGAAGTCGACGCGCCCGCTCGGCAGCACGCCGCCGTCCGGCCGACCGCCGAACAGGCGCGTGCGCAGGAACGACGGGCTCAGCACCCACGCCCGTTCCGGCTGGAACTCGGCCAGTCCGCGCGCATCGAACAGCAGCGGCCCGCCGCTGCCGAGCAGCCGCAGCCGGTTGTTCTGCAGCAGGTGCACCGCCGCCGGCGCATCGACTTCGGCGCCGAAGCCCGGGGGTGGCTCCGGCAACAGCTTCGCCGCCGCCGCGCGCAGTCCATCGCGTCCCGTGCCCGCGAGCGACGTCGCCACCGCCGCGCGCAGCGGCTCGAGCGACAGCCCGTGCACCATCGCGAACGTGTCCGGCGGCAGCAGCCGCGGATCGTGGCGCCGCCAGGCCAGCGAAGCACCGCGGCCGGCGCGCGCGCGCACGAAGTCGTTGGCTTGCGTCATCAACCAATCGTTCCCAACCAGCGGACTGGCTTCGGCGCCAACGGCGAAGCTGCGCGCGTCGAGCACGCCGAGCGGGAACACGTCGGCGGGGAAGCCGTTGCGCCAGCGTTCGCTGACGCCGGGCAGCGGCACGTCGCGCGGGGCGCCGTCGGCGGCATCGAGGCTGCGCAGCGCCCCGGCCAGCAGCGGGGTGCGTTCGCCGCGTTGCTGCAGCAATGCCGCCGGCGCGAAGTCCTGCACCATCTGCTGCGCCAGGCCCGATCGGTCCGGAAACCACGTGCGCACGGTGAAGCCGTCGAGGGCGCCAGCGCCCAGCCGCCGCAGGTCCGCCCATTGCCGCGCCGCGAAGCGCAGCGCGACCAACCGTTCGGCCGGCGCGTCGCCGACCGGCAGCACGTCGAAGCCCCCGAACGCGTACAGGCCGCGGCCGTGCGCTTCCGCCGCCATGCGCACCAGGTCGCCGCGCGGCCAGGCCGCGCCGTCGGCCGGCGCGCGCCAGCTCGGCGCCGGCTGCAGCGGATCGTCGCGCAGCCAGGGTTCGGCGGCGCGCCCGAGGCCGTCGGTCAGTTCGAGCTCGAGCAGGTCGGCGCCGTGTTGCCAGCTCGGCAGCAGCACCTCGCGCAGCATCTCGTCGGCGCTGCGTTCCTTCGCCGCTGCCGGCCCCGCGACCAACCAGCCCCAGTGCGCCAGCAGCGGCATCGACGCCGGCACGTTCGCAGCCGGCTGCAGGTCCCCGCGGCGCGGCGGCACGCTCCACACCGTCGTCGTGGCACCACCGGCCCACGCCGCACACGCCTGCAGGAAGCTGCGGGCCGTCCGGCGCAGGTCGGGATCGGCGTCGTCGACCGCGGGCACGAGGCCACACGCGAGCACCGCCCCGCGGCCGGCGCGGTAGAGCACCACCACCGGGGCTCCGGCCGGGCGCCGCATGCCGTCGACCGCCACCGCGGTGCGCGCCAGCACTTCGCCGTTGCGCGGCAGGCCGATCGCCCAGCTGCACAGCGGCACGGTGCACGGCTGCCCACCGGTCAACATCAGCACCTGCTCGCCGGCATCGGCCTGCGCCCGGGCGAACAGTTCCGGCAGGCGTCCGGAGACGACCGCGAGGCCGAGCCGCGCGTGGCCGCTGTTCGTGCTGGCGTCGTAGCCGTGGCGGAACGATTCGCATTCGGGCTGTTCCGCTTCGAGTTCGAGGTCGACGACCCAGCGCGCGGCGTGGCCGAACAGCACGAGGTGGCCGCCGTTCTGCACCCAGCTGCGCAGCATCGTGCGCTGCTCGGTGGCGAGTCCTTCGGCGCCTTGCCGCCAGGAGCCGTCGACCACCAGCAGGCCACCCTGCGTCGGCAGCGCCAGGGCCTCGTTCGCCGCCGGCATCGGCAGCAGCTGCGGTGGCGCCAGCTCGAGCAGCGCGTCGCCGACACCCTGCAGTTCCGGTGGCGACTCGCGGCCGGTGCCGAGCGCCGTACACGCCACCGCCAGGAGCAGCACGATCGCCACCCACCGCAGAACACCGTTCGTCGTGCGCGCCGTTGTCTCTAGCATCCTTGCCATCGCATGGATCGGCAGCATCCCACCAACGGGCTTGAGCAGCGTTTGTATTTTCGACAGTGGCTCGCCGGGCGCGACTTCGCGCAGGGCGACCCGATCGCCACGCAGATGGCGAACTACGTCTACGCGATCGGCGACACGCACACGCGCGAGGTGCTGCTCGTCGACCCGTGCTACCGCGCCGGCGAACTGGTCGACCGCTGCGAACAGGACGGCCTGCGCGTCGTCGGCGCGCTGGCCACGCACTACCACCCCGATCACGTCGGCGGCGACATGTTCGGCCACAGCCTGCAGGGCGTGCGCGAACTGCTGACGCGCTGCCCGTGCAAGGTCCACGTGCAGCGCGACGAGGTGCCGTGGGTGAAGCGCGTCACCGGCTGCAGCGACGGTGACCTCGCCGCCCACCACGCCGGCGACGTCGTGCACGTCGGCGAGATCCCGATCACGCTGCTGCACACGCCCGGCCACACGCCGGGCTCGCAGTGCTTCCTGGTGCAGAACCGCCTCGTCGCCGGCGACACGCTGTTCCTGCAAGGCTGCGGCCGCACCGACTTTCCCGGCGGCGATCCGAAACAGCTCTACCGTTCGCTGACGCAGGTGCTGGCGAAGGTGCCGGACGACGCGGTGCTCTACCCCGGGCACGCCTACGACCCGCGCGGCCACGCGACGATGGGCAGCACGCGCAGCAGCAACATGGTGTTCAAGCCGCAGAGCGAAGCCGAGTGGCTGCGGCTGTTCGCGCGCTGACGGGCGGGTGGCAGGCCTGACCGCCCCGTTCGGACGGCATCTTGCAATAGTACGTGGCACCGTGCGCAATGCCGCCATGGTGTCCCCATCGAGGAGTGTCGCCCGCCGTCTCCCGCATCCCGCTCACGGCCGTCATCGCACGGGCCTGCGCACCGTCGGCTTCCTGCTGCTGTTGGCCGGACTCGTCTTCGAGCTCATCGGCATGAGCTCGTTCTTCGGCGCCATGTCCGGCGGCGGAGCGCCAAAGTACTTCTGGTGCTCGATGGTCGGCATGCCGCTCCTCTTCGTCGGCTTGGTCCTGTTGCGCATGGGCTACCTTGGAGCGGTCTCGCGCTACACCGCCAGCGAGACCGCTCCGGTCGTCGCCGACACCACCAACTACCTCGTGCGCGAAACGGCTGGCAGCATGCGGATCGCCGCGCGCGCCGTCGCCGAAGGCCTGCGGGGCGAGGGCGCCGACGCGACCGCCGAATGCCCCGCATGCCACAAGCCGCAGCCGGGTGATGCCAACTTCTGCTCTGCTTGCGGCGCTCCGATGCCGAGTGAAGTCCCTTGCCGGTCGTGCCATCGCACGAACCCGAACACGGCCCGCTTCTGCAACGGCTGCGGCGCAGACCTGGCGGTCTGACGCCAGCTTCAGCGCTCGAAGGCTGAGGGAGGATCCTCTCGAAGCCTCTCGCGGCTGCGAACGCAGCCGCCCAACATGCTGCCGAGAGCCCGCAGCACGCCTGCTTCTCGGGCTCAGCCAGAACGGCGCTGCTGCTTCGCCGCGCGCTGCAGCACCTGCCGCTCGCGCTCGGTCAGTCCGCCGAGACCGACCTGGTGCACGCGTTCGAGCGCGGCATCGACGTCGCGCGCAAGCTGCGCCGCATCGGCCGCCGCCGCCGCTTGCCGTTTCGCCGCTCGCTGCTGCCGCCAGCGCTTGAACCAGCCGGGGCGCCGTTCGCTCGCACGAGCCCGCGGGTCGCCGCCGTGCTTCCAGGCGTCGCCGTCGACCTCCCACGGATCGCGCCGGTGCTGCTCGTAGATCCTCACGTGCTGTGCCACGCGGCGTTCGTTGAGGCAGGCCATCAGGCAGGACAGGGCCAGCACGAAGCTGATCGAGCCGCTGAGTCCGGGATCGACCAAGGACATGACGCCAAAGACGATCGCACCGACGATGCCGACCGACGTCGCCCACATCGTCGCGCGGTTCGCATGCACGCGCAGCGCCAGCAGCGCGCGCAGCACGCGCCCGCCGTCCAGCGGGAAGAACGGCAGCAGGTTGAACAGCAGCAGGCCGGTGTTCACCGTGACCAGGTACCACAGCGTGAACTGGATCGGGCACAGCAGCCAGCCGTCGATGTCGACCAGCCGCTCCGGCAACAGCCACCACAGGGGCGCGGCGATCGCGAGCCACAGCAGGTGCACCGCCGGCCCGGCGAGGCTGACGAGGATCTCCTCGCGC
>JBILEY010000078.1:0-15821 GCA_044351865.1 Planctomycetota bacterium | reverse complement strand
CTCGGCGACCTGCTACCCGGCTCCGCCAACTCGTCGCCGCGCGGCTTCACCGCGTGCGGTGCGAACCGGGTGGTGTTCAGCGCCACCGATCTCACGGCTGGCCGCGAACTGTGGGTCAGCGACGGCACGCCGGCCGGCACGCAGCGGCTCCTCGACCTCGCGCCCGGTCTCAGCGGCAGCGAACCGGATCAGCTCCTGGCCGCCGGCAACGTCGTCTACTTCCGCGCCTTCCAGCCGGGCGTCGGCTACGAACTGTTCGTCACCGACGGCACCGCCGCGGGTACGCAGCTGGTCGCCAACCTCTCGGCCGGTGCGGGCAGCTCGATGCCGCAGCAGCTGGTGCGCCTGGCGAACGGCACGATCCTGTTCGTCGGCACCGTCACCGGTGCCGGCGCCGAACTGTGCCGCACCGACGGCACCGCGCCTGGCACGACGCTGGTCGCGCAGATCGTGCCGGGCACGCAGGGTGGGGCGATCGAGAACCTGACCGCCGTCGGCAACCTCGCGTTCTTCACCGCCGACGACGGCGTCAGTGGCCGCGAACTCTGGGTCAGCGACGGGCTCACCGTCACGCAGGTGCGCGACATCTACCCCGGGGCGCCGAGCGGCGTGCTCAGCGGCACGCTGCGCGCTCGCGCCAGCGTCAACGGCGTCGTCTTCGCCGGCAGCAACGGCGACGACGGCCTGCAGATCTGGGTCAGCGACGGCACGGCGCTCGGCACCGTGCAGGTCGGCAAGATCGGCCCGTGGGCCGGCTCCGGCGCGGTCGACATCGGCGACTTCGTCGAGTCCGGTGGCGACACGTGGTTCTGGTGCGACGACGGCATCACCGGCAAGGAACCGTGGCGCATCACGATCCAGGGCATCCTCGCCAGCACCGCCGTCTATGGCCTCGGCTGCGGCGGCACCGGCAACCTCGTGCCGCAGATCGCCGCGGTCGGGGGCCAGCCGCAGCTCGGCAACGCCGCGTTCGGCATCCGCGTCAGCAACGGCCTGTCGTCGTCGGTCGGCGTCGTCGTCGCCGGCACCGCACCGACGCTGTTCCAGATCGGCAACTGCCGCGTGCTGGTGGCGCCGCCGTGGATCACGCTGCCGGCGGTGTTCCTCGACGCCGCGGGCACCGGCGTGCAACCGCTGCCGATCCCGAACGATCCGGCGCTGACCGGGGCCACGCTCTACGGGCAGTACCTGGTGCTCGATCCGAACGGGCAGTTCCTGCAGTTCGCGACGCTCAGCAACGCGCTGTCGATGCTGCTCGGCGGCTGAAAGGCCGAGAAGAAATCCAGCATACGGCCTCTCAGGGTCCTGTTTGGCGGCTGCCTTCGCAGCCGCGCAGAGCCTTCGAGAGATTCTCTCTCTCAGGCTCTGAGCCGCGTGCTCACGCGACCACGTCCTCGAACGTGGTCGCGTCGAGCACACGGTCGGTCCAGCGCTCGAGTTCCTCGGCGGTCGCGTTGCGGATGCGATCCTGCTGGATCTGGTTCAGGGGACCGAAGCGGCGCTGCAGCAGCTTCAGCAGCAGTCGGGCTTGGCCCTCGACTCGGCCCTCGACGCGGCCCTCGACGCGGCCGAGCGAACGGCTTTCGGCGCGAATCCTCTGTCCGGTGGTCATCGGGTTGTTCTCCGGGTGTTGCAAGTGACGGTTGAATGCTCGTTGCAGGGCGTCTTCACCGACCTCGGTCGTGTCGAGAAGATACCAGCCGAAGGCGTCGAGCAGATCGTAGGGGTGGGGCGGTCCGTCGTCGGCTTCGACGTCGCGCAGGACCTGGGACCAACGCTCGAGGGCCGCCAGCACCTCGTGCTCGCTGCCACCGCGACCATGGCGCAGGCACAAGAACAGCAGGCGCACCGCCGGTGGCAGTGGCGCCGCCAGCAGGTCCTGTTCGCGGCGCGGCTCGAGGTCGTCGACCAGCAGACGTTGTCGTGGTTGCCATGGCAGCAGGGCCCTCGCCAGGTCCGGTTCGTGCATCCGCAGCGTGGGAACGGACCACGGGCTCCCGCCGTGGTGCAGGACGATCGGCAACACGACCGCGGCTTCGGGCGCGCCACGGCGTCGGCAGACGTGCAGCACGTGCACGCAGTAGCGGAGCATCTGCGCCGGCAAGGCTGGATCGGGCTCGCTCTTGTGCTCGACCACGGCGAGCACGCGCACCGATTCGCCGTGCAGGTCGACGGCGAACACGAGGTCGGCACGCTGGCTGTGCAGGCGCAGCCCGGGAATGCGTTCGCCGGCAGGCGCGAACGTGGCCCAGTCGACCGCCGCCGCGATGCGGGTTGGCAGCAGCGTTCGCAGCCAGCCGGCGACCAGCGCCGGGTGCTGCATCACGCGGTGGAACAGGGTGTCGTGCGGACTCGTCATCGATACCTCCTGCCCCAAGGGGACTGAGGGGGTTCGATTTGGACGAAAAATCCGGCGGACCTCAGTCTCCAGCCTTCGTCGTCGCCCCCTCGGGCGCAGGAGGCGCACCGCCGCCGAGCGCCTTGTGCAGCGCCGCGAACTGCCGCACGAGCTCGATGCCCACCGCCGCCTGCTGGTCCGCCAGGTCGAGCCGCGCCTGTTCGGCGTCGATCACGCCGAGGAAGTCGTCGAGGCCAGCGTCGAAGCGCTGCGCCGCCAGTGTGCGCGCGCGTTCGGCGGCGGCGACCGCCGCGTCGAGTTCGCTGCGGCGGCGGCGTTCCTGGCGCAGGCCGGTGATCGCGTTCTCGACCTCCTCGAACGCCAGCAACGCGCGCTGCTGCACGCCGTGCAGGGCTTCGTCGAGCTCGGCTTCGCGGATGGCGATGCGTTGCTCGATGCTGCCACCGTTGAACAGCGGCAGGCGCACCGCCGGGCCGACGTTCCAGGCTCGGCTGCCGGCGTCGAACCAGGTCGAAGTGCGGTTCGACTCGAGGCCGAGGAAGCCGGTGATGCCGATGCTCGGGTAGCGCTCGGCCATCGCCCCGCCGACGCGCGCGTAGGCGGCTTCCAGGCGGCGCTCGGCCGCTTCGAGGTCCGGGCGGTTGCGCACGACGTCGGCTGGGATGCCGATGCCGACGACGTCGGGCACGGTGGCGAGCGGCGGCGCCGTGCGCAGCTGTTCGACGAGCGTGCCGGGTTGCTCGCCGGTCAGCACCGCGAGGCGGAACGCGGCGCGATGCCATTCGCGTTCGAACACCGGCAGGCGCGCGCGCGCCGCTGCGAGCAGGCGTTCGGCGCGGGTGCTGTCGAGGTCGGTGCCGATGCCGCCGTCGGCGCGCGTGCGCGTCAGCTGCAGCAGTTCCTCGGCGGCGTGCACGCTGTCGCTGGCGATCGCCTGGCGGCGCAAGGCGCCGTGCAGTTCGGCATAGGCGGCGGTGACCTCGGCGGCGAGGGTCAGGCGCACGCCGGCCGCGTCGGCTGCGGTCGCGCGCAGCTCGAGTGTGCGCGCGTCGCTCTCCTTGCCCAGGCGGCCGAACAGGTCGAGTTCCCAGCTGGCGTCGAAGCCGAGCACGAAGCTGTCGAACGTGATGCCGCGCACCGGGCTCGGCGTCGCTTCGGTCGTGC
Source organism: Planctomycetota bacterium (assembly GCA_044351865.1). Taxonomy (GTDB): domain Bacteria; phylum Planctomycetota; class UBA1135; order UBA1135; family UBA2386; genus UBA2386. The sequence goes on along the minus strand of JBILEY010000078.1, from coordinate 12,298 downwards.
GCGTGCGCGTGTAGCCAGCGCGGGCGTCGAGTTGGGGCCACAGCTCGGCGGCGGCGGCACCGGCGGCGGCGCGCGCCTGGTCGATGCGAGCGAGCGCAGCGCGCAGGTCGCGGTTGTCGGCGAACGCCTTGTCGACCAGCTGGTCCAGCAGCGGGTTGCCGAGCGCGCGCCACCAGGCGGCGTCGCTCGAGGTCGCCGGGAACGCTGGATCCTCGGCGGCGGTGCTCTGGAACGCGTCGGGCGCGTCAGCGTGCCCGGTCTTGTAGAGCGGGCCGACGCTGCAGCTCGCCGCCGTGGCCGCGACGAGTAGCAGGAACGGGGCGCGGCGGGAGTTGCCGCGCTCGATGGCGATGCGGTTCATGGGCGCTCTGGCGGCGGCCGCGCGCGCGGCACCGCGTCGGTGACCATCGACGAGCGGCGATGTTGCCGACCGCCGGACACGGATGCAAACGAAGGCTGTCCGCGCTGGCGCGCGAACGCACACGTCGGCGCGGCGGTCTCGCCGTGGGACGTGCGGCCTCCGGTCGCTCCCGGATGCGGTCGATGTCCACCCTGTGCCGCGGTTCGTCGTCCAGACACCTTCTGCTGCGTCCGCCGCGTCGGTTTCGATGCGCGGGCCGCTCGCCATCGCCTTGTTGCTGGTCGCGCTCGACGCGCTGGCACGGCTGACCTACTGGGGCCGTCATCGTGTCGCCGACGGTTGGATCGGTTGGTTCGACGCCACGGCCGAGGGCTCGCTGCCGGCCCTGTTCGCGGTGGCGACGATGGCGGCGGTGGGGCTGATGGCCTGGCAGCGCGCCGCTGGGGCTGCGTCGCCAGCGCTGCTGGCGCTGCTTCGGGGGCCTGTTCCTCTACCTGGCCGTCGACGACCTCGTCGGGCTGCACGAACGCTTCGGTGCGTGGTTGCACCCGTGGCTCAGCGGCCACGGCGTCTACGTGTGGACGTTCACGCTGGCGCCGATGCTCGCCATCGTCGGCGCGACCTGCGGCTGGCGGCTGTGGCGGGAGATGGGCGACGAACGACAACGGCGTCGTTTGCTCGCCGGCTTCGTGGCGTTGGGCTGCGCACTGCTATGCGAAGTCGCCGAGGATCGCGCGATCGCGTCGGGTCTGCGGCTGCGTGGCGTGCCGTTGGTCGCCTACACGTCGTGGCTCGAGGAGTCGCTCGAGCTGCTCGGCCCACTGTGGCTGCTCGCGGCCGTCTGGAGCGGGGCTCCGTCGGTGCAGCGCGCCGCGGGGCGGGAGGAGCGACCGGCTGCTGTGCGCTTCGTCGGCGCGGGCCGGTGAAGCGCGCTCCTCACGCCGTGGCGCCGATCTCCTCGTAGACCGTCGTGCGCTGCACCGGCTCGTAGCCCGCCTCGGTGATCAGGTGCGCGATCTGCTGCGGGTTCAGCGCCTGCGGCTCGGTCGTGCCGGCATCGTGCGTGATCTTCTCTTCGGTCACGGTGCCGTCGATGTCGTTTGCGCCAAAGCTCAACGCCGTCTGCGCCGACTCCTGCGTCAGCATGATCCAGTAGGCCTTGATGTGCGGGAAGTTGTCGAGCATCAGGCGGCCGACGGCGATCGAGCGCTGGTCGAGGTGGCCCGTCGTCACGTGACCGAAGTTGGCGAGATCGGTGTGGTAGGGCCAGAACGCCAGCGGGATGTAGGCCATGAAGCCGCCGCACTCGTCCTGCAGTTCGCGCAGCTTGATCAGGTGCGTGACGCGCTCGTCGAGGCGCTCGATGTGGCCGTAGAGCATCGTCGCGTTCATCTTGAAGCCGGCCTTCTGCACCTTGCGCGCGGTGTCGAGCCAGCCCTGCGGGCCCTGCTTCTCGCGGAACACCGCCTTGTGCACGCGGTCGACGAGCACTTCGGCGCCGCCACCCGGGCACGACCCGAGTCCGGCTTCGCGCAGGTCGGCGAACACCTCGTCCTCGCTCTTGCCCGAGATCTTCAGCATGTGGTCGATCTCGACCATCGTGAACGCCTTCACGTGGATGTCCGGCCGCGCCCGCTTCGCCGCGCGCACGACGTCGAGGTAGTACTCGTACGGCATCGTCGGGTGGATGCCGGCGACCATGTGCACCTCGGTGACCGGGCGGTGCAGCTGCTCGCGCACCTTCTCCTCGACGATCGACGGCGTCATCAGGTAGGCGCGCTCCTCGCCTTCCTTCGCCGCGAACGCGCAGAACTTGCACGAGTAGATGCAGATGTTCGTGTAGTTGACGTGCTGGTTGATGTTGAAGTAGGTCTTCTTGCCGTGCATGCGCGTGCGCACGCGGTGGGCCATCAACCCGACGGCTGCGAGGTGCGGCGTCTCGTAGAGCCGCACGCCGTCTTCGAAGGACAGGCGCTCGCCGTTCTTGACCTTCGCATCGATGTCGCCGAGCCCGGCGCGCTCGATCAGCTTCGTGGCGAGGGACTCGTCGAGGTGGGCGTAGCTGTGGAGGTTCATCGCGGGGCGGGAAGGCTAGGACGAGCTGGAGCTCTGGTGAAGGGCAACGGAACCGCGTCGGCCTGAATTGCCTTCCAGGCGGTCCGGGCGGTGGCGTCCGTGGCCCCTTCGTGCGGCCGCGTCAGCCTCGACCGTGCCCTGGCTTCTCCTGGCCCGCCACCGAGGCGCACTCGGCCGCAAACGCCGCCACGGCCCGCGCCACTGGCTCGGGGTGCGTGAAGATCGCGAAGTGCCGCCCAGGCACTTCGACGAGCCGAAGGTCAGGTCGGGCGCGTTGCACCTCGGCGGCGCACGCGGCGGGCACGATGCGATCGCTGCTGGCCCGCACGTAGAGGATCGGCGCGGTCGTCTCCCGCAGGACCGCCCTGGCATCGACGGCGCCGATCGCGCGTCCGCGCGAGGCCAGGGTGGCCGCTGGCACTCGTTGCCACAGCTTCGCCTTCGCCACGCGCAGCGGTTCCTGGCGCGAACGCAGGCACCAGACCGGCAGGCGCCGGAGCGTTCGCAGCAGCGCCACGGTCGGCCCTCGGATGGCCCACCGCGCAGCGGTCAGCCAAGGCATCGGCGACCGCACGAACGACGACGCGAGCACGATCCCGCGAACCTGCTGCGGCGATGCGTGTGCCGCGCGAAGGGCGAGCGGGCCGGAGAAGGACCATGCGAACAGCAGGCAGGGCGAACCGTCGTCCACCGCGGCCGTCACCAGCGGCAGGAGATCGTCGTACCCGTTCGGCCCGCGCTCAGGAAAGGTGACGATCTGCATCCGAAGCCACGATGGCAGCGCCGCGCACAGTGGGCCGAACAAGATCTCGGTGCCGTCCAGCCCTGGCAGCAGCACGAGGCGAACGGATTCTCGGGGTGCGTCGGTCGTGATCATCGTCGTCGTGATCGTTCGAGACGCCGTGCTGTTCGGGGTCGACTCCTCCAGCGTACGCCACTACTTGAAGGTCTTGTTGAACTCGAGCCACTTCTCGTTGATCGCCCGCCACGTGTCCGGCTGCAGCGGCACGGCGACGTCGTTGGTGGCGACCAGCATGGCGTCGCGCCACTTGTAGAACCGGCCGTTGCGGTCCTTGCGCTGCGCCTCGCTCAGCCCGACCAGCGACACGTCCGCCATCGGATCGGCGCCGACCTTCCAATACGCGGCCCCGAGCGCCTTCACGTAGTCGGCGACCAGCGTCGGCTTCTGGAACGCCTGCTGGCCGTCGTGCAGCAGGAACCAGCGCATCAGGCGCGAGCACTCCGGCGTGTAGCCCCAGACCTTCTCGTCGGTGCCGTCGGTCGGGCTCGGCTGCATGTGCTCCTGCATCAGGTCCCACAGTGCTGGCATCGCCTGGTCCTTCTGGCGGTAGTAGTCGATGCGGCCCTTCTCGACGTCGCCGGCGAAGAACTCGAGCTTCTTGCCGTCGAGCTTGGTGCTGCGCAGGAACTCCCAGCAGCCGTTGTCGAACCAGCGCGGCATCGCCGGCAGCACGCCCGGGTCGACGTCGTCGAACAGGTTCCACAGCACCGCGCGCAGCGTCTGGCCCCAGCCGGTCGAGCCGCCGTTGTCGCGGTCGTTGACCAGCAGCAACTCGCGCCGGTCCTGTTCGTACTCGCGCGTGTTGAGGCGCGTCGCCAAGTAGGCGTTGTACTGGATCATGTTGTCGAACACGCGGATCACCGCCGGCAGCGGCTCGCCCTTCGCCAGCTCCGGCAGCTTCTTCGCCAGCCACTCGCGCGCGGTCTCGGCGGCGGCGGTCGCTTTCTTGGTGTAGGCCGGATCGGCGACGCTGAGCACCGTCCAGTGCTTGTGCTTCGACACCTTGTAGCCCGACTCCGGCGCCTTCGCGGCGGCGGCGGCGACCTGCTCGGCGAACGCGCGGTGGGCGGCGCTGCGCGCGGCGGCGTCCTTCTTGGCCCATTCGGCGTCGGTGCGCCACGGCGGCGAGAGGCGCGGCGTCGCGGCGAAGTTCACCGGTTCGATCGAAGCGAACACTGCGTCGATCTCCTTCTTCAGCTTGTCGGCATGGTTCGCGAGCACCTCGATGCAGATCGCAGCTTCGCCGTCGGGCAGCGGCATCGTCTGGCCGATCAGCACGTGGTCGATGGCGAACTCGCTGGTGGTCAAACGCTGGCCTTCGACGCCGCCGGCCTTCTGCACCGCCTTGTCGACGTTCTTCGCGCCGAGCCCGCGCACCGCGAAGTCCTCGAGGCTGCGGAACGGCGTCGTGCGCGGCAGGCCGTCCACGGTGTCCTTGCTGCTGTCGCCGCCCTTGGCGAAGTACATGACGCGCAGCACCGGCGTGTGCGTTCCTTGCTTCTTGCTCGCGAGCGCGCTCGGGCCGGCGAACAGGCGCACGGTGGCGCCGCGATCGCAGTCGGCCGGCAGTTCGGTCCAGCCCTTCGGCGGCTGGAAGGCGAGGCCGGCGCGTGGCTCGGGCAGCGGCTTCTGGGCGGCGAGTGGTGCCGCGAAGGCGAGGATGGGCAAGACGATGGCGCGGGAGACGAAGCGCATGGCGCGGCGATCATGCCGGCGCGGGCTGGCGCGGCAAAGACGATGGCGGAACGGCGCCATGAAGGGCGTGCAAGCGCCGCGAAAACCCTGCGTCCCGACGGCAGCCAGCGGCGAACATGCCGCGATGCCGTCGGGGCCCGTCGTCAGTCTGCGCAACGTCCACAAGTCGGTGCACGAAGGTCGCGGTGCGCGCCGCGTGCTCGCCGGCGTCGATCTCGACATCGCCCCTGGCGAAGCCGTGGCGGTGCTCGGTCGCAGCGGCTCGGGCAAGTCGACGCTGCTCAACCTGATCGCCGGCATCGACGACGTCGACGACGGCAGCGTGCTCACCTGCGGCGTCGACGTAGTTCGCGCCGACGAACGGCAGCGCGCGCGCCTGCGCAGCGAACGGCTCGGCTTCGTGTTCCAGGCGTTCCATCTGCTGCCGACGTTGACCGTCGCCGAGAACATCGCCTTGCCGATGGAGCTGGCCGGTGTCGCACGCAGCGTCGCCGAGCCGCGCGTGCGCGAACTGCTGGCGCGCATCGGCCTCGCCGATCGTGCGGCGGCGTGGCCCGACGTGCTGTCGGGCGGCGAACAGCAGCGCGTCGCGGTGGCGCGGGCGCTGGCGACGCGGCCGCAGCTGCTGCTGTGCGACGAGCCGACCGGCAACCTCGACGATGCCGCGTCGGCGATGGTGCTCGACCTGCTGCACGAACTGCGGCGGGCGCACGGGGCGGCGCTGGTGGTCGTCACGCACAGTGCAGCGACCGCCGCCACCTGCGATCGCCAGCTGCAGCTCGATGGCGGCGTGCTGCACGGGCTCGCGGCGAAGGGTTCCTGAGCATGCGTCTCTTGCTGCGCTTCGGCCTGCGCCACCATCGGCGCCATCCGCTGCAGACGCTGCTGACGTTGCTCGGCATCGCCGCCGGCGTCGCCCTGCTGGTCGCGATGCAGACCGCGCAGCGCACCGCCGAGCGTGCGTTCGACCAGGCGCTGGCGACCGTCGCCGGCAACGCCACGCACACGGTGACCGCCGGGCCCGACGGCCTGCCGGTCGCGGCCTACGCGGCGCTGCGGCGCGAACTCGGTGGCCGCGGCGTGGCGCCGAGCGTGCGGCTGGTGGCGCGCGTCGGCGACGGCGAGTCGCTCGGCGAACGCACGGTGCTGCGTGTGCTCGGCGTCGACCCGCTGGCCGACGTCGAACTCCGGCCGTGGGCGGCGCCGGGTGGTGCGGGCGGTGGCGGCGCGCTCCCGCTCGGCGAACTGCTGACGCGCGCGGGCTCGTTCGTGGCGACGCCAGCCCTGCTGGCGCGGCTCGGCGTACAACGCGGTGGCGAGTTGCCGCTGACGATCGGCGGGCGGCCGCTGCGTGCGCATTGCCTCGGCGAACTCGCGGCACCGCCGGCGATCGCCGCCGGGCTCGACGACGTGCTGCTCGTCGACATCGCGACGGCGCAGGAGTGGAGCGGCCGGCCCGACCGCGTCGATCGCCTCGACCTGCGGCTGGACCTGACCGCCGAGCGCGCCGCCGACCGCGAACGCGCGCTTGCCGCCGTCGCGCGCCACTGCGGCCCAGGCGCGCGCGTCGCCGCGACCGGGGCGCAACAGGGCGGCCTCGGCCAGCTGGCGCGCGGCTTCCGCATCAACCTCACCGCGCTGAGCCTGCTGTCGCTGCTGGTCGGGGCGTTCCTCGTGCACGAGACGATGCGCCTGTCGGTCGTCGCGCGGCGCGAGGCCTTCGGCGTGCTGCGTGCGCTCGGCGTGACCGGCGGCCAGCTGGCGCGCGCGGTGCTCGTCGAGACCGCGGTGCTCGGCGTGGTCGGCAGTGCGCTCGGGGCGCTGCTCGGTGCGTTCGCGGCGCAGGCGCTGCTGCAGCCGTTGGTGCGCACGCTGAACGACCACTACGCGACGTTCTCGCTGCAGCAGGTGCGCTACGAGCCTCTGGTGCTGGTCCTCTGCGTGCTGGTCGGGGCGCTGGTGGCGATGGCCGCAGGTCTGTCGCCGGCGATCGCGGCGGGCCGCGTCAATGCACGCGACGTGCTGGTGCCAGCGCGTGCGGCGATCGGCGAACGGCGGCGGCCGTGGCGGCGCGTTGGCGTGTTCACGCTGTTCGCCGGGCTCGCGGTGGCGCTGCTGACGACCGTCGGCGCGCAGCTCGTGCAGGGCTATCTCGGCACGCTGGCGCTGGTGCTGGCCGCGGTCGTCGTGGTGCCGCCGGCGATGGGCGTGTTCTTGCGCGCCGTCGGCTGGCTGGTGCGAGGCAGTGGTCCGTTCGTGCGCTACGTCGTGCGCAGCACTGCGGCCGCGCGGCCGCACCTCGGCCTGCCGGTGGCGGCGATGGTGCTCGCACTCGGCACGACGATCGGCATGGCGACGTTGGTCGGCAGCTTCCGCGACAGCGTCGCCGGCTGGCTGGCGCAGGTGCTGCCCGGCGACGTGTTCGTCTCGGTGCCCGGTGGCCACGACGATCGCGCGCAGCCGTTCGCGCCGGCGATCGTTCTGGCCTTGCGCGCGGTGCCCGGCGTCGCTGCGCGCACCGAATACCGCCGCACGGTGGTGTCGATGCGGACCGCGGCGAACGCGAACGAACACGAAGTGGACGTCGTCGGGGTGCTGCCGACGGCGCGTTGGACGAGGTCGTTCCCGCTGCTGCAGGGCGACGACGCGCGCGGCCGGGCGGCGATCGCCAACGGCGATGGTGCCTGGATCTCCGAACCGCTGGCGTTCCGCCGCGGCCTGCAGCTCGGCGACGAACTGACGATCCGCGGTTCCGAAGGTCCGGTGACGCTGCCGATCGCCGCGATCTACCGCGACTACAGCAACGAACGCGGCGAGGCGATCGTCGGCGCTGCATGGTTGCAGCAGCACCTGCAGGCGCCGGTGACCGCGCTCAGCTTCGAAGCGGCGAACGGTGTCGACGCCGAGCCGTTGGCGGCGGCGCTGCGCGCGGCGGCTGCGGCGGCCGACGAGCAGGCGGTGTCGGTGCGGGTGCAGGAGGAGCTGCGCAGCAGTTCGCTGCAGGTGTTCGATCGCACGTTCGCGATCACCGGCGTCATGCGCCTGCTGTGCCTGTGCGTGGCGTTCGTCGGCATCTACGCGGCGTTCGCGGCGCTGCAGCTCGAGCGCGCCGGCGAAGTCGGCCTGCTGCGTTGCCTCGGCGCGCGCCCGCGCCAGATCGGGTTCGTCGTGCTCGGTCAGACGGCGCTGCTCGGCTTGATTGCCGGCCTCTTGGCGCTGCCGCTCGGTGTGCTGCTGGGCCACGTGCTGGCGCACGTCATCAACCGCGTGTCGTTCGGCTGGACGCTGGTCACCGTGTCGGTGCCGTGGCGAGCACTCGGCGAAGTGCTGGTGCTTGCCATCGTCGCGGCGACGCTGGCGGGCTTGCAGCCGGCGTGGCGCTTCGCGCGCATGCGCCCGGCGGAGGGATTGCGCGAAGCATGAACACGAACCGTTCTTCGCCGCGGGCGCGCTGCGCGCTCGGGTTCGCGCTGCTGGCGGCTGCCGCATGCGGCGGCGCTGCTCATGACACCGCCGGCGAACCGGGCACGCTCGGCGTCGCCGAGGTGCTCGGCAGCACCGCGGCCGACGACCTCGCCGGCTTCACGCGCGCGACCTCCCCGCCGCAGCTGGTGTTCCCGCGCGACCACGGCGCGCATCGCGACTACCGCACCGAGTGGTGGTACGTGACCGCGAACCTCGACGCCGCCGACGGCGCGCGCTTCGGCGTTCAGTTGGTGTTCTTCCGCCAGGCGCTCGCCAAGCGCGTCGACGGCACCGGCGAACGCACGGCGTCGCTCGCCACCGACGAAGTGATCCTCGCGCACGCGGCGGTGACCGACGTGCGCGGTCGCCGCTTCGTCGCCGAAGAGCGGCTGGCGCGCGGCGCCGGCGGCCTCGGCGGTGTGCAGGGGCCGGCACCGAAGCAGCCGTTCGAAGTGGTCTGCGCCGACTGGTCGATGCGCGCCAGTGCCAACGGCGACGGCTTCCTGCCGCTCGCCTTGCGCGCCGGCGGCGAGCGCTTCGCGTTCACGCTCGAGCTGCAGCCTGGAAAACCGCTCGTGCTGCAGGGCGATCGCGGGCTGAGCCAGAAGAGCGCCGAGCCGGGCAACGCGTCCAACTACTACTCGCTGACGCGGCTGCCGATCGGCGGCGAACTCGTCGTGGACGGCGCGCGCCACGCGGTGCGCGGCGAAGCGTGGGTCGATCGCGAGTGGAGCACGTCCGCGCTCGGCGCCGACCAGGTCGGTTGGGACTGGTTCTCGCTGCAGCTCGACGACGGTTGCGAGCTGATGTGGTACCGCCTGCGCCGCCGCGACGGTTCGGTCGATCCGTGGAGCCGCGGCAGCTTCGTCGCGCGCGACGGCACGCTGACGCCGCTCGGGCCGAACGACGTCGACGCCGAACCGCTCGATCGCTGGCGCGCCGACGACGGTGGCGCCGAGTATCCGGCGCGTTGGCGGCTGCGCAGCCGCGGTGCGGTGCCGTTCGACCTCGAGGTCGTGCCCGTGCTGCCGGACCAGGAGCTGCGCGTGCTAGTGCGCTACTGGGAAGGCGCCGTCGACGTGCGCGGCACCCGCGCCGGCAGCGCGGTCGGCGGTCGCGGCTACCTCGAGATGACGGGTTACGCCGGCCGCCGGGCTCCTTGAAATCCCAGCATGGCGTGCTGGGATTTCAAGGAAGGCGGAACGCCCGGCTCGTGGCCCGTTCGTCGTCTCGTGTTGCTGCTCACGCCGTCGCGACCGCATCGCGCCAGCGTTCGAGATGGCGCTGCACGCGCTCGGTCGGCATCTGCGGCGTGAAGCGCGCCTGCTCGCGCCACGCCGCGGCGATCGCACCCTTGTCGGACCACACGCCAGCCCCGAGGCCAGCGAGGAACGCGGCGCCGAACGCGGTCGACTCCAACTGCTGCGGTCGCCGGATGCGCACGCCGAGCACGTCCGCCTGAAACTGCATCAGCAGGTCGTTCGCCGCGGCCCCGCCGTCGACCTTCAGTTCGCGCAACGGGCGCCCCGCGTCCTGTTCCATCGCGCGCAGCACGTCGACGTTCTGCAGCGCGACGCCTTCGAGCACGGCGCGCGCGAGGTGCGCCTTCGTGGTGCCACGCGTGAGGCCGCGGATGGTGCCGCGCGCGTGCGGTCGCCAGTGTGGTGCGCCGAGCCCGGCGAATGCGGGCACGACGACGACGCCGTCGCTGTCGGGCACGGTGCGTGCCAACGCCTCGAGCGCGCGGCCGTCAGCGGCGAGGCCGAGTTCGTCGCACGCCCATTGCACGCAAGCACCGGCGACGAACGCCGAGCCTTCGAGCGCGTAGGCGCGTTCGCCCGGCAGTTGCCACGCGACCGTCGTCACCAGACCGTGCCGCGACGGCATCGGCTCGGTGCCCGTGTGCAGCAGCAGGAACGCGCCGGTGCCGTAGGTGCACTTCGCGTCGCCGGGTTCGAAGCAGGCCTGGCCGAACAACGCCGCCTGCTGGTCGCCGGCGATGCCGGTGATCGGCACGCCGTCGGGCACTCCGGGCACGCCGCGCGTCGTCGCGAACGGGCCGACGCACGGCCGCACTTCCGGCAGCAGCGCCTTGGGCACCGAGAACAGGGCGCACATCGTGTCGTCCCACCGCAGCGTGCGCAGGTCGAGCAGCAGGGTGCGCGAGGCGTTGCTGGCGTCGGTTGCGTGCACTTCGCCACCCGACAGGCGGTGCAGCAGGAACGTGTCGATCGTGCCGAACGCCAACTCGCCTCGTTCGGCGCGCGTCCGATGGCCGCCGTGGTCGAGGATCCACGCGATCTTCGTCGCGCTGAAGTAGGGATCGATCGGCAGCCCGGTGCAGGAGCGCACGGCGTCGGCGTGGCCGGCGGCGAGCAGCCGTTCGCACGCGGCGGCGGTGCGGCGGTCCTGCCAGACGATCGCGCGATGCACGGGGCGGCCGGTGGCGCGGTCCCACAGCACGGTGGTCTCCCGCTGGTTGGTGATGCCGATCGCCGCCAGCGACGACGGCGGCACGTTCGCCTGCGCCAGTGCGCCTTGCAGCGCGGTCAGCACCGACTGCCACAGCTGCTCGGGGTCGTGTTCGACAAGGCCCGGTGCCGGATAGTGCTGCGGGAAGTCCTGGTCGCAGCGGCCGCAGACGCGCAGGTTCTCGTCGAGCACCAGCGCGGTGCTGCCGGTGGTGCCCTGGTCGATGGCGACGACGTGGCGCATCGCGGCGTTGTAGCAGGTGCCCGCGTCGGCGGGCATTCGCTATGTTCGCGCGCCGATGCTCGCCCCTTCGCGCCACCTGCCGCTCGCCCTGCTCGTCCTGGCTGCGTGCGGCGCGAACTCCGCGTCGGTGCCAGCGGCGGCGCATGCTGCCGAGCAGGCGAACGACTGCTACCGCGTGCTGGCAGAGAACTGGGCGTTCGCCGGGTGGAAGAGCTGCTGGCAGCAGCTGCGTGAGACGACCGGCCTCGAGGTCGTCGGCGACGAGGCGGCGTGGCAGCAGTTCGCGAGCGAGCGTGCTTCGAGGCACGACGAGGCGGCCCTGGTCTTGGCGCGGGAACTCGTGCCGCCCGGCCGCGCCGAGGCGTTTCTGCGCTTCGCGGCGAGTCCGGCCGGGCAGTCGTTGGCGCTGGCCGAAGGGCGTGCCCATGCGCTGGCTTGGAACATGCTCGAGGTGCCGACCGGAACGCTGGTGACCTTTCGCAGCCGTGCGGAGGTCGGCGAGACCGCGCGCAGGCGCGTTCTCGAGGTTGTCGAGCAGGCTCGGGACAAGAAGATCTCGGTGAGCCAGCCAGAGCTGGCGCAGAGGATCGCTGCGATCGCGATCACGCCCGAGCAGGCGGACGCCATCGATGCGTTCCATCGCACCGACGATGGTGCCGCTTGGCTCGCCGTTCGCGACGAAGCGCGCAAGCGATCGCGCCAACGTGTGGTGGACGTGCAAGGCGAGGCGCTCGATCGCGGCATCGTCAGGGATCGCTTCAACATCCCCACACTGCCCAAGGCCGAGTTCGCCGAGCCGGAGTCGCCGCGGTGAACCACCGCCGTCCCATCGCCGCACTGACGGCACTGCTGCTCGTGAGCTTCGGCTTGCGCGCGCAGGACGTGCCGAACGAGCCGCCGGTGCCGCCGGACGCACGTTGGGCCGAAGTGCTCGTCGTCGACGCCGAGACCGGCAAGCCGGTGCCGGGCCTCGAGGTGCAGTGGACCGACGACCGCGTGCTGCAGTGGCCGCTGCCGTCGATCGACGCGCCGCTGGTGCAGCCGCCGCCAAAGCGCTTCGAGCCGTTCCGTCGCCGCGGCGTCACCGACGAGCGCGGCCGCGTGCGGGTGCACTACGGCAACCATGCGCTGGTGCAGGTGATGACACCGACGATGCGCGGCACGCAGTTCGTCGGCGCGCCGGA
>JBILEY010000446.1:0-4407 GCA_044351865.1 Planctomycetota bacterium | reverse complement strand
GGTGCGCGAAAGGGCGCTGGTCGCAAGCCGAAGATCTCGGGGCGGCCCGGCGTCGACCACCGCGAGCGGGCACCGCTCGCGAAGCGCTTCCCCGTGCACGTGACGATCAAGCTGCGCAGCGGCTTGCCGCGCTTGCGCAGCAAGCGCGAATACGAAGCCCTTCGCGCGGCGTTCGCGGCCGGCTGCGCCCGCAACCTCGCCGGCACGTTCCGCCTCTGCCACTACGCAGTCCTCAACGACCACCTGCACCTGCTCTGCGAAGCGGAATCCCGCGCCGCCCTCTCGCGCGGCTTGCAAGGCCTGCTGATCCGCATCGCCAAGGCACTGAACAGGCTCTGGTCACGCCGCGGCCGCGTGTTCGCCGATCGCTACCACGACCACATCCTGAAGTCGCCGCGCGAGGTGCGGAACGCGCTGCGCTACCTCTTCGGCAACGCCAAGAAGCACGCCGCCGAAGGCCGCGAGGTCCAAGTGACCCAAGTCCTCGACACGTTCACCTCGGCGCCGTGGTTCGACGGCTTCCGCGAACGCATCACCGTCCTCGGCCTCGAAGCGGTCGTGCGGCCGGTGGCGGACGCGCGCACGTGGTTGCTGACCGAAGGCTGGCTGCGGCACGGGCGGCTGAGCGTGCACGAGGTGCCCAGCACCGCCTGAGGCCGAGACGAACTCACGACACGGCCGCGAGCAGGATGTTTGGCGGCTGCCTTCGCAATCGCGCCGAGGCGTCGAGAGGATTCTCTCAGAGTCTCTGAGCGCGCCGGCAGGTCCTGCATCCACTGGTGGGAAACGGCCGAAGGCGGCCGCACGATGGCGACCATGGCTGCCGACCTGCTCGACCTGCCGGTGTCCACGACCGACGCCACCAAGACGACACTGCGCGCCGAGCTCGGGCCGAACGCGACCGTCATCGTGTTCGTGCGCCACTATGGTTGACTGCTGTGCCGCGAACGGGCTGCGCAGTTGCGCAGTCGAGAGACGGAGATCCTGGCCACCGGCGCCCGCGTGCTGTTCGTCGGCACCGGCCTGCCGGCGATGGCGAAGTCGTTCGCCAGCGAGTGGGCGGGCCCGCACCCGGTGCTCAGCGACCCGACGCGCGGGGTGTTCGCCGCCGCCGGCATGCGCCGCAGCCTGTTCGCGACGCTGCACTGGCGCCTGTTCGTCAACGCCTGGCGCGCGTTCCGCCGAGGCTTCCGGCAGACCAGCGTGCAAGGCGATCCGTGGCAGCAGGGCGGCGTGCTGGTGCTCGGGCGCGACGGCACCGTGCGCCATCGCCAGATCGACCGCGCCGGCGGCGACATGCTCGATCTCGACGCGGTGCTGGCGGCGCTGCGCCCCGCCTGACCGCGCCGCCGCTGCACGCTACTGTGCCCGACCATGGTGGAGTCCACTGCGCCGGGGCCCGGTTCGCGACCGGGTGATGACGATGCCGATCGGCCGTGGCAGCTCGGCCCTTACCGGATCCTCGAGCGCCTGGGGCAGGGCGGCATGGGCGAAGTGTTCCTCGCCGAACGGCGCGAGCCGGTGCCGCAGCGAGTCGCGTTGAAGGTCATCCGCGCCGATCGCCTCGACCGCACCTACCGCGCGCGATTCGAGATGGAGCAGGCGGCGCTGGCGCGCATGGACCATCCGAACATCGCGCGGCTGTTCGACGCCGGTCAGGACGGCGACCAGGCCTGGTTCGCGATGGAATACGTGCCGGGGCTGCCGCTCTCGGACTACTGCCAGAAGCACCGCCTGCCGCTCGAGCAGCGACTGCAGCTGTTCCTGCAGTTGTGCGACGGCGTCAACCACGCGCACATGAAGGGCATCCTGCACCGCGACCTGAAGCCCGGGAACATCCTGGTGCGCGAGGTCGACGGGCGGCCGGTGGCCAAGGTGATCGACTTCGGCCTGGCGCAGCCGGTCGATCCATTGCAGATCCGCGCGACGCTGCACGAAGGCATGCGCCAGATCGTCGGCACGTTCGCCTACATGAGCCCCGAGCAGGCGCAGCGCACCGAAGGCGATCTCGACACGCGCACCGACGTCTATTCGCTCGGCGTCGTGCTGTTCGAACTGCTGGTCGGCGAGCTGCCGATCGACCTCGACGAGGTGCAGCGCATGGGCGCCGCCTGGTTCGGTGCGTTCCTGCAGGGCCACGAGCCGCCGAAGCCGAGCACGAAGCTGTCGCAGCTCGGCGAACGCTTGTCGACGACCGCCGCCGAGCGCGGGGTCACGCCGCAGCGGCTGCAGGCGTTCGTGCGCGGCGAACTCGACTGGGTCACCACCAAGGCGCTCGCCCGCGATCGCCAGCGGCGCTACGGCTCGGTCCGCGACTTCGCGCGCGACGTCGAACGCTTCCTGCGCCATGAGCCGGTCGAAGCGGGGCCGCCGAGTGCTTGGTATCGGACGCGCAAGTGGCTGCAGCGGCATGCGCGCGCCGTGGCGGCGGCCGGCGTGCTCGCGGGCGCGGCGGCGGCGATGCTGGTGGTGCTGCAGCAGTCGGCGCGGCAGGTGCAGGCGGCGGAGAGTGCGCGGGCGACGCTCGGGCAGGCGCTGCGGGCCGTGCGGCTCGGCGAACGCGCCGAGCACGAGCTGTGGCCGGCGCGCCCGGCGATGCTCGGGTCGATGCGCGCCTGGTTGCGCGAGGCGGCCGAGGTGCTCGCTGGTGCCGACGACGCGCAGCGGCTCGGCACTGCCCTGCGGGCCGCGGCTCCCGACGACGAACTCGCGGCGGCCCAGCTGCGCGAACTCGAACGGGGGCGAGCGGCGGTCGCCGACTTGCCGCGCTGGGTGCAGCGGGTGGAAGGCCGCATCGCGCGCACGCAGCAGCTCGAGCGCCGTTCGCTGGTCGACGCGCGCGGCGTGTGGGAGACGACGCTCACAGCGCTGCGCGACGACGGGCTCGGGGGCGTGTTCGCGGCGCCGGAGCCGGGGCTGCTGCCGCTCGGTCGCAATCCGCGCACGGGGCTGCACGAGTTCTACCTGCTGGAGAGTGCCGGCGACGACCGCGTGCCGGTGCGCCGCGACGACGGCGGCTTCGACGTCGGGCCGCAGACGGGCGTCGTGTTCGTGCTGGTGCCCGGTGGCTCGTTCGAGATCGACAGCGAGCGGACGACATGCCGCTGCGAGCTCGCGCCGTTCCTGATCGCGCGCCACGAGCTGACCCAGGCCCAAGGTGCGCGGCTGCACGCCGAGGTCTGGCGCGATCCGGCGCAGCTCTACCTCTACGCGTTCGGCAACGATCCCGACGGCCTGCAGCGGGTCGCTGGCCGCGTCGGCGAGAGCGTGCCGGCGGCCGACGCGATCGACTTCGACGCTGTGTTGTGGACCCACCCGACGCAGCAGGTCGCGTGGCGCGACGCCGTGCGCCTGCTGTCGCACTGGAGCCTGACCTTGCCGACGCAGGCGCAATGGTGGTGGGCGGCGAACGGCGCGCGCGAGGCCAGGCCGACGTTCGCCTGGCTGGCTGCGGGCGAGCGCGGTCGCTTCGTCAACTTCGCCGACGCCGTGCGCGAGGCCGTGCTCGCCGACAAGGAGCCGGGCGCCAGTTGGCAACGCATCCCGGCCGGAGTGCCCAGCGATGCGTGGGACGGGTTCCTGCATACGGCGCCGGTCGGAGCGTTGGCCGCCAATCCGTTCGGGCTGCACGACGTCTTCGGCAACTGCAGCGAGCTCTGCCTCGACGGCTATGCCGAGCCCGTCCTCGCCGTGCGGGCGGCGCCCACGGCGAGTGCCGCCGATGCGGCGGTCACGCTGCGCGCCCGCGTCGTCGGTGGCAGCTTCCTCGATGCGTTCGCGATGGACGCGGCGCTGCGCGGCCACCAGATCCCGATCGGGAACGCGCACGACTACGTCGGGCTGCGGCCGGTCTACGTGCTGTCTCAGTCGGTGAGGCGGTAGACCGCCCTGGTCGTGCCCTGGGCCGCCTCGAAGTAGACCTTGCCACCCGAGGCAAACAGGTGCCGGGGTGCGCTGAGCGCCTGGTTGAACTGGTCGAGCCTGCGCATCTTCGTGACGACGCTGCTCCGGCACACCAGCACATCGGTTCCGTTGCAGCACGCCATCGTAGTGCCGGCCACCACGAACTCGGTCGGCGCCGGCGTCATCGCCTTGCCCGTGCCTCGCACCGCCATGGTG
Organism: Planctomycetota bacterium; assembly: GCA_044351865.1. Taxonomy (GTDB): domain Bacteria; phylum Planctomycetota; class UBA1135; order UBA1135; family UBA2386; genus UBA2386. Next base: position 288 of record JBILEY010000446.1, on the reverse strand, counting down.
GTGCCGTTCTGCTGCAGGAACAGTAGCGAGCCATGGCTCAGCACCAGCGCGTGAAGCGAACCGTGCTCGATGGCCAAGCCAATCACTTCGTCGATGCGGGGATCCGTGGCAACCGGCAGCTCGTTCGGGGCGCCGGTGGCAGGGACGAGCAGGAACTTCAGGCTGCCGGGCTTGCCGACGACGGTGACAACTGCGCTGTCGTGGCGTCGCGCCAGCATCGGGTTGTCGGCCACCAGGGTCGGTGGTTGCGGTTGGGCTCCACCCACAGGCACGAATGGCGCCGTCAGT
>JBILEY010000398.1:0-4973 GCA_044351865.1 Planctomycetota bacterium | reverse complement strand
CGACGCCACCGCCGTGCTCGCTGGCGACCATCGGGTGCCCGCGCACGGTCGCGACGGCGATCCGGAGTACGGCCTGTGGGCCGCAGGCCGCGACTACAAGGCGAGCTTCCACGATGGCATGACGTTCGTGCCGTATCTCGGCCGCGAGTACCCGCACAACCAACCGTTCGCCTGGCGCACGACGTCGGTGCGGGTCGGCGAGCAGGAACTGCTGGTCGCCGGGCAGTCGCCGCGCCTGCAGTACGAGGCCTACCACGTCGCCTACGACCACGGCGCCGTCGTCGAGACCTACGACGTGCTGGCGGCTGGCCTCGAGCAGCGCTTCGTGCTGGCCGAACGTCCGCGCACGAACGGCGCGCTGCGCATTCAGGGCGCGCTGACCACGGCGCTATGGAGCCCAGTCGCCGAGAACGCGCACCAGGCTCTCGTCTTCCGCGACGCCAAGGGCCGCGCGATCCTGAGCTACGGCGCGGCGATCGCGATCGACGCCGACGGCGATCGCTTCGCGATGACGACGTCGCAGGCGAACGGCGTGATCACGCTGACGCTGCCGGCCGCCGACGTCGCCCGCGCCGACTTCCCACTGGTCGTCGATCCACTGCTGGCCGTGCTGGGTTCGTTCTCGTTCTCGCCGGGCTGGGAGCCGGGCGAGATCGACATTGCCCACGACGGCACCAGCAATGTGGCGGCGGTCTTGACCGCCTTCACGCGGGAGGCCTCGGCGACGGACTTCGACGTCTCCGTCCGGGCCGGCACCTCGACGGGCAGTTCGACCGGCACCGTGTTCGCCGATCTGTCGACCCTGGCCTCGGCGGACCGGGCGCGTTGCGCCTACGTGGCGGGATCCAACCGCTGGGCCGTCGTCTACCAGAGTCTGGTCACTTCGACCCAACAGATGCAGATCCGCGGCGTGGTCCTGCCCGGCAATCCGAGCGCGATGGTGTCGAACTCGATCCCGCACCTGGTGGTGCCCGGTACGCACGAGTGGCGGCCCGAGGTCGGCGGCGTGCTGCTCGGGGGCACCGGCAATCGCGCGCTGGTCGTGTGCCAGCGCGAAGCCGGCACGACGCAGTTCGCCAACACCGCGAACAGCACGGTGTGGGGCCTGTTCTTCGACACCACGACGGCGAACGGCACCTGGAGCGCCGACTTCCTGATCCAGGGCAACGCCACCGACGACACCGAGCGACCGAGCGTGAACCGTGCGAGCGAAGGCGGCAGTGCCTACTCGTGGCTGGTCGTCTGCCAGGCGTTCACCAACAACGCCGGCAACGACGACTGGGACCTGTTCGGCCGCCTCGTGAACCAGGCGGGCGCAGTCAGCGCGCAGGCGTGGATCAGCAGCCTCGGCACGACGCACAAGCTCGGCGCGCAGGTCGCCGGCTGCTTCGGCCGCTACGCCGTGCTGTTCAGCACCGCGAACACGTCGATCGGCAAGAACCTCGACGTCGTCGGCACCGAGCTGCGCCTCGAGCGCCTCGACTGGCCGCATGGCCAGGCGAGCCAGAGTGCCAGCGGCGACTTCCCGGTGCTGACCGTCGACACGCGCGCGGTCCGCACGCTGGAGCCGACCGGCATCGCCCACGACCACACCAGCCGTTGCCACTGGATGCCCGCCTGGCGCAACAGCTCCACTTCGCCTGCCATCTACGCGACGCGCGTCGGCTACAGCGGCCAGTCGCTGCAGAGCCCGGACCTCGTGCAGACGACCGGCTTCACGTCGCCCGGCAAGGCGGTCGTGCTGTTCAGTTCCAACCTTGGCTACACCACGATCCTGTGGCCGCAGGACGATGCGGGCAGCTACCAGGTCTGGCGCCGCCGCTTCGACGAGCCGGCGCCGTCGCTGCCGTCGGTGCAGCCCGGCACCTGCAACAACCTGACGCTGAGCTGGACGGGCCCGTCGCCGGTGGCGGCGGTCAACCAGCGCATCGGCAGCGCGTTCTGCGGTCCGCGGGTGCAGGGTGCAGGCGCCAACGACCTGCACCTGATGCTGCTCGCGATCGGCACCGCGAACGTGCCGATCGCGCACCCGATCCTCGGCAACGGCTGCACGCTGCTGGTGCCGATCACCGGCCCCGAATACATCGCCAGCCTGCCGCCGCTGGTCGGCAACGACGTGTTCTGGCAGTTGCCGCTGCCGGAAGCGCTGCCGGCGATGACGCTCTACTTCCAGGACTGGGTGCTGCAGGCCAACAACGGCCTGTTCTGGGGCACCGGCCGGCTGGAAGTGCCGCTGCAGCGCTGACCGTACCGTCGCGCCGCGGCGAACGGGCGCGCCGCCGCGAGCCTACGTAGACTGGCGCGCGTGACGCCCTCCGACACCTCGCCTCCCGATCCCAACGCGTCGCCGTCGCTCGCCGCCCGCCTGCGCGCGCGCTACGGCCAGGACCTCGACCCGCGCGTCGACCTCGCTTCCGGCCCGCGCGGACCATCGCCGTCGCCCGAGCGGCCGACGACGAAGCCGCCGTCGAGTGCGGGCGGCACCGGCGACGTGCTGCACCGCCTCGGCGAACGCGCCGGCGCCTCGTCGCGGTACCGCATCGAGGGCGAGATCGCGCGCGGCGGCATGGGCGCGATCCTCGAAGTGTTCGACGAGGACCTGCGCCGTCGCCTCGCGATGAAGGTGATCCTCGAGCGTTCGGCTCCCGGCAGCAGCGACGGCGCGACGCGCGTCGCGCCGACCGTGCTGGCGCGCGTCCGCGAAGAAGCGCAGGTCACCGGCCAGCTCGACCATCCCGGCATCGTGCCGGTGCACGAGCTCGGCCTCGACGGCAACGGCCGCGTCTACTTCACCATGCGCCTCGTGCACGGGCGCGACCTCGAGTCGATCTTCGACCTCGTCGCGCGCTCTGCCGAAGGCTGGACGATGACGCGCGCGCTCGGCGTGCTGCTGAAGGTCTGCGAAGCGACCGCCTACGCGCACGAGAAGGGCGTCGTGCACCGCGACCTGAAGCCGGCGAACGTCATGGTCGGCCGCTTCGGCGAGGTCTACGTCATGGACTGGGGCCTCGCGCGTGTGCGCGGGCGCAGCGAGCCGGCGCCGAAACGCCGCACGGCCGCCACTGCAGCGAACGACGCGAACGACGCGAGCGCGGAGCCCGCAGCCGAGCCGGTGGCCACCGACCGCAAGGACGCGGCCGCGAGCACGATCGGCAGCGGGCTGCACACGATGGACGGCGACGTGCTCGGCACGCCGAGCTACATGTCGCCCGAGCAGGCCCGCGGCGAGACCGAGCACCTCGACGCGCGCACCGACGTCTACGCGGTCGGCGCCATGCTCTACCGGCTGCTGGCAGGTCGTTCGCCGTATGCCGAACCCGGCGAACGCGCCAACGCCGAGGCGATGTGGCGGCGCGTGATGGTCGGTCCGCCGACCTCGCTGACCACGCTGGCGCCCGAAGCGCCCGCCGAGCTGGTCGCCATCTGCGACAAGGCGATGGCCCGCGACCGCGACGAGCGCTACGCCGGGATGCTGGCGCTCGCAGACGAGCTGCGGGCGTTCCTCGAAGGCCGCGTCGTGCAGGCGTTCGCCACCGGGGCGTGGGCGACGGCGAAGAAGTGGATACAGCGCAACCGCGCACTCGCCGCGTCGCTGGCGACCGCGGTGGCCGGGTTGGCGATCGGTCTCGTCGCCAGTCTGCTGTTCGCGCAGCAGGCCCGCGACAGTGCGCGCCTGGCGGAAGCGCGCCAGGCGGACGCGGTGGCGAGTGCCCAGCTCGCCGAGCAGCGCCGGGGCGAAGCTGCGGCCAGCGCCGCGTTGGCCGAGCAGCGTCGTCTCGAAGCGACGACGAACGCCGAACTCGCCGAGCAGCGCCGCGGGGAAGCGGAGCGCAACGCCGCCCTCGCCGAGCAGCGGCGGCAGCAGGCCGTCGCCAGCGAAGCCCTGGCCGAGAAGCGCCGCGGCGAGGCAGAAGCCAGCGCGGCCCTCGCGCGACAGCAAGCGCGCATCGCCGAGACCGTCACGTCGTTCCTCAACGACGACCTGCTGTCGGCGCTGGCGCCGGAGCACGAAGGCCGCGACGTCACCGTCAAGCAGGTGCTCGACATGGCGTCGGTGCGCCTCGCACTGCAGTTCGACGACGAGCCGGAGATCGAAGCGGCGCTGCGCTCGACGATCGGCACCAGCTACCAGCGCCTCGGCGAACTGGCCAAGGCCGGCGAGATGCTCGAACGTTCGCTCGCACTGCGCGAGCAGCAGTCCGGGCTGCGCGGCGAACCGGTGCTGCAGTCGCTGCGCAGCGTCGCGTCGCTCGAGTCGGATCGCGGCGAGTACGCCAAGGCGATCGCCAACTACGAGAAGGCGCTCGCGCTCGCCGAAGCCGAGCTGGGCCCCGAGCACCGCGGCACGCTGTCGACGCGTTCCGACCTGGCGCTGGTGCTGTCGCGCGCCGGCGAACTCGAGCGTGCGCGTTCGCTGCTCGAGCCGACGCTGGTCGTGCAGCGGCGCGTGCTCGGCGAGACCCACGTCGACGTGCTGGCGGCGCGGAACAACCTCGCGTTGATCGACATGCGCCAGGGCCGCCTGCGCGAGGCGGCCGCCGGCTTCGAGGAGGTGCTGCGCCTGCGGCGGGAAGTCGACGGCGACGAGCATCCGGAGACGCTGCTGGTGATGAGCAACCTGGCGCTGACACGGTCGGATCTCGGCCAGCTCGACGCCGCCGAGAAGCTCGGCCGCGAAGTGCTCGCCGGGCGCCGCAAGCTGCACGGGGACGAGCATCCGCTGGTCGCCAACGCGCTCGGCAACGTCGGCCTGTTCCTGCATCGCCGCGGTCGCGCGACCGAGGCGCAGCCGCTGTTCCGCGAAGCGCTGGCGATCCTGCAGGCGGAGCTCGGCGACGACGCGCCGCAGGTGCTGCAGGCGAAGCACAACCTGGCCGCCAGCCTCGAGACGCCGGCCGACTTCGACGCGGCGGTGGCGATGCTGCGCGAAGTGGTCGAGGGTCGCCGGCGGGTGCTCGGCGCCGAGCACGTCG
>JBILEY010000396.1:0-4974 GCA_044351865.1 Planctomycetota bacterium | reverse complement strand
GCGGGGGGGGGGGGGGGGGGGGCCGGCGGGGGGGGGGGGGCCAACAACGTACAGTATTCATGCTGCTGCCTGAAAGGAGTAGAGATCACCAGGTCTCCATCTGCCCCGTTAGTCATTGACGGAATCAACTATGTTCACTGCCCGGTCAGGGTCCAAGGGCTTTTCGAGCGAAAGCCGTCCACACGCAACATGCCAACATGCGAGTTTCATATGGCAGAATTTGATGCCGGGTGGATTCGGGCTCAGACAGGCAATCCAGCCCATATACCTGCAGGCTATAGCACCTGGAGCGAGACAGAGTGGACGAGCCTTACCCGCCATGATTATTTTTATATCGCCCAGGCTTTCTGGTGGGCCTTTGGAAGGATCACAGACGGCATCAAGGCCATCGCCGGAATTGAGTTTGTTCAAACGTTCTTCATACGCAGCACCTGCGAGCGCTACCCTGGACCAATGCAAGACGATTGCCTAGACTGCTGCATTCTTGTGTGGCATAAGGTCGCAGCCAACGGATGTAAGTCCAAGGTAAAGTCCGTATGCGGGAAGCTGAAGCCAGATGGCTGCCAGCCGCCAACTTCTAAGAATGGTGCGAAGCTCACCCCAAGAGATATCTTCAGAGATTTTCCTGGATCTACATATACAATTGCCGAGACCCTAGGAGCCGGCGCGCAAGAGCAAGACCTGCCGGACGGCCAAGTCGTCACTGTCAGATAGAGCTGCCTCGCACAAGGACGCATGAGACACCGACATAAGTTTGTTTGGATTGCTTTCGCCACCATACACTCCGGATGCATAAATCACTACCATCTCGAGGAACCTGCCAGACGGGCTGACCAATGGAGCCCATCGACACACTTCTTGGACGGCATCTCCGCGGAGACAATTGCGAACACGGCGCTGACTTCAGCTAACCCAACAATCATCGTCGCGAACCTCCGAAAGGTTGAAGATATCCTCGCATCCAAGACCAAGTCGCTCGAGAGACCTCTCATCGCAGGAATCCCGACCTCCCGTCGAAGAATTTACGAGGCTATGTCGGACCGCATTGACCCCCGGTCATCGTGGGCCGGTGGCATAGCTGTCCACTACATCGGGCACGAGAATACCGACGTCAGAAAAGCGGCGCTCGACGTCCTCGCAATGCTAGGACCACATGCGATTCCATATCTTCGCACCATAAGAACCGCCGCTCTTGCAGATGCATCCACCGAAGTTCGCTTACTAGCCATTCTTGCCATAATGAAGACAGGGATTGACTACGAGTTCGCCAACGACGCGCTACGCCCCTACCTTGACTCATCTGATTCAAAACTTGTCGTCGCCGCTCTCCGAGTTTTCTCACACACCAAGGCCACGGACGCGTCCATCGAATTACTGGGAGCGATAATCGAGGCGAGAAGCGACGACCTGCAAGTCGTAAAGGAGGCAGTTAGTGTAAAGGCGCACCTTGAGTGGGCGAGGGATTGGATGTACTCTGAACCCGTGCCCAGCTATTCATGGTAGCGAACGCCGGGATGACCACGGCGCGAGGCTGTTCTCAGCCACGATGAGCGGCAACAATTGATCCCGCCTCTTCAACCTAAGAGTCTGGGACGCGGAAACGAAATCGTCTATCATGGCAGTCATCGAATGCCGAACGCTGCGTTTCAGGCCTGCCCCTAAGCCACGAAATAGAGGATCAATCGTCGCGGGGTTCTTCCGTGTCCCAGACTGATAGCCCTGCCTGCATGTAGGCTTTGCCGAGATGTGTGGCTTGCCAATCGCTGAGATCGCACGTGTCGCCCTGTCGCAACTTCCTCAGGTCCCAGACGCGATAGCCGATGCTGTGCAGACAGACGTCGTGGGCGGCCTGCTCGGGTGACGCGAAGGAGCCAAGCGATTCACCCCGATCCCGAGCGAGACCCGACCTGGATGCCCGTGGTGCGGCGCAATCCAGAACGTCCCCACCGGCGACTTGAACCAGAACAGCGTGTCCTTCGGCATGGTTCCGCGATGCTACCCAGGCATCTCGCCCACTGCCCCCTCGCCGGCCCCCGCCGCCTCATCGAGCGACAGCAGCTCCGCCTTCACGCCCTTCGGCAGCTTCACCTGCCGCTGCTGCATCACGTGCCGCACGCTGGTGAACGGCCCGAACCGCCGCGTCTGGCGGTCGCGGTCCTTGCCGGTGACCTCGAACAGCGTCCAGCCCTCGGGGCCGGGGTCGAGGAAGAACGAATGCCCGAGGCGGATCATGGTCCGACCTCAGGGGACACGACGATGCATGCCGATGCGGTGCGCACGGTTGGCTCCTGGCTCCATCAGGGGTTGATCGAGGGCCGCGGCCGGGTTGCACCCCGGTCGCGGCCCGCTTCTCACGAAACTGGGGGTTCGGTGTCACAGACGGGAGCCCCGGAGGCCCTGGGGTTCGCACGTCGCGCCGCCGGCGTGGTATGGCATAGAAGCACACCCCCCGTTGCGCACTACCGCGCGCTCTGCAGCAGCCCCTTCCCGGCGACCGCGCAGAGCAGCAGCGGACGCGATCAGCCAGCCGCAGCCGTCGGAACCGAAGCCCCGCCAGCGACTTGGCCGTCTTCGATCAGCACCGTCGTCTGGTCGTCCACCTCGACGCGCTCGACCCACAGCTGCGCCCCGGCGGCCTTGGCCATCTCGGCGACCTGCCGCATCGACTCGCGGTCCAGCAGGCTGGCGTCGCGGATCAGCAGCACCCGCAGCCGCGGGTTCATCGCGAGCCCGATGGCGACCGACACCCGCAGGCGTTCGGCGGCACTGGCCTGGTCGAGCGGAAGCCCGTTCAGCGTCACCACGCCGTCGGCACCGAAGCCGAGACCTGGCACAGGCATGCGTGCGGCGGCGATCGCGTCGGCCTTCTTCTGGTCGATCGCCTCGATCTCCTGGGTCAGCTCGCCGGCTTGGCGCTCCACCACCGCGTGCTCGCCGGCCACCGCGGCGCGTTGGTGGTTCTCGCGCACCAGCCGGTTGATCGACTCCGCGCCCCGGATCTGCTCCAGCAGCGCCGCCGTGTTCGCCTCGACCATGTTCGCGGTCTTCGCCTCGAGGTTCTGCACCGCCTCCGCCGACGAACGAACGGCGTCCTCGGCCTTCGCCAGCTCGGCGCGCAGGGTGGCAACGCGGTTCTGCCGGGTCGCGAGGGTGTCGCGAGCCGACACCAGGGCTGCGAGCTGCCGCGCGTTCTCCTGGTTCTGCAGCTGCGCCGCCTTCAGCTGCTCGGCCAGCTCGCCGACGTCCACCGGCTCCTCCGGCGCCTCGTGCTTCGGCATCGCCTCGAAGCGGGCACGCAGCGACGCTGCCCGCTTGTTGACCGCCGTTCGCTCGGCGTAGATCTCGGCCCGCTTCGCATCGAGCGGTGCCAGATCGAGCCCCACCAGCTCGCGCAGGATCTCGGCCTGCCGGGCCGGCTTCTCGCGGTAAGCGCCCGGTCCAGCCATCCCAGCACATACGCGGCCCGATGACCGAAGCACCTGCGCGGACGATCAGTCTGCGAGTCGAGCCGCCTTCCAGAGCCGTGGCGTGAGCGACGCCGGGTCGCATCCTTCGGCGATTCGCTGCAGCACGTCCTTCAAGTAGGCCCAGGGCTCGATGCCGAGCAAGCCACACGTGCCCACCAAGGAGTAAGCCGTCGCGGCGCGACGTGCCCCTTCGGCCGACCCGGCAAACATCCAGTTCTTGCGGCCGACGGCGACGCTCCGCATCTGTCGCTCGACGCGGTTGTTGTCGATCTCGAGCCGACCGTCGTCGAGGTAACGCACCAGCGTGTCCCACTGCCGAAGCGTGTAGTTGATCGCGTCGCCCATCGGGCTCTTGGGCAAGTGCCTCGGGCGAATGCCCTCGAGCCACGGTCGCATCGCCTCGAGCAACGGTTTCGCCTCTTGCTGCCGCAGATCGCGGCGTCGATCGGCATCGAAGCCTTGATCGCGTGCTACGCGTTCGACGCGGTAGATCCGCTGCATCACTTCCATGGCGTTCGACGCGTCTTGGTCGGTTCCGATTGCCTTGAAGAAGCGGCGGCGCGCATGGGCCCAGCAGCCGACCGCCGTGATGCTGTTCTGTCTCAACACAGCGTCGTAGCCGGCGTACGCGTCGACCTGCAGGTGACCTCGAAAGTCGCCGAGGAACACCTTCGGTCCATCGCGACCGCGACCGACCGTGAAGTCGAAGACGACCTCATCGCGATCGCCGACGTATGCCCAAAGGAAGCTATGGCGGCTGCCGTGAGCGGCGTCTTTGTCGAGGACCGTGATCCCGGTGTCGTCACTCTGCACTACATGCGATGCGAGGATCGACTCCTTCATCGCGAGCACGACCGGGTGCAGCAGCTCCGTCCCGTCCTTCACCCAGTCGCACAGCGTTGATTCCGCGATCTCCGCGCCATGGCGCGCGAAGATGCTGCTCTGCCGGTAGAGGGGCAGGTGGTCCTTGTACTTGGCGACCAGCACATGGGCGATCAGGCCCGAGGTTGCCATGCCCTTCTCGATCGGGTGAATCGGCACCGGCGGCGTGAGGACGCCGGACTCCTCGTGCTGCTTGCAGGCGTACTTTTCGCGCCGGGTCTCGAGGACCTTCAGCACGGCCGGCGTGTAGTCCAGTCGCTCGCTGACTTCCTCGCCGATCTTGCACATCACTTCGTTGCAGCACGGGCAGCGGCGGTCGTCCTCGGGCAGGGCGATCGTGGTCGTCTCGCGCGGCAGGTCCTTGCTGATGCGCGTCGCGCCGCGCTTCTTCCGCTTGTAGGTGATCTCTTCGAACTCCTCGTCGGGAGCTTCTTCGACGTGAGGTGGCGGCGGCGGCTCAGGCTCGTCCCAGACCAGCGGGAGCTTCGGATGCTTGTCGTCGGCGAGTCGCTCGCTCTTCCGCGCGAAGAGCTGCTTCGTCAGGTGCGCAACCTGCTGCTCGAGCTCGGCGACGCGAGCGCGCAACTTCGCTGTTTCATCGAGCTGATCGCTTGCAGTCACGCTT
>JBILEY010000397.1:0-4974 GCA_044351865.1 Planctomycetota bacterium | reverse complement strand
CCAGAAGCCCGAGGAGCTGACGATCACGCGCCGCCAGATCGCGGTGCCGGCGGTCAACTGGGCGATGGTCCCGGGCGACGTCGGCTACGTCGAGCTGATCAGCTTCAGCCAGAACATCAGCCAGGAATTGCAGGTCGCCCTGCGCGACCTGCAGAAGAAGGGCGCCAAGGCGATCGTGCTCGACGTGCGCAACAACACCGGCGGCTTCCTGCGCGAGTCGCAGGCGATCGTCGAGCAGTTCGTCGAAGGCAAGCAGCTGGTCGTCTATACGAAGGGCCCGGCCGAGCCGCGCCGCGACTACTTCACCTCGACGCGGCCGCGCGAGGTCTGCAAGCTGCCGCTGGCGGTGCTGACCAACAACCTGTCGGCGTCGGCGAGCGAGATCACCGCCGGCGCCTTGCAGGACCTGAAGCGCGCCGTGGTGATCGGCGAACGTTCCTTCGGCAAGGGCAGCGTGCAGAACCTGTTCGAGCTCGCCACCGACCCGCCGGAGGAGATCAGCGAGGACCTGAACAACGACGGCATCTGGCAGGAAGGCGAGCCCTACAAGGACCGCAACGGCAACGGCAAGTACGACGCCGGCTCGCACATCAAGCTGACCATCGCGAAGTACTACCTGCCGAGCGACCGCTGCCCGCACCGCGAGTTCGACAAGGACGGCCACGTGATTCCCGGCTGGGGCGTCATGCCGGACAAGGTGCTCGAGCTGCTGGAGACCAAGCCCGAGGACGCGTGGAAGAACTCGGCGGTGTTCGCGCTGCTGAAGAAGGGCGTCTTCCGCGATTACGTGAAGAAGCACATCGGCGGCAACGACGCGCTGTTCCGCCAGCTGGCGGACGGCGACGGCGGCGATCCGAAGCGCTACCCCGACTTCGACGCGTTCTACAAGGGCCTCGACACCAAGCTGAGCGAGGACGACGTGCGCCGCTGGCTGCGCTACGAAGTGCGCGACCAGGTCAGCGACCTGCGCGGCGCCGTGTATCCGGGCCAGCGCGCACTGGGCGACCCGCAGGAGGACGCGCAGTTGCAGGAGGCGGTGCGCACGCTGCTGGCCAAGCTCGGCCAGGACATCCGGCAGGTCCCGGCCTACCAGGGCGTGCTGAAGATCAAGTTCGACGACGCGACCGCGAAGAAGGAAAGCGCGCCGGCGAAGTGATCGCCGCGGCGCCGGCGGGGCTGCTTGCTCCGCCGCGGTCGTGCCGCCCGGTGTCCCCGCGGCGGCGCGCCCAGCGAACCGCGCCCGCCATGCGTTTCCTGCTGCCGGTCCTGCTGCTCGCCACCCTCTCCGCCCAGGCCCCTGAACCGGCGCCGGCCCCGACCGGCGGCAAGCCGTCGGTGACGTTCACCGAGCACGTGGCGCCGCTGGTGTTCCGCTCGTGCGCGGGCTGCCACCGGCCCGGCGAAGTGGCGCCGTTCCCGCTGCTCACCTACGCCGACGTCAAGAAGCGCGGGCGCACGATCGCCGCCGTCGTCGCCGACCGCTACATGCCGCCGTGGCACCCGGAACCCGGCTACGGCCAGTTCCGCAACGAATCGCGGCTCAGCGACGCCGAGATCGCGGTGTTCACCGACTGGGTCGCGGCTGGCATGCCCGAAGGCCCGGCCACAGCCTTGCCGCCGGCGCCGCAGTTCCCGGTCGGCTGGCAACTCGGCGAACCGGACCTCGTGGTCACCACCAGCGGCGCCTTCGAAGTGCCGGCCGACGGCCGCGACATCTACCGCAACTTCGCGATCGCGCTCGACCTGCCCGAGGACCAGTGGATCACCGCGATCGAAGTGCGGCCGCAGGCGCGCGCGGTGCTGCACCACGTGCTGGTGTTCCTCGACGAGCAGCGCGAGAGCCGCGCGCTCGACGGCCGCGACGGCCGCCCCGGCTTCGGCGGAATGCGCCTGCAGCGGGCCCCGATGATCGCCGGCTGGGCCGTCGGCGGCATGCCCGAGCACCTGCCCGAAGGCCTCGCGATCCGGCTGCCGAAGGGCAGCGACCTGGTGCTGCAGAGCCACCTGCATCCGTCGGGCAAGGTCGAACGCGAACAGACCACGCTCGGCCTCTACTTCGCCAAGGCGCCGCCCAAGCGCTCGCTGGTATCGGTCCAGCTGCCGCCGTTCTTCGGCTTCACGGCGGGTCTCGACATCCCCGCCGGCGCCGCCGACTACCACCTGCGCGACCAGTTCGTGCTGCCGTGCGACGTCTTGGCGGTGACGATCGGCGGCCACGCCCACATGCTGTGTCGTTCGCTGCAGATGCACGGCGTGCTGCCGAACGGCGACGAAGTGCCGCTGCTGCGCATCGCCCACTGGGACTTCGACTGGCAGAACCGCTACACGTTCCGCGAGATGGTGCGTCTGCCGAAGGGCACGACGGTGCACGCCGACCTCCGCTACGACAACAGCGAGGCGAACCCGGCCAACCCGAACCGCCCGCCGCGCCGCGTGCGCTGGGGCCGCGAGACCACCGACGAGATGGGCAGCGTGACGCTGCTGGTGGTGCCCGCCGACGAAACCGACCTGCCCCTGCTGCAGCGCGCGGTGGCGCAGAAGAACCTCGGCCGCGTCGCCGCCGTCGCCGAAGCGCGCATCGACGCCGAGTTCGATCGCCTCGACCAGAACCGCGACGGCAAGCTGGTGCGCGACGAAGTGCCGCAGCGCTGGCGCCAGTTCTTCGAACGCCTCGACGGCGACCGCAGCAACGACCTGAGCCGCGAAGAAGTGCGCGGCCTGGTGACGCTGCTCGGCGAGTTCGGCGGCCTGCCCGGCGACGGCAACGGCGGCGGCGAACGCCGGCGGCGGCGGCAATGAAGCGGTTCGCGCTGCTGCTGCTGTTCGCTGGCCTCGTTGCCTGCGCGGCGTCCCACGGCACCGACGGCGACGCCCCGTTCGCTCTCGACGGCCAACCGGCCGCTCCCACGGCTCCCGCCGCCGGGCGCGTGCACGTGCTGCTGTTCACCAGCCTCGAGTGCCCGATCGCGAACGCCTATGCGCCGACGCTGCGCCAGCTCGCCGACCAGTGGCGGAACGCGCCCGTCGACCTCTTCCTGGTGGTCGCTGATCCGAAGGCTGAGCCCGACGCCGTGCGCCGCCACGCGGTGGACTACCAGCTGCCCGGCCGCCTCGTGCTCGACCGCGGCCAGCAGCTCGCCCGCGCGGTCGGTGCGCGCCTGACACCCGAGGCCGTCGTGCTGACGACCGCGGGCCCGACCTACCGCGGCCGCATCGACGACGCCTGGGCCGCCCGCGGCCAGCGGCGGCCGGCGGTCGTGCACGACCTGCGGGACGCGGTGCAGCGCGCACTCACCGGCGACCGCACCTTCGTCGCCGGCCCGGCCGCGGTCGGCTGCTGGCTGCCGACGCCTTGACCAACGGCATTTGCGAATCGGTGAACCACGGCCGATCTCCCGGATTCGTGCCGGTCTCAGGTGATTTGGCGAGCCCTCGGTTGCGCCCCTGCGTCGAGCCCAATATCTAGTGGGCCTCTGCGGTTCGCGATGCTGGTCGCCCCAACCCCTCGGGAGTCCCCGAGGCGGAGCACCAGCCCGGATCGCAGCGGCGGCGGGCGCCGGTCACGCTCGGCTCGTTCTCTGATACTTCTGGTTTTGCCGCCGGCCCAACCGCCGGCGCGACTGTGCCCGACCGATGGCTCGGGCGACGGTGATCCACCGGTCCGGCTGGCGTCGACCCCACGCGCAACCTGACGCCGGTGCGCCTGCTCCGACAGGCCCGCGAGGATCATCGCCGCCCGCCGCTGGCGGGGCGCCTGGCGAAAGGCGTTCGGTCCGGTGCCATCACCGGCCGTGCAGTGGACGAACCCTCGCGGGATCGGCCGAACAAGCAAATCAACCAGGAACGTCAGGCAACGAACCGGGCCAGAGCGCTTCGTCCCAGTAGTTTCGTCCCAGCAGTTTCGTCCCAGGCACGAGCCGTCCGGCAACGGGCGGCTCAGACAGCGGTATTCCGTGGGCACACCACGGATCAGGAGGAAGTCGCGTGAAGGTCAATCGTCGGTTCACCGTCAAGGGCAAGTCCCCGTACGAAGGCATCCCGTTCGGCAAGCGCCACTCGGAGATCCGCAACCCGAACGGCTCGCTGGTGTTCGAGGCACGCGACATCGACGTGCCGACGCACTGGACGCAGGTCGCCGTCGACATCCTGGCGCAGAAGTACTTCCGCAAGGCCGGCGTGCCGCAGCGCGGCACCGCCGAGCACGGCGACGCCGCCGGCAAGCTGCTGACCGACGACCGCGGCAACCCGGTGCTCGGCGGCGAGCGCGACGCGCGGCAGGTGTTCCAGCGTCTGGCCAGCTGCTGGCGCCACTGGGGCGAAGAGTACGGCTACTTCGACAGCCCCGACGACGCCCAGGCGTTCGAGGACGAACTGTGCCACATGCTGGCGGCGCAGCACGCAGCACCGAACTCACCGCAGTGGTTCAACACCGGGCTGCACCACGCCTACGGCATCACCGGCCCGGCCCAGGGCCACTGGTTCGTCGAAGGCTCCGGCAGCCAGCCCGGCAAGCTGCACAAGAGCCGCAGCGCCTACGAACGGCCGCAGCCGCACGCCTGCTTCATCCAGTCGGTGACCGACGACCTCGTCAGCGAGGGCGGCATCATGGACCTGTGGACGCGCGAAGCGCGCCTGTTCAAGTACGGCTCCGGCACCGGCAGCAACTTCTCGCTGCTGCGCGGCGAGAACGAGCCGCTGTCGGGCGGCGGCAAGAGCTCGGGCCTGATGAGCTTCCTGCGCATCGGCGACCGCGCCGCCGGCGCCATCAAGTCGGGCGGCACCACCCGCCGCGCCGCGAAGATGGTCTGCCTCGACCTCGACCACCCGGACATCGAAGCGTTCGTGCAGTGGAAGGTGATCGAGGAGCAGAAGGTCGCGGCGCTGGTCGCCGGCAGCAAGCTGATCAAGAAGCACCTGAACGCCGTCGTCAACGCCTGCCACGTGCAGGCCGCGGACGGCAGCCAGACCGCCGTC
>JBILEY010000395.1:0-4979 GCA_044351865.1 Planctomycetota bacterium | reverse complement strand
GTCGGCGAGTCGCTCGCTCTTCCGCGCGAAGAGCTGCTTCGTCAGGTGCGCAACCTGCTGCTCGAGCTCGGCGACGCGAGCGCGCAACTTCGCTGTTTCATCGAGCTGATCGCTTGCAGTCACGCTTGCTCTTCTACGCACGGTGAAGGCAAAACGGCTGCGCTCGAGTCAGGAAGTTCGTGAATACCAGCGTCTGCGCTTCGCGTCCCTCAGGTCGAGTCCGCCGAGCAACGCAGCGAGATCGGAGGCAGCGAGTTCCACCTGCTTCGCATCGCCATCCGCTGGCACCGGCCAAGCAAACGTGCCGCGCTCCAGCCGCTTGTGCAGCAGCCAGAAGCCGGTGCGCTCCCAGTAGAGGATCTTGATCCGATCGCGCCGCGCGTTGCAGAACACGAACAGGTGCCCACTCACCGGGTCGTGCTCGAGCACCTGCCGCGTGATCGCAGACAGACCGTCGATCGACTTGCGCATGTCGGTTGCGCCGCGCGCCAGGTAGATGCGCACCGATGTCGGCAAGGTCAGCATCGCAGCGCACGCACGAGTCGCCGGAGATCGTGCTCGTCGAAGCCTGCGGGGATCCGGAGGGTCATCGAGCCGAGCGACAGCTCGAAGGGCTCGCGTGTTGGCGATCCACTGGCCGGGCAGCCATCGCTGTCGACGACAGACACCGGCACCAACGCCGCGGGGCGATCACGAAGCCGGCATCGCCACCAATACACCGTGGCCGGTGCAAGCCCGCGGCTCGCGGCGAACTCGCGCACACCCAGCCCGCTCTTCTCTTGGGCCGCGATCAGCCCACGCCACCTGTCCTCTGCTGTCTTCGTCATGCCGCCGATCGTGGCGGCGCTTCTTTTCGCGCCCAGATGGGTCTACCGGGCGCTTACCGCTCGGACGGGCAGATCGATGCATTCGGCATTCCCTTCTACGGGCGCCTGGATGTCCCTGCTCTGCCGCCGGGAGTTCTATACACGGCGGCAGCGGCGTCGTTCGCGACGTCCGCGGCGCTGCGGTCCGATGGCCGCCTCGTGGTCTGGGGGAACAACGGTGGCGGCCAGCACAGCGTGCCACCGTTGCCCCCTGGCACGTCGTACACGGCCGCATCGCTGGGATTCGGACACGTCGTCGCACTGCGCTCCGACGGAGTGGCCTTGGCGTGGGGATCGAACCAGTGGGGCCAGTGCAATCTTCCGGCGCTGACTCCTGGTCTGAGCTACATCGACGTCGCAGCCAGCGAGTGGAACACCGTGCTGCTCCGCTCGGACGGCCAGATCCTCGTTGCGGGCCTGACCTCCGGGGGAATGCAGCAGGTCCCACCGCTGCCGCCCGGCCTCGTCTACACCGATGTCACCGCATCTCGCACTTCGGCAGCAGCGATTCGTTCCGATGGCAGCGTCGTGGAGTGGGGCGGGGTCGGCGGCATCTGGTGGATCCCGCGGCCCGTGCTGCCACCGGGCGTGCACTTCGTGCAGATCGCTGGCGGCGACACCCACTTCGCCGGCCGCAGCTCGGACGGGCAAGCCCACAGCTGGGGCTCGATCCCCAGCACGCCGGTACCTGTGCACCTGGTGCCCGCAGTCGGCAAGGAGTCGAGCTACCTCGACGTCGACGCTGGCGACCTCGTCAGCGTCGGCCTCGTCGGGCGCAAGAGCACCTTCGTGACGTTCGCCGCGGGCTGCAGTGGCTCGGCGCCGGCGGCGATGCTGGTTCCGCGCGACACGCCGCAGATCGGCAAGACCCTGGTGGTGCAGCTGGAGGGCGTGCCGCAGAACCTCGCCCTCGTCGGCCTCGGCTGGCAGCGAGTGGCGCCGGTGTCGCTGGCGCCATTCGGGGCGCCGGGCTGCTTCTGGCATGTGTCGCCGGATGCGCTGGTGCCGGTCGCTGGCGCCGGCGGACGCGCCCGCATCGCGATGCCGATCCCGTTCGCGATGAGCCTGTTCGGCATCGAGTTCCACCAGCAGGCGCTGGTGCTCGACGCGAGCTCCAATGCGCTCGGCGCCACGGTGTCTGCGGCGGCCACCGGCTCGATCGGCGGCTGACCGCGGGTCGCGCCGTCAGTCGCCGCGCCGCACCGCGAACAACCGCTGCTTCACCGCGTGCGGCGGCGTGCCCTCCTCGCCGTGCTGGTAGTCGCGCACCTCGAGCTGCCCGCGCACCGCGTCGAGCAGTTCGCCGGGGCGCAGCAGGAAGTCCGGATTGCTCGGCTTGCCGAAGCGTTCGTGGCCGACCGCAAACGTCTCGTAGAGCAAGGCACCACCCGGCGCCACGCTGGCGACCAGCGTCGGCAGCAGCGGCCGCCACAGATAATGCGCGACGACGACGACGGCGAACGTGCGGCCCGGCAGCGGCCAGGGCGCCTGTTCGAGGTCGGCGGCGAGCACTTCGATACGCGGGTGCGGCACGAGCTGCAGCGCTGCCACGTCGCGATCGACGGCGAGCACCGGGTGGCCGCGCTCGGCGAACAGGCGCGCATGGCGACCGCCGCCGGCGGCGAGGTCGAGCACGGTGCCACCGGGCGGTAGCCGAAGGGCCCAGCGGGCGAAGGCGGGCAGCGGGGACGGTGGGCCGCAGCGGTCGTTCATCACGGGCGAGATTACGCGGTCCTGACGTTCGCATCGCAGGGTGCGGGTTGACGCCCGTGACCATCGGTGCGAGCCTCGCTAGCTCGTCCCCGAACGCGTCGCCTCGCGAACCGTCCGAACGTCCGAAGGAACCCATGAAGACCCTCCTGCCCGTCGTGCTGGGGCTCGCTGCCCCGGTTCTCGCCCAGAGCGCTCCCTGGCAAGGCTTCTTGTTCAACTGGAACAAGCCGGCGCTCGCCTCGCACATCAGCCAGTACACGCGCTTCAACACCGGCGCCGAGAGCAACCTGAACCGCATCGATCGCGACGACCACAAGAGCTGGGGCGAGAACGCCGCCGGCAACGTCGTCATCCGAGGCCTGGCGCTCTGGATCACCGACACCAACTACACGACCGCCGAGTCGTTCTCGTTCGTCGGTCACGCCGAGGACACGGCCAACCCGAACTTCCCGCTGGCGACGCCGGCGTTCACGGTCGCCAACATCCCGATGCCGCCCGGCACCGCCGGCCAAGCCTTCCTGGTCAACGGCACGATCAACGTCGACGTGACCATCCCGGGCGCTGGCGACGTGTTCGTCGGCGTCGGCGTGCCGGCGATGCCGGGCCCGACGCAGCCGTTCGACGGCCTGTTCGTCGGCACCGTGCTGCGCGGCGGCGTCGGCCTCGCGGTGTTCGACGAACCGGGGCCGCGCGGCCAGCAGGGTGCGGTCGGTGGCGTCGCCCGCGACGACTATGTGTGCGGCATCTTGAACGGCGTCGCCCAGTACCAGCCCGCCAGCGCCACGTCGCTGTCGCAGCTGGCGATCGACGTCGCCATCAACAACGGCGGCATCGGCGGTGTGGCGCTGACCGAGACCGTGCAGACGTCGCTGCTGTCGAGCAACGCGCCGTTCGGCACGTCGGACTTCCTGTCCGGCCTGCACCCGGACCTCAACGGCCTGCAGCCCGGCCGCGCCGACAACATCGGCTTCGGCATCACGCACCACGTCGGGCAGATGCCCGCCGGCACGCCGGTGCTGGTGCAGCTGGCGCTCGGCGCCAGCCCGGCCGGTCCGCTGCAGATCAACGCGCTGGCCGGCTTCGATCCGGTCAACAGCGGCGGCACGCTGTGCGTCGACTTCACCGCCGCAGTCGAGTTCTTCACCATCACCGCGGTCGACACGCTGTTCGCGACGATGGCGACGGCGCAGATCATGGTGCCGGTGCCCGCCGGGCTGCGCGCGCAGATCGCCGGCTTCGGGGCGCCGGTCGACTTCTGGTGGCAGGCGTTCGCGATCGACTTCTCGAACCCGGGCCCCAACCTGGAAGTGCGGGCCAGCGGCTGTGTCGTGCAGCACCTGAACTGATCGCTGGCCACGTGCCCAACACTCCGTACTACGTGGCCCGAACGCGCGGCAGCAGCTGGGTGGTGGCGCTGCTCGCCGTGCTGGTTCTCGCCCTCGCCGGCTTCTTGGCCTGGCAGCGCTACGCCGGGCGCGGTGGCTCCGCTCCGGCCGAACTGCCGCGCGCGACCGCGCCGACGTCGGTGCCGAGCGTGCAGCAGCCGCTGCTGCCCGCCACGGCGTCACCGGTCCTCGCCGATGCGCGCGCCGGCACGCCGTCGCCGACGCCGCCGGTCGCCGGCAAGCCGGGCACGATGCGCTTTCCCGACGGTTCGACGCGCCCGGCGTTGAACGGCGTCACCGAGGTGCTCGAGATCCCGTGGCCGTCGGATCGCCCGTGGAGCCCGGTCGCCGACCAGGTGCACCACAACGGCGTCGACTGGTTCCGCCACGTCGACGGCAGCTTCTCGACGACGATCGTGCGCAAGGAAGAGGTCAGCGGCCGCACGGTGCAGATGCCGCTGTGCTTCACGCCCGCACCGGCGGTGGGCACGCCGTCGATGCGCCAGCCGGCTGCCCCGGCGGCTGCCCCGGCGGCGGCGCCGTCCGGATCCGATCCGCGATGACGCTGTCGCGGCGCGAGGCCTTGTTCGCGCCGGCGGTGGCGCGCTTCTGCTTCGCCGACGACACGCTGGCTCGCCTGCATCGCCTCGATCCGGCGCAGGGGGCGCCCGACGACGAAGCGTTCTGGCTGCGGGTGCGGGCCCTGTTCGACGGCGATCCGCAGGTCGCGTCGTTCAACCACGCCGGCTTGTCGCCTTCGCCGCGCGACGTGCGGGCGATGCTGGCGCGCGAGCAGGCGCGCACCGACGTCGAACCGAGCCACGTCTTGTGGCGGCAGCAGGAACACGAACTCGACGCCGTGCGCATCCGGCTGGCGCGCCTGCTCGGCTGCAGCGACGAACAACTGGCCCTGACGCCGAACGCGACGTGGGGCCTGCACACGACGATCCTCGGCCTGCCGATGGCCGCCGGCGACGAAGTCGTCGTCACCGCCCACGAGTACTCGCGCACGTTC
>JBILEY010000394.1:0-4982 GCA_044351865.1 Planctomycetota bacterium | reverse complement strand
CTCGAGCTCGAGGGCACGATGGCCGAGATCGATCGTGTGCTCGACTTCCTGCGCGGCCAGGGCGTTCGCCTCGGCGAAGGCCTCGGGAGCTCGGAGCGATGATTCGCCGCCGCGGCCGCGCTGTCGCGATCGTCGGCCTGCTGCTGGTGGCGTTGGTCGCCGCCGTGCGCGCGCCGTGGAACGACCTGGTCGCCCGCGGCAGCAAGGCGGCGGTGGTGACGGCGGAACCGCGGGCGACGCAGATCGGCCTCGACGTGCTGCAGAAGGGCGGCAACGCCGTCGACGCGGCGGTCGCCGTCGCGCTGGCGCTGGCGGTCACGCACCCGCAGGCCGGCAACCTCGGCGGCGGCGGCTTCCTGCTGATCCGCATGGCCGACGGCCGCACCGCGGCGCTCGACTTCCGCGAACGCGCGCCGAAGAGTGCGTCCGCCGACATGTACTTGAAGGCCGACGGCAGCGTCGACCAGGACAAGGTGCAGTTCGGCTCGACTGCGGCCGGTGTGCCGGGCAGCCCGGCCGGCCTGTGGCACGCGCTGCAGATGTTCGGCACCAGGAAGCTCGGTGTGCTGGCGGCGCCGGCGATCCGGCTCGCGCGCGAAGGCTTCCCCGTCGACCACTTCCTCGCCGCCGACCTGCGCGAGAGCAAGCTGGAGCTCGGCCGCTTCGAGTCGACGCGCAAGGTGTTCTTCCGCGACGGCGAACCGCTGAAGCAAGGCGACGTGCTGCTGCAGGCGGATCTCGCGGCGACGCTCGAGCGCTACGCGGCGAACGGTCCCGACGGCTTCTACAAGGGCAAGACCGCCGAGCTGATCGTCGCCCAGATGCAGCGCGACGGCGGCTTCGTCACCGCCGCCGACCTCGCCGACTACACCGTCCGCGAACGGGCGCCGCTGGTCGGCAGCTACCGTGGCCACGAGGTGCTGACGATGCCGCCGGTGTCGTCCGGCGGCGTGGCGCTGCTGCAGATGCTGAACATGCTGTCGGGCTACGACCTGAAGGCGCTCGGCTTCGGCGGCAGCGAGTCGATCCACCTGCTCAGCGAGGTCATGCGCCGCGCCTACGCCGACCGTTCGCGCTGGCTCGGCGACCCGGACCACTACCAGGTGCCGGTCGACGGCCTGATCGGCGCCGAGTATGCGGCGAAGCTGCGCGCCAGCATCGATCGCGACAAGGTCAGCGCGGTGGCTCCCGGCGTGCCGCCCGGCAAGACCGAGAGCGACGACACCACGCACTTCTCGATCGTCGACGAAGCCGGCAACGCGGTTGCCTGCACGACGACGATCAACTCGACGTTCGGCGCGATGGTGGTGGTCGACGGCGCGGGCTTCCTGCTCAACAACGAGATGGACGACTTCTCGGCCAAGCCGGGCGTGCCGAACCAGTTCGGCCTCGTCGGCGGCAAGGCCAACGCGATCGCCCCCGGCAAGCGCATGCTGTCGTCGATGACGCCGACGATCGTCAGCAAGGACGGCGAACTGCGCCTCGTGCTCGGGGCACCGGGCGGCGGCCGCATCATCACCGCCGTGCTGCAGACGCTGCTGAACGTCGTCGACCACGGCATGGGCCTCGAGCAGGCGGTGCGGGCGCCGCGCATCCATCACCAGTGGTTGCCGGACGAACTGGTCTGGGAGCCGTTGGCGCTGCCGCCGGACGTGCGCGAGGCACTGGCCAAGAAGGGCCACACGTTCGCGGCCCGACCGCGCGGCATCGGCCAGATGTTCGCGATCCAGGTGCACAAGGACGGCACGCGCGTCGGCGTCTGCGACCATCGCAGCGGCGGGGCTGCCGCCGCATACTGAGAGACCGCTGCTGCCAGCGCCCCGCATCCCCATGCACCCGATCCGCATCGCGCCGTCGTTGCTCGCCGCCGACTTCAGCCGCCTCGCCGACGAGGTCCGTTCGGTCGAACAGGCCGGCGCCGACTGGCTGCACCTCGACGTCATGGACGGCCACTTCGTGCCGAACCTGACGTTCGGTCCGTTCATCACGCAGGCGATCAAGAAGTGCGCGACCAAGCCGCTCGACGTGCACCTGATGATCACCGATCCGTGGCGCTACGCCGACGCGTTCCTCGACGCCGGCGCCGACCTGCTGACGTTCCACGTCGAGGTGGCGAAGAACGGCGACGTGCCGGCCCTGCTGCAGCAGGTGAAGAAGCGCGGCGCCAAGGTCGGCATGTCGGTGCAGCCGGACACGCCGGCGGAGGCGCTGGCGCCGTACGTGCGCGAGCTCGACCTGGTGCTGGTGATGAGCGTGTTCGCCGGCTTCGGCGGCCAGAAGTTCATGCCGTCGGTGCTGCCGAAGGTCGCGGCGTTGCGTGCCCTCGGCTTCCGCGGCGAGGTGTCGATGGACGGCGGCATCGGTAGCTCGACGATCGGCGAGGCCGCGCGCGCTGGCACCAACGTCTTCGTCGCCGGCACCGCGGTCTTCGGCGCGCCCGACCGCGCGGCCCGCATCGCCGAACTGCGCCAGGCTGCCACGGCTGCCGCCGGAGCGGCCGCCGCCGGCTGACCGCTCCTGGCGACGCCTGCTGGTTTCTGGCGGCGCCTGCGGGGCGCCGCTACTGTCCCCGACTTCGTCTCAGCAACCCTCACCGCGAACAGGATCGAACTCACATGGCTTGGGCACGCTTCGGCAAGAAGAAGGACATGCCTGGTGGGCTGTGGATCAAGTGCGACGAGTGCGGCGCGATGCTCTTCCGCAAGGAGTTCGAGCAGCGCCACCGCATCTGCAGCACCTGCGGCCACCACTTCACGCTGCCGGCCCGCGAACGCATCGCACTGACCGTCGATCCCGGCACCTTCGACGAGAAGTGGACCAACCTCGTCGCCCAGGACCTGCTCGGCTTCAACGACCGCGTGCCGTACGGCGAGAAGCTGGTGCAGACGAAGCAGAAGACCGGCGAGTCCGACGCGATGGTCTGCGGTCTGGCCCAGGTGAAGGGCATCCCGGTGGCGCTCGGCGTGATGAACTTCCAGTTCCTCGGCGGCTCGATGGGCATGGTGGTCGGCGAGAAGATCGCGCTGCTGTGCGAGCTGGCGCTCGAGAAGAAGCTGCCGGTGGTGCTGTTCGCCTGCTCGGGCGGCGCCCGCATGCACGAAGGCGCGGTGTCGCTGATGCAGATGGCGAAGACGTGCGGCGCCTTGCACCGGCTGAACCAGGCGGGCGTGCCGACGATCTCGGTGATGACGCATCCGACCACAGGCGGCGTCACCGCCTCGTTCGCCTCGGTGTGCGACCTGCTGATCGCCGAGCCGGGCGCCCTGATCGGCTTCGCCGGTCCGCGCGTGATCCAGACGACGATCAAGAAGGAGCTGCCGAAGGGCTTCCAGCGCTCGGAGTTCCTGCTCGAGAAGGGGCAGATCGACCGCATCGTGCCGCGCGCGCAGATGCGCGACGAACTCGGCCGCTTCCTCGCCTACGCCACCGGCCGCGATCCGGTCGCCGCGTTCAAGCCGCAGCCGGTGGCGCCGGAGCCGGAGCCGGTGGTGGCGCCGACGCCGCCGCCGAGCGACGACGGCAAGGGCCGCAAGAAGGCCAAGGCCAAGAAGGCCTGAGAGAGACGAGCCAACCCATGCCTCCGCGCAAACCCACGCGGCCGGTGCCGCGCGGTGGCCCGGCTGCTCCGTTCCGGGGCCGCTACAAGGTGGCCCCCGAAGACTTCGTCGTCGAAGAGGTCCCCGCCTACGTGCCCGCCGGCACCGGCGACCACGTCTGGCTGTGGGTCGAGAAGCGCGGCTTGTCGACGTTCGACCTGCTGCACGGACTCGCCGACGCGCTCGATCGCGACGAACGCGAGTTCGGCGTCGCCGGCCTGAAGGACGCGCAGGCGGTCAGCCGCCAGTGGATCAGCATCGAGCACGCCGATCCGGCGCGCTGCCGCGAGCTCGCCGGCGAGCGCTTCCGCGTGCTCGAGGTGAAGCGGCACGCCAACAAGCTGCGCATGGGCCACCTGCGCGCCAATCGCTTCGCCATCACGCTGCGCGGCACCACTGCCGCCGACCTCTCGGCGGCGCAGCAGAACCTCGCCGAACTGGCGCGCCGCGGGGCGCCGAACTACTTCGGTGAGCAACGCTTCGGCAAGCGCGGCGCCAACCTGCAGAAGGGCCTCGACGTGCTGCGCGGCAATGCCCGCCAGTTCGCGGCCCGCATGCCGCGGCGCGTGTTCGGCCTCGTGCTGTCGGCGGTGCAGAGCGAAGTGTTCAACCGCGTCGTCATGGCGCGGCTGCACACGCTCGACACGCTGCTGCCGGGCGACCTCGCCTGGAAGCACGACAACGGTGCCTGCTTCCCGGTGGTCGACGCGGCCGCCGAGCAGCCGCGTTGTGCCGCGTTCGCGATCTCGCCGAGCGGGCCGATGCCGGGGCCGGAGATGACGCTGCCGACCGGCGAGCCGGCGGCGATCGAAGCGGCGGCGCTGGCGGCGCTCGAGCTGCGGCCCGAGCAGTTCGCCAACCTGCCGTTCAACCTGGCGCGCGGCGAACGGCGCCCACTGCGCGTGCCGGTCACCGAGGTCGCTGCGGAAGCGCTCGCCGACGGCGCGCTGCGGCTGGCGTTCACGCTGCCGAAGGGCGCCTACGCGACGTCGGTGCTGCGCGAACTGCTCGACGACACGATCTGGTTCGGCGGCGACTGACGCGGCGTGGCGCCGCGGGCCCCGACGCTCACGGCCGCAACGCCGCCGCCAGCCCCGACGCGCGGCTCGGCCAGTGGCGCAGGCCCTCGGCGAGCAGTTCGTCCGCCGCCAGCAACACGGCGCGAGTCCGCGCGCGCGTGACGCCGGTGTAGAGCAGCGACGCCTGCCACAGCGGGCCCGGCTTGTCGGGCATGACCAGCAGCACGTGCGCGAACTCGCTGCCTTGCGCCTTGTGCACGGTCAGCGCCCACGCGGTCTCGTGCGCGGGCAATCGCAGCGGTGGCACCAGGCGCAGCGTGCCGTCGCCCTGCGCGAAGGCCACTGCGCGGCGGTCGCCGTCGCGCAC
>JBILEY010000393.1:0-4989 GCA_044351865.1 Planctomycetota bacterium | reverse complement strand
CAGGTGCACGTCGCCGCGTGGATGCTCGGCACCTGGCACCTCGGCCACGGCCTCGTGCAGGTGCACGCCGGCGAGATCGACGGCTTCGACGAAGCGCGGCTCGGCCAGGGCCTGCGCCGCTGTGCGCTGCTGCTGCGCGCGCGGCACCTGGACCAGCGGCCGTCGGTGCGCGGCAACACCACGCGGCTGCCGTTCTCGCGGCTGCACGGCGCCTGGACGGCGCTGCTCGGCCTCGCCCTGCACGACCCGCAGGCCGACGCGCTCTACGAACTGCTGCGCGACGAACCCGAGTCGTCGTTCGGCGAAGAAGAGCACCTGCCGCTGTTCGCGCGCGCGCTGCTGATCTTCCACGCCGGCGAGAAGCCCACGCTGACGCCGCGCCTGGGTCCCTACCAGGAAGCGATGATGAGCTGGAACGGCGAGCCGCGCGTGTTCGCGCAGCGCCTCGCCGACCTGCTGAATCTGCACCTCGAAGGCACGGCGCCGGCCGGGGCGCCGTTCGACGATCCCGGGGTCAAGCTCTACCCGGTCGAGGTGCTGGCGGTGCGCGCCGTGCGCGACTGGCTCGGGCTGTCGATGCCGAAGGTCGACCACCCGCTGATGCACACCAACCTGGCGACGATGGCGCCGACGCGGCCGTGGCCGCAGCACGAACTGCTGAGCCAGCTCGAACGCGAACTGCGGCGGCGCTGACGCCGTCGACCGCTGCCGCACCCTCGGCCGCGCCGGCTGCGTCGCTATGCTGCCCGCCCCTTGTCGCGCCACGACGACCCTACGACCCGCACCGTGCTGAAGGACGAGCCGGACACGCTCGTCGAGCAGCTCGTCGTGCCGACGGCGAACGGCGGCGCGGACACCATCGTGGTGAAGACCTACCGCGTGCGCGGCCTGCGCTGGCTGCAGTCGTGGTGGCGGCAGAGCCGGGCGCAACGCGAACACGACCACCTCGCCACGATCGTGCGCGCCGGCCTGCCTTGCCTCGAGCCGCTCGGCTGGTCGGCCCAGAAGCGCACCCCGTTCGGCTTCCGCAGTTCGACGCTGCGCACGCGCTTCCTCGCCGACAGCGTGCCGCTGAAGCAGGTGCTGCGCACGCTCGCTCGCGACGGCGCCGACGGCCGCACGCGCGCGCGCCTCGCGACCGCGATGGGCGCACTCGTCGCCGACCTGCACCAGGCCGGCGTGTTGTGGTGCACGCCGATGCCGCGCAACGTGCTGGTGGTCGGCGAGCCAGCGACGGCGCGGCTCGCGGTCTGCGACACGCCAGCGTGCATTCGCGCCGGCAAGCCACTGACCGGCTCGCCGCTGTGCCGCATCGACCTGTTCCTCGGCGCGTTCTCGCCGAGCCGCCGCCGCGACTGGTCGCGCCCGGAACGGTTGCGCTGGCTGCTCGGCTACACGCACGGCGACCGCCGCGTGGCCCGCACGCTGTGGCACGCGATGGCGCGGCGCAGCGGCCTGCGCAACGAGGTCGAACGTGCGCTGGCGATGGCGACCCTGACCTACGTGCGGCACTGGCTCGGCCTGCGGCACCGCTCCCCGGCGGCACCCGGAACGCCGGCACGCTGAACCGCGACGCTGGCAGCGGCGCGCATCGCGACGTTGCCAGCCGCCAGCCGTTCGCGCACGCTGCCTCGCTTCGCCCCGAGGTCCCCATGCCCCATCGTCCGCGGTCGTTGCTGTTCTTGGCGCTCGTCGCCGCACCAGCGCTGGCGCAGCGCCCCGACTGGCTGCTCGACCCGACGCCGTACGTCGCGCGCGTCAGCGCCGACGACACGGGCCAACGGCTCGTGCTCGACAACGGCCTGTTGCGGCTCGAACTGCGCATCGGCGACGCGCTGGCGCTGGTGTCGCTGCGGCACGGCGATGCCGGCAACGAACTGCTGCGTGCGCCGGCGGCGCTCGGCGAGTTCGTGTTCGATGGAAAGGCGGTCGCGGTTGGCGGCGCGCCGTCGCCGGCGGATCGTGCGTTCGTGCTGCCGGCACAGATTGCTGCGCTGCGCACCGGCGACGATGCGTTCCGCTATGCGGCGCACACGGTGGCGCCGATCGGCGAACGCTTCGCCTGGCGCCGCAGCCGCCACGCCGCACCCGACGCCGTGTGGCCGCCGCCTGGCCAGCACGTGCAGATCACGGCGAAGGCGCCCGCAGATCTGCCCGCGGGACTCGCACTCATCGTGCACCTCGAGCTCTACGACGGGCTGCCGCTGTGGTCGCACTGGCTCGAACTGCGGCGCGCGAACGACGGCGACGCCGCCGCGGCGCCGCTCGAAGTCGATCGCTTCACCAGCCTGCGCCTGCCGATCGTCGAAGCCGAATCGCGCGTCGAGGCCGAACGGCTCGGTGTGCGGCTGCCGAACCTGTACGTGGAGACCGACATGGCGTTCCACGCGATGACCGGCGCCGACGGCAGTGCCCACTGCGTGCGCTGGCTGCCGGATCCCGCCTACGAGACGCAGGTCAACTACGAGAAGCGCACGCGCTGCCTGCTCGAGGTGGCGCCGGAGATCGGCCCGGCGCAGCGGCTCCTGCCCGGCGGCACGTTCGCGACGTTCCGCACGTTCGTGCTGGTGCCGGACGCCGAGGACCGCGATCGCCAGTCGCTGGCCCAGCGCCGCATGTACCGCACGCTGGCGCCGTGGAGCACCGAGAACCCGCGGATGCTGCACGTGCGCAGCGCCGAGCCGGCGGCGGTGCGCACGGCGATCGACCAGTGTGCCGACGTCGGCTTCGAGATGGCGATCCTGACGTTCGGCAGCGGCTTCGACATCGAGGACGACAGCCAGGCGAACCTCGACCGCTGGCGCGAACTGGCCGACTACGCGCACCAGAAGGGCGTGCAGCTCGGCGGCTACTCGCTGCTGGCGAGCCGGCGCATCGAGCCCGACGGCGACAACTGCATCGACGCCGCGACCGGCAAGCCCGGCGGCGGCGCGTTCGGCCATGCGCCGGCCTTGGCCAGCGAATGGGGTCAGCGCTACTTCGCGAAGCTACGGCGCTTCTTCGAGTACACGGGCTTCGACCTGCTCGAGCACGACGGCAGCTATCCCGGCGACCACGACGCGGCAGCGCGTCCGCCGCTGCAGCGCGGCCACGCCGACTCGCGGTGGGTGCAGTTCGGCATCGTCGCCGAGTTCTATCGCTGGTGCCGCGCGCGCGGCGTCTACCTCAACGTGCCCGACTGGTACTTCCTGCAGGGCAGCAGCAAGACCGGCATGGGCTACCGCGAGACCAACTGGTCGCTGCCGCGCGAACTGCAGGTGCTGCACGCGCGCCAGAACCTGTTCGACGGCACGCGCGACAAGACGCCGTCGATGGGCTGGATGTTCGTGCCGCTCACGGAGTACCACGGCGGTGGCGCCGCAGCGACGATCGAGCCGCTGCACCAGCACCTCGACCACTACGAACGCATGCTGGCGAGCAACCTCGGCTACGGGGCGCAAGCGTGCTGGCGCGGGCCGCGGCTCTACGACACCGAGGCGGTGCGCACGGCGGTGGCGAAGTGGGTGCAGTGGTATCGCCGCCATCGCCGCATCCTCGAAGCCGACGTCGTGCACGGCAGTTCGCGCCGCGCCTGCGGCCGCGACCTCGACTGGGTGCTGCACGTCGACCCGCGCGGCGACCAGAAGGCCATGCTGGTCGTGTGGAACCCCACCGCAGGGGCGCTGCGGCGCACGCTGCCGCTCGACCTCTACTTCGCCGGCCTCGTCGACGTGGCCCGCGGCCAGGACGACGCCGAACGGCCGTTCGAGCTGCGCCTCGACCGCCGCAGCCGCACGACGCTGGAGGTCGAGGTGCCGGCCGGCGGCGTGCGCTGGTTCACGTTCCGCTGAATGCGGAACGGGCGCTCGCGGTGGCGGCGCAGCTCCTTATTCTCGCCGCCCCAGAACCACACCGACGACCCCCACCGCCGAGCCGAGCCGGACGAGATCCCGCGCGATGACGAACCTGCACGCCCCGATGCAGCAGAGCAAGCTGCACAACTACAACAGCACCCGCGGCGCCGAGGCCTACAAGGCCGACTACCGCAACAAGCTGCACCGCAAGTGGTCGGACAAGCGCGAGCGCGCGCTGCTGAACACCTACTTCGCGCGCATCGGCCACGTCGACACGATCCTCGACCTGCCGTGCGGCCACGGCCGCCTGTCGGACTTCCTGCGCTCGCGTTGCCAGCAGCTGATCGAGAGCGACTGGTCGTTCACGATGGTGTCGCTGAACCAGAAGGACCACGGGCCGGAGCCAAAGGCCGGTGTGCCGTCGCGGCATTACGTGCGCGCCACCGCGCTCGAGATCCCGCTGCCCGACCGCTCGGTCGACGTCGTCGTCAGCTTCCGGCTGTCGCACCACCTCGAGTCGCAGGAGCTGCGCGAACGCCACCTGCGCGAACTGTTCCGCGTCGCCAAGAAGCACGTGATCGTGACCTGGTTCTCGGCGACGTCGCTGAAGAACCTGCTGCGCGAAGTGCGCGTCAAGCTCGCGGGCAAGAAGCCGAAGAACGTGCTGCGCAACGACCGCGTGCGCGCGATCGCCAAGGAAGCGGGCTACACGCAGCAGCTGGCGAAGCCGCTGTTCCTGATCGGCTCGGGCCACGTGCTCGGCCTGTTCTCGCGCGCATGAACGGCGGCCCGCGCAACGCGTCGTTCGCGCAGCAGCGCCTGATCGCGTTCGCGCTGTTGTTCGGCGTCGGCGCCTACGCGCTGGTCGCTGCCATCGTGCTGCAGCAGAACGACGGCAAGGGCTTGCAGCCGGACCTGCCGACGGAGCTCGCCGACGTCGCGCTGCTGCTCGGGCCCGCGATGCTGGTCGCCGGTCTCGTGCTGCGCGTGGTCATGAACCGCCGCGCCGAGGCGCTGCCGGTCGACGAACGCGCACCGCTGCGCTTCCAGGCCCTGCTGCTGCCGATGGGCGTGCTCGAGGCCGGCGCCCTGTTCGGCATCACGGTCTGGATGCTCAGCGGCAAGGCCGTGCCGAGCCTCGTCATCGCCCTCGTGC
>JBILEY010000392.1:0-4990 GCA_044351865.1 Planctomycetota bacterium | reverse complement strand
CGAGCCGCGGCCGGCGCCGGGCCACCTCGAACGCTTCCGCTCGCGCGTCGCCGGCCTCGAACCGGCGCAGCGCCTCGTGCTGTCGGCGACCGCCGTGCTCGGCGAACGCTGCGAACTGGAGGACCTGGCGGCGCTGGTGCAGGCACCGGAGCTGTCGGTGCTGGAGACGCTGTCGCTGTTCCGCGGCCGCATCGTGCGCGCGCAGGGCGGCGAGGTGTCGTTCCGCCATCGCGACTTCCAGAAGGCGCTGCTGCGCGAGCTGCCGCCGGACGAACGCCAGCGCCTGCACCGCCTCGCCGCCGACGTGCTGGAGCAGCGCGGCGCGTCTCGGCTCGAGGTCGGCATGCACCGGTCGATGGCGCTCGACCACGAAGGCTGCCTCGATCCGCTGCTCGACGGCCTCGACGAACGGGTGCGCGCCGGTTCCCGCCGCACCGCGCTGCGCCTGGTCGGCCGCCTCGGCGTGCACTTCGGCCAGGTCGCGGCGACGCTGCCGAACCAGCGCCGGCAGTTGCGCTTCCTGCTGCTGGCAGCGTCCGCGCGCGCCAACGCCGGCATGGACGAGGTGGCGATCCGCACCTACCGCCAGGCCGAAGCCCTGGCGCGCGAACTGCACGACGCCGACGCGTCGGCGAAAGCGCGCACCGGCATGGCCAACGGCGAACTCGACTGCGGCCGCCTGATGTCGGCGATCGCGCTGCTCGAGTCGGTGCACGACGACCTCGCCGATCGGCACGATGCCGCCGCCGACGCCCTGGCGGCGCAGGCGCACGGACTGCACGGCCGCATCCTGCTCTACCGCGGCATGGCGCAGGACGGCCTGCGCCACCTGCAGGCGGCGGTCAACCGCGTGCCGCTCGAAGCCGACGACCTGCGTTGCCATCTGCTGATCGATCTCGCCCGCATCGAAGCCCTGAACCACCTGTTCGGCCGCGCGCTGAACACGCTGCAGGAGGTCGAGCGCGAGCCGGCGAGCCGCAACCTGCTGCGCGCGCGGCTGCGCTTCCACGTCTACCGCGGCCAGATGCGCGCCGTCGTCGGCGCCGAAGGGGCGGGCCAGGATCTGCGCCTCGCGATCGACGAAGCCGAGCGCCTGTCACTGCCGACCTATGGCGCGCGCGCGGCGGTGTTCCTCGGCG
This sequence comes from Planctomycetota bacterium, assembly GCA_044351865.1. Classification (GTDB taxonomy): domain Bacteria; phylum Planctomycetota; class UBA1135; order UBA1135; family UBA2386; genus UBA2386. The sequence continues at coordinate 3,851 of JBILEY010000392.1, read as the reverse complement.
AACGGCTGTTCTGGCGCCGCCGCGACGACGAAGCGATCGAGGCCCTGCAGCGCGCCGTGGCGCTGGCGCGCAGCGGCAACGACCGCCTCGGCGAAGCGATGGCGCGCACCTACCTGGTGCGGCTCGGGGTGCTGGCGCACGAAGAAGGCCTCGACGCGATGATCGCGCAGCTGGAACTGCCCGAGATCCGCGCCAACCTGCTGCTGGCGCGAGCCGCGCTCGGCCGCGCCGAACCCTCGACCACCGACGCGCTGAACGAGTTGCTGGCGAACAGCATCCTGCCGCTGTCGATCCAGCTGCGTGCCCTGCACTGGCTCGACCGCCCGGCGGCCGCGCGCGCGCTGGTCCGTTCGATCGCCGAGAAGCTGCCGACCCGCACCGTGCGCCAGGGCTTCCTGCAGCTCTGGGGTGCGGGCGCGCGGGTGTGAACGTGCGGACCGTCGCTCACCAGCGAGCGATCACCTCGAGGCCGCCACTCCACATCTCGTCGTCGCCCTCGAACGGGCCCTTGCCGTTGCGATCGAAGCGGGCGAAGGGACGCAGCCACAACCACGGTGTCGGCGTCCACTGCAGTCCCGCCGTCACGCCCACGTAGTTGCCGGCCGTGCCCGTGCGCAGGCCATCGTCGTCGCGGAAGAACTCGCCGCGAAGGTTCAAGGTCACGGTCTCGCTCAGCGGACGCACCAGGTAGTTCGCGAACCCGACCCACTGCGCCGAACCGCCGGCGGCGAGGCCGGTGGGATCCGTGTCCGGCGTACGGCCGTAGGTGGCGTCCAGCGAGTAGGTCCAGCCGTCGGCGAGCTGGTGCGTGACCAGCAGGTTGTAGCTGTCGTAGTGCTGGAACGACTCGCTGGCGTCGAAGCCTTCGCCGGTGAAGAAGACGTTCGCCGCGACGCTGGTGCCCCCCCCATCGGCAGTCCACTTGACGCCACCGACGTAGCCCAAGGTCTTGGCCGGATCGAACCAGACGTCGGCGCCCGTCACGAAGCCGTGGTACATCGTGACGTTCGCGGACAGCTCGGTCGTCGCCTGCACCCCCGTGTGGGTGTAAGGGTTGGCCGCGAAGTTGTACGAGCGCGTGACGAAGGGCGTCGCCACCGCCTCGATCATCTCGTAGCCGATGGTCGTCGCCCAACGGCCGGCCCGGAACGTGGTCCCGCGCGGGCCGACGCCTGGGACGAAGACCTCGCCGTAGACGTAGACCGAGTCGAACCCGTAGCGATCGTTCTGGTCGTTCCACAGGCCGCGAGCGAGCGTGTACTTGTAGTCGTAGCCGGGCAGGATCAACGCCACGCGGCCACCGACCTGCAGTTCGCTCTTCGTGGTGTCGATCGAGCGCACGATCTCGAGCCAGTTCTGACCCATCGCGGAGTAGTCGGCCCGATCGTTGAACAGGGTCGGCGCGTTGGACTCGTTGGTCGAGCTGGTCGTGTAGCTGCCCTGCGTCCAGCCATAGATGCGCAGGCCGGCATCGCCCAGCGGCTTGCCCAGCCCCGCGGCGTAGAGCAGGTCCTCGAGCAGGAACCTCGTCGTCGGTACCGGCTCCGGATTGCCACCCAGGTCGGCTTCGGAGCCCGGTGCGGGCACCGGCGTCGCGGTTTCACCGGCCGGGGCCGGCGGCGGATCCTGCGCGACCTGGCCAGGATCCTGCGGAACCACGAACGAAGACGGAGCGAAGCTGGCCAGAACGGCCAGGATTCCGGACGAGACGACCATGGAGACCTACGGGTGCTGGTTGCTGCCGCTACGTCCTTTCCCCGGCGCTCCATCGCCGCTCGGCGCTCGTCGACCTGAGGGGTTTTCCCGACGCGCGCGGGAGCCCCGTCGCACCGGGTCATGGCCCGCGGCGCCGCGAGCTCCGGCGGGGTCCGCGTCGCCGCCGCGGCGCGAGTCCGCTTTTGGACAGCCGCTCCGCCCGCGGATATGCGTAAGGCGGATTGGTGCGAAGACCCTGGCTGCTGCTGCTCCTGCTCGTCGGTGCCGTGATCGGCACCGCGCTGTGGCGGCCGTGGGAAGGCCAACCGGCGATGGTGCCGCTGGTGGCGCTGGAGCCGGCGATGCCGATCCAATCCGCGGACCCGGCCACCGGCGAGCTGGCGCCGACCCCGCCCGCCGCGGGCCCGAACGCCGCCGCACCGGACCCCGCCGACGGACGCCAGCCGGCGGCCCAGCCCCCGGCCGACGACACCCGCCCGACCGGGGTCGACGTGTTGCTGCGCGTCGGCGACGAGCGCACGCCGCTGGCGCCGGTGCCGTTCGTCGATGTCGAGCTACTGGTCGGTGCCACCGCGGGCAGCCGCGTGGCGCCGCTGGTCGCGCGCACCGACCGCGACGGCCGCGCCCGCCTGCGCCGCGACGGTGGCCACGGCCTGCCGGCCGTGGTCCGCAGTGCCCTCGGCGGCAGCAGTGTTCTGCAACTGAGCGCCGAACGCATCGTCGAGGTCGAACTGCGCCTGCAGCCGCGGCTCGTCGTCACCGGCCGCGTCGTCGACGCCGACGCGCGCGGCATCGCCGACGCCGAACTGCTGCTGCTGCCGTGGGACGGTGCGAACGGCGACGTGCCGGTTCCGTTGTGCGCCGGGCGCAGCGCCGCCGACGGCAGCTTCCGTGTGCCGTTGCTGCACGGCGGCCGTTTCGGCGCACGCCACGATGCCTACGCGCCGTCGCCGATGTTCTTGTGCCGCCCGGCCGCGGCTGGCGCGCAGGCGGCGACGCTGGTGCTGCAGCTGCAGCTGCGCAGCGAGTTCGCGAGCATCGACGGCCTCGTGCTCGACGCGGCCGGCGACTGGCCGCTCGCCGGCTGCGAGGTCGAGTTCCAGAGCCTGCAGCCGCCCCCGACCGGCGCCGACCTGCCGAGCGCCCCGGTCCGCGTCACCAGCGGGGAGTTCGGCAAGTTCGAAGTGCCGCGCCTGCCGGCGGGACCGACGCAGTACGCCGCGCGCGCGCGCGACGGCGGCCGACTGCGCGGAACGCTCGACCTGCGGCCCGGCCAGCGCCATGCGCTGCAGCTCCGCATGCAGCCGCCGAGCCTGTTGCGCGGCACCGTCGTCGACGAGAACGGCGCCCCGCTGGCCGGTGCGCGCGTCGCCGTGGACGCCGCCGCTTCGATCGCCGGTGCCGCAACCAGCAGCGACGCCGACGGCCGCTTCCAGTTCGATCAGGTGGGACCTGGGCAAGTGCAGGTCGAAGCGCGCTGGCAGCCGGCCGGCGGCACGGCCCGCACGGCGAAGCAGCAGCTCGAACTGCAACCTGGGCAAGCGGCCGAGTGGCACGCGGTGCTCGGCGCCAGCACCGGCCACTCCCTGCAGGGTGTGCTGGTCGACAAGAATGGCCTGGCACTGGCTGGCTGGAGCGTGCTCGCCCACCAACGCGGCCAGCCGTCGCCGACGACCGTCAGCGGCAGCGACGGCGCGTTCCGGCTGCCGCTGCCGAAGCAGCGCACCGTCGACCTGCGCGCGTTCGCGCCGGGGCGCCGGCCGCGCACGTTTGCCGACGCGGTGCTGCGCGAGGTCGACAGCGGGGCCACCGGCGTGCGCTTCGTCGCCGAACGCGGCGCCTTCGGCAGCGCGCGCGGCCGTGTGCAGCTGGCGAACGGCACCGGTGTGCCGGCCGAGGTGCGCTGCTGGCACCAGGAGCGCGGCGAATACGTGGCCCTGCAGGCGCAGGACGACGGCACGCTGCAGCTGCGCGAACTGCCGGCCGGCACGATCGACTTCGAACTGCACCATCCAGGCGCCGTGCGCGCAGTCCGCCACGACGTGCGCATCGAGGTCGGTGGCGAGATCGACTTCGGGCTCGTCGAACTGCAGCCAGGAGCTTCGCTGCGCGGCGCCGTGCGCGGTGCCGACGGC
>JBILEY010000391.1:0-4995 GCA_044351865.1 Planctomycetota bacterium | reverse complement strand
CGCAGCCCGCGCTTGCGGCGTTGGCCCTGGCTCGTGCTCGGCGCCGGGCTCGCCGGCGTGGCGGCCGCGCTCGTGCTGGCTGCGATTGCGCCGACGCACCCGGTGGTGCCCAAGGCGAACGTCGCCGCCGGCCGCATCCTGTCCGCCGTCGTCGAGCCGATCGTGCCGACGCTCGGCCTGGCACCGCAGGTGCGCGCGACGGAAGTGCTGGTCGCACGCCCCGACGTGCGCGTCGAAGTGTTCACCCAATGGAGTGTGCGATGAAGCTCTCGAACTGGCTGGTCGGTTGCGTTGTTCTCGGTGCGTTCGCGGCGGCGGTGCCTGCGCAGCGCATGCAACTCGGCGATGGCAGCGGGCGCGAAGTCGTCGTGCTCGACGTCGGCGATCTGTTCGGGCCAGCGGCGCTGCCGCGGGCAGCGGGCGCTCCGGGCGGCGTGCTCGGTGTGCAACGTCAGGCGAAGGCGGAGCCGATCGAAGCGGGCGACCTCGCGCGTCTTGCTTCGCTGGCCCGCCTCGCAGCAACTGCGGCGAATGCGAAGGGCGACGTGCAACCCCTCGGCGAACGGCACCTCGCCGCCATGGGGGATGCGCAGTGGATCGGCTGCGTCGAGGGCTTCCTGCGCGACGCCAAGGCCAATGCGGCCGAACAGTTCCTGCTCGACATCAAGGTGCTGGAGATGTCGGAGGGCGCCTTCGTCGAGTTCGGCCCCGCAGCCAAGCTCATCACCACAGCGCCGGGGAAGGGCCAGGAGAAGGGCCAGGAGGCCGGCGGCGACGATCCGGCTCCGACCATGCTCGTGCTCGAGGGCGATGCCGCGGATGCGTTGGTGAAGCGAGCGATCGATGCCAGCGCGAACGTGTTGCAGGCGCCGCAGATCGTCGCCAAGAACCTGCAGGCGGCTTCGATGGCCGTGGCCGAGCAGATCGCCTACGTGCGCGACTTCACCGTGCGGACCGAGAACGGGACCGTGATCGCCGAGCCGGTGGTCGACACGGTCGAAGCCGGGACGCGCATCGAAACCCTGTGTGCCGTCGACAAGGACGGCAAGATCCTCGTCGACCTCGCGTTCCAGAATCAGGTCGTCGACAAGCCGCTCGCCGAATGGAAGACCAAGCTCGGCGTGCAGGGCCAGGAGCTCACCGTGCAAGTGCCGCGCGTGTCCGGCTGCAAGGCGAGCATGAAGTTGCTGATGGCGGCTGGCAGCACGGCGTTGGTCCCGGCCAAGCGCAGCGACGGCAAGTGGCTGCTGGTGATGGCCCGGGTCTACCGCGTTCGCGACTCGATTCCGATGGGGGCTGGCCGCGGCGGAAACCTACCGGGCGAGCCCAAGGTGCGGTGACGGCAGCGCCGACTGCAGTCCTCGCCCTGCGGTCGGTTCCGGGGCAGCAAGACGATCCAGGCCCGAAGGCGCCTTGTGACTGTCGGCCCGAACCGAGCGGCCGAACGCTACACACGGCTTGCACAATCCTACAAGCGGCCACGGCGGACCCAGGCACACTCTGCGCATGGTCCGTACGCCCGTCGCCGACGCGTTCGTTCGCTCCGTGCTCGTGCTGCTCGCCGCGGGCAGCTTCGCTGCCACCAGGGAACTCTCTGCGCAACAAGCGCCGGCCAGCGCCGCGCAAGCGAGCAAGGACACCAACCCGAACGCGCGCCGCCTGCAGGTGCTGTTCCTCGGCGCGCCGACGCGCAATGGTCCGCACCACGATCCGATCACGCGCTACGCGACGCTGAAGAAGGGCCTCGGCACCGCCGGCATCGACCTGACCTACAGCGAAGATCCCGCGAGCGCGTTCACCGCCGAAGGCCTGCAGCCGTTCGACGCGGTGCTGCTCTACGGCAACTGGGACCAGCAGGGCGTGCTGCCGGAGGCGCAACGCAAGGCGCTGTTCGCCTACGTCGAGAACGGCGGCGGCTTCGTGCCGGTGCACTGCGCGTCGGCGTGCTGGGGCCGTTCGCCGGAGTTCGTGCGCCTCGTCGGTGCGCGCTTCCTGCGCCACGGCGGCGAGGAGTTCGCGGTCGACAACGTCGCCAACGACCATCCGGTGCTCACGGGCCTGCCGTCGTTCCGCGCGTGGGACGAGACCTACGAACACGACGAACAGGCCGGCGATCGCGTGATCCTGCAGCGCCGCTCTGAGCAGCCGTGGACGTGGGTGCGCACGCAGGGCAAGGGCCGCGTCTTCTACACCGCCTCGGGCCACGACCATCGCGTCTGGGACAAGCCCGAGTTCCAGCAGCTGCTACAGAACGGGATCCTGTGGGCCGTCGGCGACGACAAGCGCGCACTGCTCACCAACCTGCAACTGCCGCAGCTCGAACAAGAAGAGGTGTCGCTGCCCGGCTACCGCGAGCGGCGCGAGATCACGAAGGCGCAGAAGCCGCTGCCGCCCGCGCAGTCGCAGAAGCTGGCGACGGTGCCGGTCGGCATGCAGCTGCAGTTGTTCGCCAGCGAGCCGGACATCGTCAATCCGATCCACGTCGCGTGGGACTCGCGCGGCCGCGCGTTCGTCGTCGAGACGATCGACTACCCGAACAACCTGCAGAAGGGCGACCTCGGCCACGACCGCATCACCGTGTGCGAGGACACCGACGGCGACGGCCGCGCCGATCGCTTCACGCGCTTCGCCGAGAAGCTGTCGATCCCGACGTCGCTCTGCTTCGCCAACGGCGGTGTGATCTGCACCAACGGCAGCGACGTGCTGTTCCTGCGCGACACCGACGGCGACCTGCGCGCCGACGAGCGGCGCGTCTTGTTCACCGGCTTCTCGATGGGCGATACGCACGCTGGCGTGTCGAACCTGCGGTGGGAGCGCGATGGCTTCGTCTACGCGACCGTCGGCTACTCCGGCTTCCGCGGCGAGGTCGGCGGCGAGCGCCACGACTTCGCGCAGGGCGTGTTCCGCTTCCGTCCGGACGGCAGCAAGCTCGAGTTCCTGCAGCACACGACGAACAACACGTGGGGCCTCGGCACCAACGCCGTCGGCGACGTCGTCGGTTCGACCGCGAACGGCAATCCGAGCTGGTTCCTGACCTTCGCCGACGCGGCCTACCAGCGCGCCGGCATGCAGACCCACGTGACGCCGCGCGCCGACAGCGACCCGCTGTTCTTCCCGTCGTCGCGCGACATCCGCCAGGTCGACTTCTTCGACCGCTTCACCTCGGCTGCGGGCCACGCGATCTACACGGCGGTGCGCTTCCCGGCCGACTACCGCGAGCGCGCCGCGTTCGTCTGCGAGCCGACCGGCAAGCTGGTGGCGACGTTCCATCTCGAACGGCGCGGCGGTGGCTTCCGCGCCGTGCAGTCGCCGAACAACCTCTACAGCTCGGCCGACGCCTGGAGCGCGCCGGTGTGCGCCGAGGTCGGGCCCGACGGGGCCGTTTGGATCTGCGACTGGTACAACCTGATCGTGCAGCACAACCCGACGCCGACGCGCGGGTCCGCTGGCATCGACGCGAAGACCGGCCGCGGCAACGCCTACGAGACGCCGCTGCGCGACACGCAGCACGGCCGCATCTGGCGCGTGTTCCCGGCCGGTTCGAAGGACGAAGCGGCACCGGCGTTCGCGCAGGCCCCGAAGGCGCCGGATCTCGGCGACCTGCTCGCCGGCCTCGGCCACGACAACCTGCTGTGGCGCCTGCACGCGCAGCGCTTGCTCGGCGAACGCGGCGACGATGCGATGCTGCCTGCCCTCGCGGCGCTGGCGGCGACCGGTTCGCAGTCGAGCCCGCACGCGCTGTGGCTGCTGGCGGCGAACGACGCGCTCACCGACACGCTGCTGGCGACGACGCTGCGCTCGCGGCACGAGCCGACGCGGCGGGCGGCGCTGCACCTGGCGAACGTCGCGGTGCTGAAGGACGTGTTCGTCGGCGACGGCCCGCTGCCGCTCGCCGGCCGCGACCTCGCTGAACTGCTGGTGCGCCTCTGCGAAGCCGCGGCCGATCCGGCGATCGGGGCGGCGATCCTGCGCACCGGCCAGGCCGCCGAAGCGGCGATCTTCGACGACGTCACGCTGCGCGACGCGTGGCAGATGGCGGCGCGGCGTCACGCCGAGACCGTGTTGGCGGCGGCGAAGACCGCGGGCCTCCAGCTCGGCGTACGCGCCGAGCCGACCAACGTGCTGCCGAACGGCGCGTTCGACGATGTTGACGGCGAACGTGCCGACGGCGAACGGCCGCGCGGCTGGACCGACCTGCGCATCTACAGCGGGGCTGGTGCCGACGAGGTCGCGTTCGCGCGCGACGCGACCGGCGGGCGCGATGGTTCGCCGGCGCTGCGCGTGCGCAGCGAGCGGCGCAGTGACTGCGGCGTCGCCGCGCTGGTCAAGGTCAAGGGCGGCACGCGCTACCGCCTCAGCGGCTGGATCAAGACCGACAACGTCACCACGCCGCGCGGCGCCGACGGCGTCATGTTGAACGTGCACGGCGGCGTGCGCACGCAAGGCGTCAAGGGCACCAAGGACTGGACGCTCGTGCAGGCCGAGTTCGACGCCGAAGGCGACGACGAACTGGTCGTGCACTGCCTGTTCGGCGGCTACGGCGGGGCGCAGGGCACGGCGTGGTTCGACGACGTGTCGCTGGTCGCGATCGGCAGTGGCGCGTCGCTGGTCGGTGCGCTCGAAGCGTTGGCCGAACAAAGCATTGGCGCTGCCGCCGCCGAAGCCCAGGTGCAGCGTGTGCACGCGATCGACGCCGCGATCCACGAACGCGGCGCCGCCGTGTTCGCCCGCACCTGCATCGCCTGCCACGGCCTCGACGGCCGCGGTGTGCCGCCGGTGTTCCCGCCGCTCGACGGCTCCGAGTGGCTCGCCGGCGATCCGACGCGCGCGATCGACATCGTGCTGCACGGCATGATGGGCCCGATCACGGTGCGCGGCGCGAACTACAACAGCCTGATGGCGCCACTCGCCGGCACGCTCAGCGACCAGGAGATCGCCGACGCGCTGACCTACGTGCGCCAGCGCTGGTCCAACGACCAGCCGCCGGTGACCGCC